>NZ_JBHTUD010000009.1:0-377429 GCF_042794235.1 Nocardia sp. NPDC056541
TTTTTTTTTTAATCTTACCAATCTTATACCCTTTCCTGAATCCCAAATCGCCCGCCCCCGGGGGGGGGTGTTCCACCCCGCCCCCCCCGGGGCCGGGTTCGTTCGAATCAGCCCGCGGTCTTCTCCGAGCTGCGGATCTCGACGATCGGCAGGACCAGGGCGGCAGGTGCGCCCGCGGGCACGACCGGCTGGTTGGGGCGGACCGGGGCGATCTTGGTGTAGCCGGCGTCCTGTTCGGGGCGGGTGTCGAGTTCGCCCTTGTTCGGCCAGTAGGCGGCTGCGCGCTCGGCCTGCGCGGTGATGGTGAGCGACGGGTTCACGCCGAGGTTGGCCGACACGGCGGCTCCGTCGACGACGCTGAGCGTCGGGTAGCCGTACACGCGGTGGTAGGCGTCGATCACGCCGTGCTCACGGTCGGCGCCGATCGCCGCGCCGCCGAGGAAGTGCGCGGTCATCGGCACATTGAACACATCACCCCAGGTACCACCGGCGACGCCGCCGATCTTCTCCGCGACCCGGCGGGTCACATCGTTGCCCGCCGGGATCCAGGTCGGGTTCGGTTGTCCGTGGCCCTGTTTGGAGGTCAGCTTGCGGCCACCGAACAGTCCGCGCTTGGTGTAGGTGGTGATCGAGTTGTCCAGGTGCTGCATGACGAGGGAGATGATCGTGCGCTCGCTCCAGTTCTTCACACTCATGAAGCGCAGGAAGATCAGGGGGTTGGACAGCACGAGGCCCAGGAACCGCAGCCACCGCGGCACCCGCCCGCCGCCGTCGACCATGAGCGTTTGCAGCATGCCCATCGAGTTCGAGCCTTTGCCGTAGCGCACCGGCTCGACGTGGGTGTCGGGGGTGGGGTGGATCGACGAGGTGATCGCGACGCCCTTGGTGAAGTCCTGGTCGGGCCCGAGCGTCTTGGTCGCGGCACCGACGATCGACTCGGAGTTCGTGCGGGTGAGCAGGCCGAGCTTGTCCGAGAGGTTCGGCAGCGCACCTTCGTCGCGCATCGCGTGCAGCAACTTCTGCGTGCCGAGCGTGCCCGCCGCGAGCACGACATGCTTGGCGGTCACGGTCTTGGGCGCCTTGCGCACCCAGGCGCCGGTGCGCTCGGTGGCCACATCCCAGGTGCCGTCGGGCAGCGGTCGCAGCGACGACACCGTGGTCATCGGAATGACCTGTGCGCCGGCCTGTTCCGCGAGATAGAGGTAGTTCTTCACCAGGGTGTTCTTGGCGCCGAACTTACAGCCGACCATGCAGTCGCCGCATTCCACGCAGCCGGTGCGCTCGGGGCCGGCACCACCGAAGTAGGGGTCGGCCTCGGTCTTGCCTGGCGTACCGAAGAACACCCCGACGGGTGTCTGCACGAACGTCTCGCCCACACCCATGTCCTCGGCGACGGCCTTGAAGATCTCGTCGGCGGGAGTCATGTGGGGATTCGTCACCACACCGAGCATTTTCTTCGCTTGCTCGTAATAGGGAGTGAGCTCGCTGCGCCAGTCGGTGATCTCGCGCCACTGCGGGTCCTGGAAGAACGGCTCCGGCGGCACGTAGAGAGTGTTGGCGTAGTTCAGCGAGCCACCGCCGACGCCGGCGCCGCCCAGGATCAGGACGTCGCGCAGCGGGTGGATGCGCTGGATGCCGTAGCAGCCGAGCTTCGGCGCCCACACGAATTTGCGCAGGTCCCAGCTGGTCTTGGGTAGTTCGTCATCGGCGAAGCGGCGACCGGCTTCGATGACGCCGACCTTGTAGCCCTTCTCCACCAGCCGCAGTGCGGTGACACTGCCACCGAAGCCGGAACCGACGATCAGAACGTCGAAATCGGTGGTGCGCTCGGGCATGGGGGAGCTCCTCGATCGGTGTCGACAGTGACGCGGGTAACGCTAATGGCGACAGCCAGAGCTGTCAACGTTGGCTCCGAGCCCACCTATGCTGGTCGGGTGGCCCGATACACCCGAGCGGAACTCGCCGACGTCAGCGGCGTGGCGTCGCGCACCATCCGCTACTACCACTCGCTCGGCGTGCTGCCGAAACCCGGCCGAGCGGGCAAGGAAGTCGTCTACACCGACGAGCACTTGGACCGGCTGCGCGACATCGTCGCCATGCAGGCACGCGGGCTGCGGCTGGACGCCATCCGTGAGGTATTCGACACCGAACCGCAGGCAGGCGACTGGCGCACGCTGTTCGATCCGCGCGCGGGACAGTCGATCGAACGCTCGTCCTACCTCGACGATGCCGAACTCGCCGCGATGCTGGGGGAGCGTGGCACCGATGTGCTCACCGAACTCGCCGCGGCGGGGTACCTGGAACGACGCGGCCACCGATGGTTCGTCGCGGACCGCACGATGCTCAAGGCCGCACTGGTCCTCTACGACGTGGGTATCGACGTCACGCTCAGCGGGGTCTTGCGGACGCTGATCCAGTCGCGCATCGCCGATCTCGCCGACGAGGTGGTCGGCACGGTGCGCGATGCCTCGGGCACCGGGTACGGCGGTGAAGGGGTGGGCGTGGACCTGAGCCGCTTCCGCGACCGATTGCTGGCGACGGCCTGGGCGGTCGGCGGCGCGACCTTGGCCGCCGAGATCGAACGCGCCGCCGCCGAGGACGACACGGCCGGACGCCGGGATCCGGCCCGCGCCGTGAGTGGGCGATGATCGGACGATGAGCTCCGACCAGCCGGGTCCGCGCGCACTGGCCCGCGCGCAGACGATCGCCGACATCAAACGCATCGGCCGCGAGCATCTGGCCACGCAGGGTGCGGCGGCGTTGTCGTTGCGCGCGGTTGCCCGCGATCTGGGCGTGGTGTCGTCGGCGGTGTACCGGTATGTCCGCAGCCGCGAAGAACTGCTGACCATGCTGGTGGTCGACGGCTACAACGCACTGGGCGACGCGGTGGACGCGGCCCTGCTCGACGCACCCGACGACCCCGCGACCCGCTTCCGGGTCGCCGCGCGAGCGGTACGGGGGTGGGCGCTGGCCGAACCCGCCTGGTACGGCCTGCTCTTCGGTACCCCCGTCCCCGGCTATGCCGCACCGGCGGCCGACACGGAAGCGCCGGGCGTGCGCGTGATCGCGATTCTGCTGGGCATCGTCGATGGTGCCTACCGACTGGGTCAGCTCAACGGCCCCGTGCTCGAGCCCGCGATCTCTTCGCGGACGGCTGCCGATTTCGCGACGATCCGCGAGCAGTTCGGCCTCGCCGCCCCCGATCGGGTGATCGCGTCCGCCCTCACCGCGTGGACCACGCTCTTCGGTGCCGTGAACTTCGACGTGTTCGACATGTACGGGCGCGACACCTTCGCTGATCGGGCGGAGATCTTCGACCTGAACATCGACCAGCTTCTGCTTCTGCTGGGCTTCGTCGTGCCGCGCCCGGATCATGTGGACCGGTCGGTACGGTAGCGAATTGAAGAGTTCCCGCGGTATGTGGGGAGAGGGAATGTGTGAACGGCGACATCGGCGTCGCCAACGAAGGAGAGTGCCCGAGTGAATTCTCGCGAGGAGATCTTGCGCCGAGTCCGTGACGGGCTGCTCGACCTGCCCGAGGACGAGCGCCGGGTACCCATGCGTCGATCCGCGGGCAGGCACGCGATCGTGGATCCGACCGAGCGGGCCGAGGTGCTCGAGCGGTTCGTCGACCGATTGCGCGAGTACGGATCGCTGGTGCGCACCGTCGATGTAGCGGGCCTGCCCGCCGCGGTCGCCGACGTCCTCTACGGCATGAGCGTGCAGACAGTGCTCGCCGCGGTCGAGCCGGGCCCGGCGTGGCTGGATCACTGGGCCGGCGCGCCGGGTCATCAGGTCGTGCACAGCGGTTCGGATTCGGTCGAGTCCGGTGACGCGGTGGTTCGCGATGCGGTGGCAGGCGACGCCTCGACCGGTTCGCTGGCACTCGATGTCGATGGTGGACCCGCTGTCTCTGAGTCCGTGCCCCAGGTCTGCGTCGTGCGCGCCGATCGCGTTTTCGTATCCCTGCCCGAAGCGCTGGACCATCTCGATCAACGTCGCCCACTGATCTGGCTCGGTGGTCCCGGTGATGTCGAGCTGGCTCGTCAGTTGGTGGTGCTGCTCGTCGAGTAGGCGGGGAGAAAACGTTATCGCGCCAGGGTTGTGTGGGACTGACGGTCTCAGTTATTCTCGGGGAACGGTGTGACGGCGATAACAGTGCCGTGCGCGCCGGACGCGAACCGAGGAGGCACCGATGACGCTGACCGAATCGAGCCGTGGCGGACCCATCACCGAGGAGTACCGAGAGGCGCTGGCAACCCTGTCACAGGGTTCTGTCGACCGTCATTTCGATCCCTACCTCGATATCGACTGGGATTCACCCGAGCTCGCCCTTGACCCGAACGACGTGCGGTGGGTCCTCTCGCCGGAGATCGACCCGCTCGGCGCTACGCAGTGGTACCGCGATCAACCGCTGGACCGGCGCATCGAGATCGGCAAATGGCGCACAGCCAATTCGATCAAGGTCGGCGCCGCCTTCGAGAGCATCCTGATCCGCGGCATGATGCAATACATCATGAAGCTGCCGAACGGGTCGCCCGAGTTCCGGTACTGCTTGCACGAGATGACCGAAGAGTGCAACCACATCCAGATGTTCCAGGAGCTGGTCAACCGCATCGACGTCGACGTGCCCGGCATGCGGCCGATGTTTCGCGCGTTGTCGCCGCTGATCGGTGTGGCGGGCGGCTACGCCCACACGATCCTGTTCATCGGCATCCTCGGCGGCGAGGAACCGATCGATCACTACCAGAAGGCCGTCATCCGCGCGGGCGCGACGATGCCGCCGATGGTGTTGCGCACCATGGAGATCCATATCGCCGAGGAAGCGCGTCACATCTCCTTCGCCGGTGACTTCCTCACCGCGCACATCGGGCGGATGGGCAAGTTCAATCGCGGCGTCTGCTCGGTGGCCTTCCCGATCGCGATGCGCTGGCTGGCCAACGAGATCATGGCGCCGCCGCGGTCGTTCGAGCGCGAGTTCGACATTCCGCGCGAGGTCATCGAGCAGGCGTTCTGGAAGTCGGAGCATTCCCAGCAGATCCTGTCGGGCTACTTCGGCGATATGCGCAAACTGGCCAATGACCTCGGTCTGATGAACCCGACCGCCAAGTGGCTGTGGCGCAAGTTCGGTATCGACGGGCCGGCGTCGCGCTACCGCAGCGAGCCAGAGCGCAGCGCGCGCCGCGCCGCGTGAGCGGATCCCGGCGGCGATTCAGTTGCCGGCGACGCGTTGGGTGATGATCTCGGTGAGTTGCTGATCGGGATCGAGGTTCAGGCCGTGGCGGCGGGCGACGCCGTCGACCACGTGCCAGGCGTAGGAGGCGACTTCCTCGATGAGCTGATCCCTGGTGAGGGCGGGCTCGGGGTCGTTGGCCCAGCGGGTGACGGTGGCCTCGGTCATCGACACGATGGCGAAGGTCATCGTGTCGGCCGAGGCTTCGTCGGTCACGCCGACCACCCCGGCCAGGCCGGTGACCAGAGCCCGGGTCGACCCCGCGATAGTGGCGATCAGCGCGCTCATCGCGTCGATATCGGGATCGGCCTCCGACGGCCCGGTCCGCAGGAACTCGTGTAATCGGGGGTGATCCTGGATCCAGGTGACGACGCCGCCGATCGTGCGCACCAGGATTTCGTGGATGGAGCCCTCGGCGATGTCGAGCGCGTCCTCGATGTCGGCGACGAAACGGTCGGCGATCTCGCTCCTGATCCGGCGATCCAGCTCGTCGCGACCGGCGAACTGCCGGTAGACCACCGATTTCGCGAGCCCCGCGTGCTCGGCGATCTGGATGATCGGCACCTCGACGCCGGCGGGCGCCTGTTCGATCAGCTCGACCGCGGCCAGCACGATCCGCTCCCGGCGGCTGTCGTTGTGCGGCTGCCATCGGGCTTGCCTGCCGCTCACGGCGCTGGAGGGGCGTGACGCTGTGCTCGACACCCGCCCGAGTGTAGAGCAAACGTTGACGCTTCAAACCCCTACCGGGGGACCGACACCGGATCGGTGCAACTGGCGAGTCCGTCGACGAGCGAGCACGCAGCGACGGGGCGCGTCGGCCGGTAGTCGGGGCCGACGCCTCCCGCCGTGGTGATCGCCCGGTAGGCCGCGACCGCGTCGGTCGGTGTGCGGGTCAGCGTCGGGTCGGTGAGCACGTCGACGGTGTATAGGCCGAAACGTGGTGTGTAGGAGCCCCATTCGTAGTTGTCGGTCAGGCTCCAGTAGTTGTAGCCCATCACCGGGATGCCGTCGGCGGCGGCGCGCTGCAGCCAGTAGACGGTGTCGCGGAGCGAATCCGCGCGGGTGTAGCCGTCGGCGCGCGGGCGGCCGTTCTCGGTGGGGATGCCGTTTTCGACGATGTAGAGCGGGCGGCCGGGGAACTTCCGCGCGTAGTGGTCGAGCGCGTAGTAGATGCCTTCGGGTTGCAGCGGAATCGTCCAGAGGCGGTCGGGATCGGGGACTTGCAGCTGTGCGGGGGAGAAGCCGTAGTAATAGTCGATGCCGATGTAGTCCAGGCGGGCGGAGATCCGGTCGAGCAGGGGTCCGCTGACCGCGTCGTCGACGCTGGGGATGTAGGCGACGTTGCTGGTCACCTGAGCGCCGGGGTGTACGGCGTGGATGTAGTCGTAGATACTGTTGTGGGCCTGGGTGATTCGTTCACCCATCGTCAGTACGTCGGCCGCGCCGATGCCGCCGTGCCGCAGATCGTTGACCAGATAGAACGTGGGCTCGTTGAACGTCACCCACAACGGGTCGGTGCCGGCGTACCGGTCGACGACGCGGCGGGCGTTGGACAGCCAGTTCGCCACGATCTCCGGATCGCGCCAGCCGCCGCGGTCGGCTGCCCAGCCCGGGTACACCCAGTGGTCGAGGGTCAGCATCGGCCGCATTCCGGCCTCGGTGATGGCCGCGATGACATCGTCGTAGAACGCGAGCGCCGCCTCGTCCCAGATTCCGGGTTGCGGTTGAACCCGGGCCCACTCGATGCCGATGCGGTACACCCGCACACCGAGTTTCGCGGCAAGGGCGATGTCGGAGCGGTATCGAGTGCGGAAGTCCACCGAGTTCAGGTAGGGGTCGGCCGTGCTCCCCGATTCGACATAGCGGCGCCAATTGCTGTCCGGCGCATCACCTTCGGCCTGAAAGCCGGAAGCTGCCACGCCCCACAGGAATTCGGGTCCGAGGGGCGCCAGGTGGGCCGGTGCGGGTGGTCGGGCGAGAGCGGGGGAGGGGCCGGTTGTGAGCAGGGCCGAAGCGGCCACAGCGAACGTAGCGAGGATGCGTCGACCACTGGGGGAGGGCATGGCACTCCTGGCGGGCTAGGGGAGGGGAGTGAGATCAGTGTGCGACATCGAGGGGAACAGTGCGGGGAATTAAGGCGGAGCGGCGAGGCTGGAACTTGTCACAATAATTACATGTGGTTACGTAGATATGCGCATCTACATATGTATGACCTCATCATGACCCCAAACATCGCTCAATTCACGACATGTTCGAAAGAAGAGGTGAACTCACCAGCACAGACAGAGGAGGGGCTTCCGTTAGACCGCGAGGTCTACGGCTACCGCACGACCGGTGTCGAACCAGTACTCGTGCAGCCGCCGGATCTTTGCCCGTGAGGGCATACCGCGCAGGTGAAGCGTGCATTCGCCGAAGTCGACCAGCAAGACGGTGTCGCACAGCAGAGCGCGCGCGGTGGCGAGTTCGGCCGGGTCAGTGATCTCCCTGGCAATTCCGCTGTGGGTGCCGTCGGGCAGCTTCACGGTGACGTGCGGATCGGCGCGGACGTTGAGCAGCCAGGAATTGACCGCGCCGGGCTGCTCAACCGTCACGTGCGGCGGCATCAACTGGACCAGGTACGCGCGATCGCCGTCGCGCAGGATCCGGACGCACTTCGGGCGAGCAAGACCGGACTTGCGCCCCGTGGTGGTCAGAATCCCGTACCCACGCGGTGTGCGGAGGCGGAAGAACGGCAGCATGCCCGCGCTGAGCAGCTTGCCGTCGCGAGGGCCGCGAACGAGCCGCCCGTGTTTGCCGATTTCGGCCTGCGCCGCGGTGCGCCGGGCTTCGTTTCGGGCCTCGTCCATGCCCCTATGGTCCGCCTGCGGTGATCGGCCGTCCAGCGCACCGAGTGAGTTGGCTCTCAGCACACCGTCGTGAGTGGGCGAACCGGGTTCGCTCGAGCCAGGATTCGGGGATGGTTTGGAATCCCTTGCCGGGCTTTGCGCGCGTGTTCGCGTCGCAGCCCTGGGTGATGCGTGGCGCCGGCGTTGTTCTGCCGACCGAGCGGCTGTTGCGCAGGCTCAGCGGCGGTCGGTGGGGTGTGCTCGATCTGGCCGGGCTCCCGTCGATCGAGATCACGGTGGTCGGGCGCAAGTCGGGACAGCCGCGCACCACCTCGCTGCTGTGTGTGCCCGACGGCGACGGCTTCTATCTGGTGGGCTCGAACTGGGGCAAGCCGGAGCATCCGGCCTGGTCGGCGAACCTGCGCGCGGC
The DNA here is from genome assembly GCF_042794235.1 of Nocardia sp. NPDC056541. Taxonomy (NCBI): domain Bacteria; kingdom Bacillati; phylum Actinomycetota; class Actinomycetes; order Mycobacteriales; family Nocardiaceae; genus Nocardia; species Nocardia sp. NPDC056541. The sequence goes on from NZ_JBHTUD010000009.1 coordinate 8,489, forward strand.
CCGCACGGCATCGGCGCGCTTCGACGGCAGCTCCGCGTTCCCGGTGTCGGTCACCGAGATCGCCGGTGTCGAGCGTAAGCGGGTGTGGGACCAGGCCGTGGAATTCTGGCCGGGCTACGAGATGGAGTTCCAGCGCTCGGGAGGTCGCGAGTTCCGCATCTTCCGACTCGACCGGATCGTCTGATCAGAGGGCATTGTCGGTGGCTCGCGAGCTTCGATCGCGTTTGCGGCACTGACGGCCGATTGTCGCCGCACGGGCTGGTTCAGAGGCCGAGTTTGGTGACGGCGTTGTCTTCGAGCGGATTCGCGGTGCGGATGTAGCCGTGGACGGTGCGGGGGTTGGCCCAGCGGCCTTGGCGCATGATCTCGCGGTCGCTGGCGCCGCCGAGGGCGGCCTGGGTGGCGAAGCCCGCGCGCAGGGAATGCCCGGAGAACAGGTCGGGGTCGAGGCCCGCGCGAGCCGCGTAGCGCTTGACCAGTTCGGCCACGGCCCGGCCGGACAGCGCGGTGGCACCGATCGAGCCGTGCCGGTTGATGGTGGGGAACAGCGCGCGGTCGGTGTCGGTGCTGAGCCGGGTTCCGGTGAAGCCGTGGCAGCGGTGGATCGCGGGGTCGGCGGCGAGGTTGTTCGCTGTCCAGGATCGTGTGCCCTCGTCGCCGGTGTCGGCGTGGACTTCCAGCAGGCGGACCCAGTCGGCGAACGCACAGATCGGGCAGGTGCGTGGGTGTTTGCCGCGGGGTAGGGCGATGCGCTGTTCGGCGACGCCGGTCGGGTCGGTCTTGGTTGTCGGCAGGTGCACGACGAGCAGCGGTTCGCCGGTGGTGTGGTCGGTGCGTACGTGTACGTCGCTGATGCGCAGGCCCGCGAGTTCGCTGCGCCGCAGTGCGCCGGCGAAGCCGACCAGCAACGCCAGACCGTCTCGGCGGCGCGCGGGCTCAGTGGGCCAGGCGGGTGCGGGGAGTTCGGCGAGAAGTTGGTCGAGGGTGTGCAGCAGGACCGGTCGTTTCCGGGTCGGCGGGGTGCGACGGGTGCGGCGGATGCCGCGCAGGGTGAGTCGCACGACGTCGGAGCGGGTCGGTGAGGGGAGTCCGTTGGCGGCGTGGACTGCGGCGATGGCGGCGGACTTGCGATCCAGGGTGGCCGGGCTGAACGCCCACGTGCCGATTTCTCGTCGGGCGTCGGCGGAGGCGGCCAGGTAGACGGCTACGTCGAGTGGGTCGGCGGGCAGGGCCTGTCGGTGTTCGGCCGCGCACCAGCCTGCCCAGGCGATCCAGTCGGTCCGGTAGGCGCGCAGAGTGTTCGCCGATTGGGACGCTTCGAGGTAGCGGCGCAGTGCGCCTGCCTGGGTGTCGTCGAAGCGTTCGCGGACCAGGCGCAGGGCTGCGGTGTCGACGAGGACGCTGCGCACTCCTCGGCGCAGTTCGGTGCGGACCTGCTCGGGAAGCACCACCGATGCGTCGCTCAAGCTCGCCACTCCTCCGCGTGAATCGCCTCTGCCGCCGATGGTTGCCGGTGTCGCAGCTTATGTCATCGGCGTGCGGTCACTGCATCTCTTCGAGTTCGGCGAGCTGGGTGTGGATGTAGGCCGCGAGGCGGTGGCGGGCAGCGCCGGTGAGGAAGCTGGTATCGCCCAGGCGCGGGAAGTGGTCGTCGACCTCCCGATCAGGCGCCGAGGCGGTCTCGGGAGCTTCGCTGACCAGTTCGAGACGGGCCGGATGCTGTTGGGGCAGAGGTACATTCGGTTCGTACGGCTCTGAGGTTACTGCTCCGGTACGCACCATGGTCGAATCCTAACGTTTTGATTACGGCGGCTGCCAACATGACGTGGCAAGTAGTGATTACCGCCACGTTTTGTTCCATATAGTTCATGACACCCGGTCGGAGCCCGCGCCGGCCGACATCATGGACCGATGCAGGTGGTCATCGCCGACACGGAAATCCGGTTCGTCGACTACCCTTTCGCGGGCGCGTCGGTGTATCCCGACGGCGTGATCGCGGTATTCGCGATCGGCGAAGCCGATCCGGGCGCGATACGCCCATATCTGCGCACCGTCACCGGTGAGACGCTGTTCGTGCACGCTGAGCATCGTCGCGGGCTGGACGATTTCTGCCGACGCAACGCGATCGCGATCCATCGACGTCTCGATATCTGGGCTGATCTGCTCGAGCCGTTCCTCGACACCTGGTTCGATGCCGAGGACCAGCGGGCGACCGAAGCACGGTTGCACGGGGTGGGACTGGAGTCGAAGGAGATCGCCGAGATCCGTGGGCGCGTCGAACGGGCGATGATGTCCTACAACTTCGACAGCATGCTGTGGGAGTGGGTCTATCTGGGCCTGTACGACTTGCTGTCAGCGGCGAACGGCGTCCTCGTGCGGCCTGAATCGCAGGCGACGCTGGGAGATCCGGTAGAGCTGTACCACTGGGCGATGAGCATCGCCGGGCGAGCCGGATCCACCTGAACGGCAAGACCTTTCGGCTCATGAGGCGCGTGCTTGCGGATCGGGGCGCGCAGTTGCCGCGACATATCCGGCCACCGGACTCAACCGCAACACCGCGGGCATGCGGCGGGTCAGCGCGGGCGGGCCGGTGAAGGTGATCCGCCCGATGCGTTGCGCGTGGGTGAGCGGCATGCGCCCCAACCACACTTCGTAGAGCCCAGCGACATCCGCGCTGATCGTGACGTCGACGGGATAGCCCGGATCGGTCTCACACACCGAGGGCACCGCGCCTTCGACCACGATCCAGAAGCGACGAACGTCGTCGGTGAACCGGACGTGCAGCACCTGCCGTCGGCCCGGCAGTATGGAGGTGTCGACGCGTGTGTGCATCCACCACACGAGCAGGGCGGCGTCGAGTTCTTCCTCCTGTGGCGCGCCGAAGGTCCAGCGTGCGCCCCATTCGCCGAGGCCGAACAGAATGGGCTCGAGCTGGCTGCCTGCTTCGGTGAGCAGGTGTTCGGTGCCGAGTTTCTCGATGAGTCCGGCCCGTTCGAACTGGCGCAGGCGTTTGGCGAGCAGGCTGCGCGACAGGCCCGGCAGGCCGCGGGCGAGGTCGTTGAAGCGGGTGGTGCCGAGGAACAGGTCGCGCAGGATGAGCAACGACCAGCGTTCGCCGAGCACGTCGAGAGCACGCGAGATCGGACAGTACTGGCCATAGCCTGCGGTCGTGATTGTCATGGGCACCTCAGCGGTCGGCAATTGCTCCTCCGTCGCACCGACGGGGTCCACTTTCTGGACCGGGAGAGTCCACTTTCTGGACTATCTGGTTATCGCGGCGCTTTCTAACTTCGAAACATGACTTCCACAATTTCTGACACCACGTCCAGCACCGACCGGGTATCGGTGGCCCGCGAGATCGGTGAAACCTTGCGTCTCGAGGTCCCTGAGCGGGACCGCACCGGCGAAATCTCTGTCGCCGCGTTCGATCGATTGCGAGCGAGCGGACTCTCCGCGGCGCTCGTGCCGGTCGAGTTCGGCGGTGGGGGCGCCTCTCATCGGGAGATGGGGGAGATCCTGCGCGAACTCGGCAGGCACGATCCGTCGACGGCGGTCGCGTTCGCGATGCACTCACACCTGGTGGCCGCGCAGGTGTGGCGGCACAACCATGGGGTGGACGCTTCGGCGGTGTTCGCGAAGGTGGCCGGCGGTGCGATTCTGGTCAGTACCGGCGCCTCGGATTGGGTCGATTCCAACGGGCAGGCGGTGCGCGTCGAGGGTGGGTATCGGGTGAGTGCGCGTAAGGCGCCCGCGAGTGGGTGTGAGGTGGGCGATGTGCTCGTCACCAGTGTCCGCTGCGACGGTGAGGTGCTGCATTTCGCGATCCCGTTGGCCGCCGCGGGCGTGAGCATCGACAAGACCTGGGATTCGTTCGGTTTGCGGGCGAGTGGGTCGCACACGGTCGTGCTCGACGAGGTGTTCGTGCCCGATGCCGCGATCTCGATGACTCGCCCGGCGGGTCCGTGGCCGCCGGTGCTGAATGTGGTGATCGGTGCGGCGCTTCCGCTGGTGCTGGCCGCCTATCTCGGTGTCGCGGACGCTGCTGTCGAGCTCACCGCGCGTCTGCTGGAAGGCCGTTCCGACGCCCACACGGTCCAGTCGGCAGGTGAGATGCTCAACGCCTACACCACCGCCGAGGACCTCGTCACCGCCATGTTCACCGCCTCGGAGAACCTGAGCTTCCCCAACACCGATGCCTACGCCGCGCGCACCCTCAGCCGCAAGACCGTCGCGGCCGACGCGCTCATCACCACCGTCCGCCTGGCGATCGAAACCACCGGCGGCGCAGGCTATTCCCGCGCCTGCGACCTCGAACGCCTCTACCGTGACATCCACGGCTGCCAATTCCACCCACTGCCTCGCGCGAAGCAGACTCGCTTCAGCGGCCGAGTTCTGCTGGGGCACAGTCCACTCGACTGAGCGCAAGGGGTCATCCACACCGGATGACCCCTTGTCTACTGGTACAGGTGTGCGGTGACGGTCGGGTCGTTGGCCAAGACGAAGTCGACGACGTCCCAGAACTCCGGGAGGCGGGGGTGGACCAAGCCGTCCGCGCGCGAGAGCACCACGCCGTGGACGTCGTCGGCGGATCCGTCCAAGCAAGCCTGGACCAGGGTCGCCGCCGGGTACGGGTTGCTCTGGACCGGGCCGACGCGACAACCGAAAGTCACATGATCGTCTGCGGATTCGGTATCCCAGGTTCCGAGGATGACGTCGATCCAGGTGTCATGGGCCTGGTCGGTGTGGTGGTAGCTGTTGGCGAAGTACGCCGCGTAGGCGATTCCGTCGCGGGTGACCATGTTCCAGGTGCGCTCGATCGGCTCTTCGCAGCAGGGACATTCGTACCGGGCGAACTGTCGCTCATCCAGATCCGCTGCGAGCTCGGTCGGATTCATGTCAGACCGCAGATCATCACGACCGGACGCCACACCAGCATCCGAACCTCGAGCGTGCCGGCGAATTCCGTCGCCCTGACCCTCAATCGATCTTGATTCACCGCCACATGATCCGCTACAGCGGTGAAAATCTCCTACTCGAGCGAACTTCCACGTGGTTCAATCACCGGGTGATGATGTTCGCGCAACAGTGGTGGCCGCTGACCTAGCGGCTGACCGAGTTGTGCGCGGCCGCCCCGAGGGTGGCCAGATCTGTCGTGACGACATCTGTTCCGGCCCCACAGGCGGCCCTGGAACGGAAGGACGACCATGATCGACAACGACGCGTCTACGGGGATCGGAGGGTTCGGCGAGATCCTCGTCAGCTCGCGCTCCCTGCACGAGTACCGGGCGATGTTCGCGCTCACCGACGACGATCTCGGGCGCCGAATTCTGGACTGCCCGGGTGGGGCGGCCGGCTTCGCCGCCGAGGTCAGTCGACGCGGCGGTGATGTCACCGCCTGCGACGTAGCCTATTTCGACGATGGTCTCGACCGAGTGGCCGCCACCGCGGTCGCCGAAGCCGACCGCGGCAACAGATACGTCCGCGAGCACGCCGACGCCTACCGCTGGACCTTCTTCGCCGACCCCGACGAACACCACCGCGCCCGCCGCGAGTCGGCGCAACACTTCGCCACCCACACCCGCACCTCCCCCCACCACTACATCCCAGGCCGCCTGCCCACACTCCCGTTCACCGACAACACCTTCGACCTGGCCCTGAGCTCCCATCTGCTCTTCAGCTACGCCGACGACCTCGACTACACCTTCCATCACCAATCCATCATGGAACTCGCACGCGTCGCCACCACCGAGATCCGGCTGTTTCCCCTGACTCCCATCGGTTCGTCGGAGCGCTACCCGCAGCTCGAGAAGTTGCTCGCCGATCTGGCCGAATCAGGTATCAGCAGCCGAATCGCGAAGGTCGACTACGAATTTCAGGCGGGCGCCAACGAGATGCTGGTCTGCCAGGTGCCGAGGTAGTCGGCGGGCTCGTGTCATCGCTGTGCTGTGACGGCTTGCAGGACGGTGCCGAACAGGTCTGCGGGCACGACACCGGGTTCGGTGAATTCCTCTATCGAGAGCCCGCTGTTGAGTGCCAGCACCAGGACCGCGGTCGTGGCGGGGTCGATCTCGGTTCCGAGATCCAAGCGCTCGACCGCCGCCGCGATCGCGGCGCGGACGATACGACGGTGCTGTACGAATCTCTCGCGGACGGACTCGTCTCGGAGCGCGCGCAGCCAGTATTCGGTGAACAGCAGCTGCCAGTCTCGGTTGTCGAGCATGCCCTGCATCAGCAGATCGCCGATCGCTGTGATCGTGGGGCGAGTGGCTGCGGCGTCGGCCAGCGCGGTGACCGCCTCGATCCGTCGACTGATCTGCTGATCGAGCAGCGCGAAGAACAAGTCGTCTTTGGAACCGAAGTTGGAGTAGACGGCGCCCTTGGTGAATCCGGCGACGTCGGCGATCGCGTCGATCGTGGTGCCGACGAACCCTTTGCCTGCGAACTCGGACAGGGCCGCGGCCAGGACTCTTTCCCGTACTTCGGCGCGAGGAGTGCGGATTCGGGGGTTGACTGTGGTCACCATGCTGACGATACTCGCCAGTATCGAAATTTCAATACTCGCCAGTATCGAGGGGTTCTGATGTCGCACTATTCGCTCGTCATCCGCAACGGCACCGTGTTCGACGGTGCGGGGTCGGCACCCGTTCGCACTGATATCGGCGTGCGTGAAGGCAAGATCGTCGCGCTCGGGACCATCGAGTCGGCGACTGCCGAGCGCGAGATCGACGCCACCGGCAAATGGGTGATCCCCGGCATGCTCGATGTACACACCCACTACGACGCCGAGGTCCTGGGATCGCCGGGCCTGGGTGAGAGCGTGCGGCACGGAGTCACCTCGGTCGTGCTCGGCAATTGTTCGCTCTCGACTGTCTATGCCGACGCCGACGACTGCGCCGACCTGTTCGCCCGCGTCGAGGCATTGCCCTGGGACGCAGTGCATTCCGCGGTCAAGGAGCACAAGACCTGGACCGATCCCCAGTCCTACGTCGATGCCATCAACGCACTACCGCTCGGTTGCAATATCGCCGGATTTCTCGGGCACTCCGACATCCGTGCCGCGGTCATGGGTTTGGATCGCGCGACCTCGCCGGGTGTCGTCCCCACCGACGCCGAGCTGGCGCGGATGAAAGCCATGCTGACCGCCGCCCTCGATGCCGGATTCGTCGGTCTTTCCACGATCCGCAGCTCGTTCTCCAAGCTGGAGGGGACCCGCTGGCCGGCACGGTTGCTGCCCTCGACCTATGCCAGTTGGCGCGAATTCGGTGCGCTCAACGCGCTGCTGCGCGCGCGTGGCCGGATCCATCAGAGCACACCCAATCTCGCCAAACGCTCGGAGATGGCGCGCTACTTCGCCCAGAGCATGGGCCGAAAGCGCAAGCCGCTCAAGACCACCATCATCAGTGCCGCCGACGTCAAGGCCGACCGCACCGTGGTACGCATGGCGATCGCCGCGGCGAAGATCGTCAACACACTCGGCGGTGACGGGTTCCGCTGGCAGCACCTACCGGTCCCGTTCGAGGTCTATGCCGACGGTATCGACGTGGTCGTATTCGAGGAATTCGGTTCCGGTGCGGCGGCGTTGAACATTCGTGAGGTCATCGCCCGCGGCGAACTGCTGGACGATGAAACCTTCCGAGAGCGCTTCCGCGAGGAGATGACGGCGAGCGGCTTCAAGGTATGGCATCGCGACCTGCACGACGCCGAGATCGTGGCCTGCCCGGACGCCTCGGTGGTGGGAAAGTCGTTCGGTTCGGTCGCGGTCGAGCGGGGCGTCTCCCCGGTCGACGCGCTGCTGGATCTGGCGGTGGCCTACGGTACGGACCTGCGCTGGCGCACCACCATCGCCAATGACCGCGACGATGTGCTCGATCGACTCCAGCAATCGGCCCAAGTGCAGGTCGGGTTCGCTGATTCCGGCGCCCACCTGCGCAATATGGCCTTCTACAACTTCGGGGTCCGGATGCTCGAGCGGGTACACACCCGCAAATTCATGCCCCTCGAGGCCGCGGTGCATCGCCTCACCGGCGAGTTGGCCGATTGGTACGGGCTCGACGCCGGACACCTGACCCTCGGGTCGCGCGCCGATATCGCGATCATCGACCCTGCCGGCTTCGACGGTTCCAGTGCCGCCTACGCCGAATCGCCCATGCCCGGCCTCGATGGGGTCGACCGCATGGTCAACCGCAACGACCGCGCCGTCGCGGCCACGATCGTGGCCGGGCACGTGCTCTACGAATACGGTGTTTTCGCCGAAGGATTCGGCACCAGGGTGCACGCCGGGCAGTTCCTGCAAGCCAGGTAATCGCTCAGCGCGGCCTGCTCGGCTGTCCGCACCGAACGAGGCGCAACCAGTGCTGTCGCTCGACCGACACTGCGCGTGTGTCCATCATTGGTGTGCCGTGGTCATTCAGTGCGGCGGCTGGTCCGAGTTCCCGGTTTGTTGATCGTGGTGGTCCAGCAGCTTCGAGAGCAGCTCGGTCAGTTGGTCTCGCTCGCCGGGGGAGAGCGGGTCGAGGAGTTCTTCTTGGCTGTGGGCGAGTTGTTTTTCCAGGCGGCGGAGTTGGCGTTTGCCCGGGGTGGTGAGAGTGATGACGTTGCGGCGGCGGTCGGTGGGGTCGGGGGTGCGGTCGACGAGGTCGAGTTCGGCGAGTTCGTTGATGGTGGCGACCATGTCGCTGACGTGGATGCCGCTGCGGCGACCGAGGGTGGCTTGGCTGGCTGGACCGAATTCGTCGAGGGTGGCCAGGATCCGGTAGTGGTAGCCGCGAGCGTCGGCGGCCGCGAAACCATCGCTGACCAGGCGGTGGGCGTGGTTCGCTGTTTGGGTGAGTAGCCAGGTGGGCAGGCTTTTCCACCTGGCTGGGGTCGGCTCGGGTGGGTGTTGCATGTGACAACTCTAACAAATCGTTTGTGTGACCAACGATCGCGATATCGTTGGTCACACAAACATTAGTCACCCGAACGTTGGGTAGACGAAGGAGTTGAGACCATGATCGAGCCGTTCCGCGTCGACATCCCCCAGGCTGATATCGACGACCTCAACGACCGCCTCGCCCGCACCCGCTGGCCCAACGAGCTCGCCGATGCCGGCTGGGACTACGGCTTCCCGCTGGCGCGGCTGAAGGAACTCGCCGAATACTGGCGCACCGGCTACGACTGGCGAGCGCACGAGGCGAGACTCAACGAATTCGCGCACTTCACCACCGAAATCGACGGCCAGAACATCCATTTCGTCCATGTCCGCTCGCCGAAGCCGGACGCGCTCGCCCTGATCCTCACCCACGGCTGGCCCGGCTCGTTCCTGGAATTCCTCGACGTGATCGAGCCACTGTCGCGCGACTTCCACCTGGTGATCCCGTCCATTCCGGGCTACGGCTTCTCCGGGCCGACCCACGAGCGCGGCTGGGACATCGCCCGGGTGGCGCGCGCGTGGGCCGAGTTGATGCGGCGGCTCGGCTACGAGCGTTACGGCGCGCAGGGTGGCGACTTCGGCTCGGGTATCTCCCAGTCGCTCGCAGCGGTGGCGCCGGACACCGTTGTCGGCGTCCATGTGAACTACCTGCCGACGCGGCCGAACCCGGATGTCGAACTCTCCGACGCCGACGAAGCGCGACTTGGCACGATCAAACAGCTGATGGCGAATCGACCGCCCTACCAGGCGCTCCAGGCCGCCACCCCGCAGACCATCGGCTACGCGCTCACCGACTCGCCCGTCGGCCAACTCGCCTGGATCGCCGAACGTTTCGCGCAATGGACAGATCCACGCTCACCGATCAGCGACGACCGGATGCTCACCGATATCTCCCTGTACTGGCTCACCGCCACCGCGGCATCCTCGGCACGGCTACACCGCGAATCGGCGAGGGGGAGCGCGCCGTGCCCGGTGCCTCTGGGCGTCGCCGTCTTCGCCCATGACATCACCCAGTCGGTGCGCCCGCTGGCCGAGCAGCTCTACGACATCAGGCACTGGTCGGAATTCGACCGAGGCGGTCACTTCGCCGCGATGGAGGTTCCCGACCTGCTCGCCGCCGATATCCGAGAGTTCTTCCTGAACAGCATCAAGGAGGGCTGACCTCGCTCAGCGGCTGTCGCGCGGTGTGGGCCGCCAGAACACACCGAGCAGCAGCGTCGCAGAGACGACGCCGAGCACGACCGAGATCATCAGCGGTGCTGTGCCGTCCATCGCGATGCCGACCAGATGATCAACCGACCAGCGACCCGGCCCGAGAATGGCAATGACCACGGCAGTCGCGGCGAGGACGGCGGTGTACTCCCAGCCCTGGCCGGGTCGGAAGATGAAGAACCCGTTGTCTCGGTGCGCGGTGACCAAGGCGACCATCATGATCGAGACAACCGCGGCCGCGGCGAAAGGCGTGAGCAGCCCGACGATGAGCAGCAGGCCGGCCACGATCTCGGTCACCGTGGCGAGCACCGCGTGCACCATCCCTGGACGCAGACCCATCGAGGCGAACCAGCCCGCCGTGCCGGTCAGCTTGCCGTCACCCCAGGCGTGATTGATGCCGTGAGCGAGGACGACGGTGCCGAGGGTGAGCCGGAGAACGAGGGCCGCGGCGTCGACGGAATTCATGCCGCCTGCTTCTTCGCGACACCCACCACGGGTTCCCGCACAGCCGGTTGCCACCCGGGCGGCGCGAAGACGTAGCCGAGCCGGTCACGCCACCGGCTCGCGCGGCGAACGTCGCGGACGATGTTGGCGTACTCGTGGTACTGCAGGCGCAGCACGTTGTAGGTGCCGACCGGGGTGGTGAGACCGTAGGTGGGAGTGTGCAGTTCCGCCTGGAAGGTGCCGAACATGCGGTCCCAGATGATCAGGATGCCGCCGTAGTTGCGGTCCAGGTATTCGGGGTCGCTGCCGTGATGGACGCGATGGTGGGACGGGGTGTTGAACACGAATTCGAGCGGGCGCCACATCTTGTCGATCGTCTCGGTGTGGGTGAAGAACTGGTATATCAGGTTGAAGGCGAAGGCCACATAGATCGTCCACGGTGCGAAGCCCAGCAGGGGTAGCGGCGCCCAGAAGATCGCCTCCGACCAGGGGTTCCACTTCTGTCGCAGGGCGGTGCCGAGGTTGAAGTACTCACTCGAGTGATGTGCCTGATGTGCGGCCCAGCCGATGCGGACACGGTGGGAGAACCGGTGATTGCAGTACCAGGCGATATCGACGACCACCAGCAACAGCGGCCAGTACCACCAGGAGCCGGTGGGCAACTTCCACGGCGCCAGCTCGGCGTAGAGGATCACGAACACGAACAGCGTCGCGAGCTTGAACAGTGCCATCGCGCCCATCGCACCGAAACCCATCGTGATGCTGGTGCGCGAGTCGATGGGCGAGTAGGCCCGCGGTGTGTCCTCGGCGTCCGCGTGGCGCAGACTCAGCGCTTCGATGGCGATGAAGACGAGAAAGAACGGAACTGCGTAGATCAAAGGGTTGTTGATGTGGTCCCAGAACACGGACAGCAAGCCGACTCCTCCTATTGACGTATGAGTAATTTACAAAATAGTAAATTCACTGTCAACGCCTGTCCAACGGTCGCCTCGCCGCCGCTGTCAGGAGCTGGACCTCGACCGACTCCCCGACGCGAAGACGTTGATGCACGCCCTCGCCGGGCAATGTCGATCTGCCTGTCGGGCGGCGAAGATCGGACGGAAACCTGACACAAGATGTCAAGGTTGTGGTCGAGGATGGGAATCGTCCGTTGCCGCACCATCCACAGATAAGGGACCGCCTTGCGTGAAACTCCAGAAGATCTCGCAGCACTTCAGGCGCTTCTCGACGCCTCGCTCACCAGCGCCACATCCCACTTGCGATCGATCATCGACGCCGAGAACACGCTGACCGCAGCGGAACTCACCCAGACCCTCACCGGCATGTGCACCCTCGCGCTGTCCACCGTGACGGCGAAGGGTGAACCTCGGATCAGCGCGGTAGACGGACATTTCCTGCACGGACACTGGCACTTCGGCACGGCGCGCACTGCCGCGAAGGCGCGCCACCTCGCGGCCAGGCCCGCTGCCAGCGTCGCGCACTTGCGCGGTGAGAACTTGGGCGTGTTCACCCACGGCACGGTCGAGATCCTCAACCCGCTGGGCGGCGAGCCCGGCACGGGCTGGCCGGAACTGCTGGCGTACTTCCAGGACTTCTACGGCGGCGACGCCTTCGACTGGGACAACGAGGTGGTCTACTACCGCCTGCGTCCACACTGGATGACGGTCTACGCGCCCGATGTCGCGAGGCTCGCTCCCTGATCATCTGTGCACAGGCGAAAACTCGCGCTTGCGCTATACGTATACATCTACTTATAGTGAGAGCACGCAATGTACGTATACATCTACGTACAACCTTCGTAGCCTAGGAGTACAGATGCCTACTTTCCAGACGCCGCAGCCGGTCGCCGTCGCCGTCGATGTGCCCTGTGGTGACGTCACCGTGGTTGCCTCCGATCGCGCCGACACTGTGGTCGAGGTCCGCCCGGTCGATACCGCCAGCAAGGCTGATGTCCGTGCCGCCGAACAGCTTCGGGTCGAGTTCGCCGACGGCACGCTCACGGTCGAGGCTCCGAAGAAATGGAAGTCCTTCACCCCGTTCGGTGGCAACCCGTCGGTCTCGGTGACCGTCGAGGTGCCGATCGGCTCCGCTCTCGACGCGACCCTCGCGATGGGTCGACTGGTGAGCGTCGGTGAATTCGACCGGTGCGATCTCGAAGTGTCCGCCGGTGACATCGTGGTCGAACGCCCGAGCGGTTCGGTCAGCGCGAAGACCGCCAAGGGCAACATCCGCGTCGACGAGGCCGCGCGAGGGGTGCTGCGACTGGAGACGTCGATGGGCGATCTCGAGGTCGGCATCCGGCCGGGTAGCGCGGCGCGGCTGGAGGTCAACGCCCTGCACGGCAGTGTGCAGAACCGGATGGAACCCGTCGATCAGTCGACGGGGAACGGAGAGGCCGTTCAGGTCTTCGCGCGCAACCTGTACGGCAACGTCACCGTCGGCCACGGAACCCTCGTATAGACCGAGGGTCTCGAAGCTGGTGCGCACGTAGCCGTTCGCGTGCCGCCTCGCCGTCCTCGCAGTGACCGCGTCCCCGATCGGTGGGAGGGGTCATCGGGTGAATGCGCCCGCATCTGCTGCGAGGGCGGCGCTGGTCGCCGCGAGGTCGGGCAGATGAGGACCGGGTGGGGTACGTAACAGGACCAGGTGGTGGTAGATCGGTGCGGTCGCGGCGATCAGGAGGGCTCGTGCGTCGACCTCGGAGGGCAGCTCGCCGCGACCGATCGCGCGCTCGACGATGATCTCGGACTGGGTGTAGCGGTCATCCCAGAGGCGACGCAGTGCTCGGGCGGCTTCCTCGGATCGGAACGAGGCGGCGATCAGCGCCATCGCGAGCGAGGGCACCTCGGTGAACGAATCCTGGATCTCGTGGTTGAGTGCGGCGAGGTCACCGCGTAGGGAGCCGGTGTCGCGGGGGTGCCATTGCCGGCCGCCCGCCGCGTCGAAGAGGTCGGCGAGCAGGCCGCCGACGTCGTGCCAGCGGCGATACACCGTGGCGCGGTGGACGTTCGCGCGGGCCGCGACCACGTCCATGCTGAGCGCGTCGTAGCCGTGTTCGGCCAGCTCGGCGGTGACGGCGTCGAGCACTTGGGTTCGGATGCGGGCGGTTCGGCCACCGGGACGCGAGCGTGCCGGGGACGGGGGTTCGGAAGCATCCGATGCGGATCTCATTGTCGGCAATCCGATCGCTTGACGGGACAGTACTACCGTCGTAGCTTAGTGCGACAGTTGTCGTATTAGGAAGCCGTAGGTGTTCGGCCTCCACCGGATAGCCCACGCGCCGAAGGAGTTCCGCTGTGCAGCACGATCACTCGCCTGTTCCCGCCGACCCGACCGTGCTGCACCCCATGCCCGAGCAGCCGCGAGTCGTACTGTTGAAGCCGCTGATCACCTCACCGCTCATCGAAGTCGGCGAGTACTCCTACTACGACGATCCCGACGACCCGACCGCCTTCGAAACCCGCAACGTCCTCTACCACTACGGCCCGGAGAAACTGATCATCGGGAAGTTCTGCGCCCTGGGCACCGGAACGCGGTTCATCATGAACGGGGCCAACCACCGCATGGACGGCCCGTCGACCTTCCCGTTTCCCACCATGGGCGGTTCCTGGTCGGACCACTTCGACCTGCTCACCGGCCTGCCGGGGCGAGGCGACACCGTCGTGGGCAACGACGTCTGGTTCGGCAACGGCGCGACGGTGATGCCCGGCGTGCGGATCGGCCACGGCGCCATCATCAGCACCGGCTCCGTCGTCACCGGCGACGTCCCCGACTACGGCATCGTCGGCGGAAATCCCGCCCGCCTCATCCGCACCCGCTTCGGCGACCGCGACATCGCCCGCCTGCTGGCAGTCGCGTGGTGGGACTGGCCCGCCGAGCACATCACCACACACGTGCCGACGATCATGTCCGGCAGCATCGACGACCTCGAAGCCGCCGCCGAATCCTCGAAGTGAGCGAAATGCCTTCTCGTCCAGCCCATATCGCGATGATCGGCATCCCCATCGTCAGCCATGTCCTGCCGAGCCTGGAAGTGATCCGTGAGCTGGTGGCTCGGGGCCATCGCGTCACCTACGCCAACGACCCGGCCGTCGCGGACCTGATCACCGAAGCCGGCGCCGAGCTGATCGCGTGCACCTCGATGCTGCCGGTGGCCGACAACACCTGGCCCGAAGACCCTGTCGCGGTGATGAACCTGTTCCTCGACAATGCCCAGCTCGCGCTGCCTCAGCTACGCGCGGCCTACGACCACGACCCCGCAGATCTCTATCTCTACGACATCGGCGCCTACGCCGGCCGCGCCCTCGCCGAAACCCAACACCGCCACATGATCCAGCTCTCGCCCACTTTCGTGGCGTGGAAGGGCTACGAAAACGAAGTCGCTGCACCGTTGCGGCAGCTGCCGGGCGCCGACGACTACCAGGCGAGATTCACACGCTGGCTCGCCGACTGCGGTGCCGCGACCACCGATGTCGACGACTTCTCCGGCGTGCCCGACCAGGCGCTGGCGCTGATTCCCCGAGCGATGCAACCGCACGCCGACCGAGTCGATTCCGGCACAGTGACTTTCGTCGGCCCCTGCTTCGACACCCGCCCGTCAGCGGGCTGGGACCGCCCCGCCCACGCCGAGAAGGTCCTGCTGATCTCCCTGGGCTCGGCATACACCCGCCGACCCGAGTTCTACCGCCAGTGCCTCCAAGCCTTCGGCGGCCTCCCCGGCTGGCACGTCGTTCTGCAGATCGGCAAACACACCGACCCGAGCGAGCTCGGCGACATCGCCGCCAATGTCGAAGTGCACTCCTGGGTTCCCCAGCGGGCGATCCTGGAACGCGCGGACGCCTCCGTCACCCACGCCGGCATGGGCGGCTGCGGCGAGGGACTGCTGGCGGGTGTCCCGATGATCGCCGTGCCCCAGGGCGCCGAGCAGTTCATGAACGCGGACCGGCTCGTGGAACTGGGCGTTGCGCGCCGCATCGACACCGCGGACGCCACCGCCGCGAACCTCCGCCAGGCTCTGCACGACATGGTCACAGATCCGGACGTCGCTCGCCGCTGCGCTCGGCTGCGCGCCGACACACACGCCGAAGGCGGGACGATGCGCGCGGCCGACCTGATCGAAAAGCTGCTGGGCTGAATCAGGTCCAGACGTAGCGTTGCGGATCCATGCGTCGCCATGCTCGGTTCATCGTGGTGTAGGCGGCCCGGCGGTAGTGCGTCCATGTGTACCCGCCGGCGCGCAGCGCGCGATGGTGACCGACCCACACCAGGAGCATCACTGCGAGGAACAGGACACGGTGGACAAGCATGGTGCAGCGGTAGCGGGTGCGGGAGCGGTTGTGCAGCAGCACCGCGAGTCGCTCACATTGCAACCGCACATGGGGCACTTCGTCGGCGAGGATCTGGGCGCAGACCGCACGCAGGACCGGTGAGTCGGTAGCCCGACGGATCGCGTTGTAATAGACCATCGCCAGAACTTCGACCATGACCACGGGGGTGGTCCAGACCTCGATGTCGGTGATGCTGTACCGAAGTCTGCGAAAGAGTGTGTCGCCCCAATCAGCGTGTCGCCGTGGGATGCCCGCATCGTCCAAGATCCGGCCCAGCAGCGCGCCGTGGCGTTGCTCCTCACGGATGAACAGGTCGATGACATCGCGATACGCGGGATCGTCGGTGGCAGTGGCAAATCGGTCAGCGGACGCCGCCAGATGCTGTCCATCCGATGTTTCGCCGAGCTGCCAGGCCTGCAGCGACCGGCGAAGGGGCGCCATCTCGGCGGGAGATGCCCCGACCCCGTTCGATTGCCACGGAATCTCACGCTGCCGGAGCGCATTCTGCTGGAAGTAGGCGAGCCATTCCTCGGTGGAACGCACTCTTCGCCCACCTGCCCCATGACCGATCGCTGATGTCGCGCTTTTCGATTCCCGCACAGCTTCCCCCTCTGCTCGCCTCCAGTCGTACCCGAAGCGGGAGTCGGCCGCCAGCGGACTCTGTACGAGACCGACGCCGAGTCACCAGCAGGACAGCGTCCCGGTGACTCGGCGTCGGTGTTCGTCTGGCTACTTCCAGGACGGCAAGCAGCCGGCCGCACGCAGGCGGGAGGCGAAGCCGGTGTCGACGCTGCTGCTCGATCCGGTGGCCGAGCCCGTCGTAGCTCCGGTGAACGCGGCGGCGAGTTCGCCACCGAGCCCGGCGCCGATGGAGCACCCGAGCAGATTGAGGTCGATGGTGATGATCTCGTTGGGCTCCGCGGGGTTGTCGACGGCATTGGCCGGCCCGGCGAGGCAGGCGATGGTGGCGGCGACGGCTACCGCGACGGCACCGGCTGTGACAGAACGCATTTTTCTCCTGGCAGTTGATTCGGCGAGATTCCGGTGCCGATCAGTCGGCGGACGACCGTCGGCACCGCGGCAGCGCGGTCCATCCGTTGAGGGCGGGGCGACTGCCCTGAACGAACTACCCAGGACACCCACTGTCGAAAACCTCGATCGTCGAGATGCGCAGTGAGACATCCCTCGCGTTGTGCGCAGCGGTATTTCGTGGCCGACGTGCGCCTGTGCCCCGTGGCGTCGGCGCTGTGAACTGGGATGATTCTCTGTCGACGGCACAACCTGGACGTGAATTCCGCAGTGCGGGTGAACCGTTGGTCATATCTGGCGGACAGGGGCGCGCGCAGCGAGAGCGAGAGCCCACGGCAGCTCGGTACGGTCGGATTCATGGAGTGGAGCTTTCAATCGGCCGAACAACTCGTCTCCGCGCTGCGGGCGGGTGCGGTGTCATCGGTGGAACTGACCGAGGAGGCAATCGGCCGCATCGAGCGTGACGACACGGCGATCAATGCGATCTGTGTGCGTGATTTCGACCGTGCGAGGCAGGCCGCACACCGTGCCGACCAGGCACGCGCCCGCGGTGCCGACAGCGCACTGCTCGGAATTCCGGTGACGGTCAAAGAGTCCTACAACATCGCCGGGCTTCCCACGACCTGGGGCATGCCGCAATTCGCGAACTACTCTCCGCCCGCGGACGCGGTGCAGGTGTCGCGGCTCGCCGCTGCGGGCGCGGTGGTGCTCGGCAAGACCAATGTGCCGCTGGGACTGCAGGACGTGCAGAGCTTCAACGAGATCTACGGCACCACCAACAACCCGTGGGATCACGCTCGCACCCCCGGTGGATCCTCCGGCGGGTCCGCGGCGGCATTGGCGTCCGGATTCGGTGCGCTGTCCATCGGGTCCGACATCGGCGGTTCTCTGCGCACCCCCGCGCATTTCTGCGGCGTCTACGCACACAAGCCGACACTCGGGCTGGCCGCGAGCCGCGGCATGGTCGCACCGCCCGCGACGGCATTGCCGACCGATCTCGACCTCGCGGTTGTCGGTCCGATGGCGCGTACGGCTCGCGACCTCACCCTGCTCCTCGACGTCATGGCGGGACCGGACCCGCTGACGAACGGTGTGGCATACGACCTGGCACTACCGCCTTCGCGCCATGAGCGACTCGCCGACTTCCGTGTCCTGATCCTCGACGAGCATCCGCTCATCCCGACCGGATCCGCGGTGCGCGCAGGTGTGAACCGGGTGGCCGACGCGCTGGTCGACAGTGGCGCCCGCGTGGCACGACACAGTTCCCTGCTGCCGGATCTCGCCGAAGCCGCGACGGTCTACATGCAGTTGCTGTTCGCCGGCGCGGGCGCACGTTTTCCCGTCGACGCCTACGAGCAACTACGGACCCGAGTCGCACAGCTGAGCGTCGACGATCGCAGTCTCGTCGCGGTGCGCCAACGCGCGCTGGTGTTCAGCCACCGCGACTGGCTCGAAGCGAACAACAGTCGCGAACTCCACCGCGCCGGCTGGCGGCGACTGTTCACCGAATTCGATGCCGTCGTGTGCCCGATCACGCCCACGCCCGCGTTCGCCCACGATCACGACCCCGACCTGGTGGGCCGCCGGCTCGACATCGACGGTGCGGATCACCCGTATCTCGACCAGCTTGTCTGGGCCGGTGTTGCCACGATGCCCGGCTTGCCCGCCACCGCCATCCCGGCGGGACGCTCACCCGAGGGCCTACCGGTCGGGGTGCAGCTGATCGGCCCGCAGTTCGAGGACCGCACCCCACTGCGGCTTGCCGAACTGCTCGAACAGAAGATCGGCGGCTTCCAGGCGCCGCAGTAGAGCCGTGGTGGCTGTCTCCTCAGTACCTATAGACGACAGATTCCGGATCGCTGTCGGCCACCTAACTTGGTGACGACAACGCGATTTCGAGCATCGAGCCGCAACGGAGCCGAGGAGAATCATGACCGCCTACGCCATCGCCAGATTGCAGGACGCCCCGCTGCACGCGGACATCGCCGACTACATCGAGCGCATTCCCGCCACCTTCGAGCCGTACGGAGGCCGCTTTCTCGTGCACGTGACACCACACGAAGTGAAGGAAGGCAGCTGGAGCGGGGGCATCGTGATGATCGGCTTCCCGGGGATCGACCAGGCGCGCGCCTGGTGGGACTCACCGGCGTACCAGGAGATCGCGCCGTTGCGCTCGCGGCACATCGAGGGCGACATCATCCTGGTCGGCGGGGTCGCCGAGGACTATGACCCCGCCGCCACCGCCGAGGCCATGCGTGCCGCGCTGAGCGGCTGAGGTCCGAGCAGTCCCGGTGTGATCACCCTCCGACGCGGTGCGCAGCTGTGACGGCCAAGCCGCCGGGAAGGCTCATGATCCGGGGGCCGGCCAGGCGGCCGCGTCGGTGTTGCGCGATACCCGGCGG
This sequence comes from Nocardia sp. NPDC056541, assembly GCF_042794235.1. NCBI lineage: Bacteria > Bacillati > Actinomycetota > Actinomycetes > Mycobacteriales > Nocardiaceae > Nocardia > Nocardia sp. NPDC056541. Next base: position 27,814 of record NZ_JBHTUD010000009.1, read on the forward strand.
AGCAGGGTCGCGAGCGTCTGCCGCTCCTGCTCATCGAGTCCCTCCAGCAGCCGATGGTCGCGTGCTACGCGGCTGGGCAGTTCGGTGTCGACGAGATCGCGCCCGGCCGCGGTCAGCTGCAGCAGCACCACCCGGCCGTCGCGCTCGAACGGCAGCCGTTCGACCAGTCCGATCTTGGTCAGCCGGTCGGCGTGCTTGGTGGTCGAAGCGCCGCTGGTCATGGTCCTCGCGGTCACCTCGCTGGCGCGCAGTGGGCGGCCGGCGCGGGCCAGGGCGCACAGGATGTCGAATTCGCCGCGGTTGACGCCACTCGGCGCGAGTGCCCGGTCGAGCTGGTGCAGCGCCAGCGAACTGATCCGGTTGATCCGCCCGATCACCTCGATCGTGGAGGTGTCCACCTCGGGATAGGTCTCGGCCCATTCGGCTCGAACGCCGTCGACGAAGTCGGGGGAGGTGTCGGCCATGTACTCATCCTAGCGATCGGTCTCACACTATTTCAGATATACTTTACTAGTAAAATACATTTAGGATGGCAGCGTGCCTGCCGCGACTTCCGACCTACACAACCCGCCCACCGCCACCCGGCTGCGGCACTCCCGTGGCGCGTTGGCGCACTCGATCTCCGCGTCCACCTGGCGGCGTGCGTTCGAGGTTCGGCCTGCCGACGCGACCGTGGCGGCCTCGTTGCGCGTCGGCGTTGCCGCAGCGCTGGTCTTCGTCGGCTGTGGTCTGTTCGATTTGCGGCAGTACGTCGGCTTCGCGGTACTCGGTGCACTGGCCTCCGCTTTCGCGCGGCACGAGCCGATGGTTCGGGTCGCTGCCAAGGTGACGCTCGTCGGTGTGCTGGTTGTCGCTTTCGTCGCAGGAGGTGGGCTGCTCGCCCTCGCGCACGTGCCGATGTGGGCCGAGGTCGCGTTGATGTCGGTCGGTGCCGCGGTTGCGGCGATGTCGGTATCGGCATTCCGGATCACCGGTCCCGGCCCGGTGATTCTCGTCTTCGCGGCCACCGCGGCGATCGGATACGTGAGTGCCCCCGGCGATGTCGTCCGCGTGTGCTCGGTCGCGGCGATCGGCGCCGCGGTGGGACTGCTCGCGCAGACGGCGCCACTGCTGGTGCTACCCCTGGGGCCCGCCCGGCTGGCCGTCGCCCGGGCGCTCTCGACTGTCGCCGCGCTCGATCGCGGTGGGTCCGTCGAACCGGCCCGCGTCGCGATCGCGCACGCGCGGGAGAAGGTGGCGCTCAGCGGTGTTCGGGGCGGAGATGCCAGACACCACCGTGACCTGATCACCTTGCTCGACGAGGCGGAAGCCGCGGTCGACGACTGGACAGCGGGGGACCGAACGCGACTGCTCGACGTGGTCGGGCACGAGGCAGAACTGCGCAAGATCAAGCGGCGCAGCATCATTTTCGACCGTGGCGCCGAAGTCGGGGCGTCCGCGCTGCCGCGTCCCGAGGGGTTTTTGGCGACGGGCCTGTCCGGACTGCGCTCACGCGCGGTCCTCGGCAACGCGGCGCGCATCGCGCTCGCCTCGGCCTGCGCGGGGTGGTTCGCGGCGGCCGCCGGGCTCACCCATCCGCTGTGGGCGTCGATGGGTGCGATGGCCGCGATGCAGGGTGTCTCGTACGCGATGACCGTGCAGCGCGGCATCCAGCGACTGCTCGGCAATGTCGGCGGCGCGGTCATCGGGGCGCTGCTGATCGCGGCGGGCCTGGGGTATTGGGCGACGGCCGTGGTGATTGTGGTGTTCCAGGTGAGCGCCGAAGTGATGGCCGCACGCAGCTACGCGCTCACCTCACTGGCGGTCACGCCGATGGCGTTGCTGATGGTCGGCCTCGGGGTGCACCTCTCGCCCGAGATCGGCGTCAGCCGGATCGTGGACACCCTGATCGGCGTCACGGTCGGCGTCGTCATCGCGGCCGTGACGATCAGCCGCTCGGATCTGCAGCATCTCCACACCACCTCGGCCATCGACACGAGGCAAGGCGCCACCCGCGTTCGTCCGTGAGATCGGCGCGGTGAGGACAGCGCGGGCGACGGCCCGAGTGCTCCGTTCCGGCAACGCGAGATCGGAGGTGAGCAGCCCGCTGCCGGACACCGGCTCCGATCAACCAAGCGATCGACGGTGGTCGCCCCGAGTCGCTGCGGTGTAGGCGGCGGCAAGCATCACGACGCATCCGAATAGTCAAAGCTGCGCGGGGTTCTCATCGAGGAAGAGCGCCGCCGACTCCAGCGCGCCGACCGGGACCAGCATGAGGACGGCGGCATTCACTGTGCTGCTCAGCCCGTCAGCGGCGAACAGTACCCCGGCTATCGCCGCGACCATGACCGGCCGCCGAGACAGTGGACCGTCCGACGACGTTCCCTGCGCGAGCAGCCACAGTGCGGGCACGGCCAGCGCACATCGAAAGAAGATGGCAGTCACGGGGGAGACCGCTGCCAGTGCGATGAACACGCCCGAGGTGGCGATCCCGAGCGAACCCATCACCACAACAGGCGCGGTCGTCTCCCGCCCAGGGGCGTCCTGAGCTTCGAAACCGTGTGATGCCTTGGGCCGCGGACCATCGGGTGACGCTATGTCGACTGGCAAGGGTGAGCATCTGATTTCCAGGGCCACGGGTTTCGTGCAGTCGCTGAATCGGCCGCGAGCTCACAGTGAATCGGTCATTGGTACGCCCGTACAGGCGAGCACAGTTTTTCATGAGTTCCGTAGCTATTTCGTTTCGTTGTCTTCGACCAAACGTAAACGTAAATCATTCAAGGTCATTCGAAACGATCTCAGATCCTGACCACCGATAATGTTCACTTATCGGAGGTCAGACTGGGAATGGCCGGATCCGACTCGCGAAGGGGCGACACGGATTTCGTTTCGTGTAATACGTAACTTATTGACGAAACCAACGCTACGATTCACCCGTGTCGAGCGTATGCAACTATCCGGGCTGTGCCCGTCCCATTACCCGCGCCGGTGGGCCGGGTCGTCCCTCCGAGTACTGCGATCACCCCGACCACACGCGGTGGCGGGCGTGGCGGGAAAGGCAACGGCAGCAACAGGAGTCCGAGAGTGCGGCCCCTACCGTCACTGTGACGGCTCAGGGGCCGGTGACGGTGGCGCGTCTGCGGGCCGATGAGCTGCTCGGGCAATTCCGGGGACTGGCCGAGCAGCTGGGGACCACGCTGAACGCGGCGGTCGCCGAGCTGCAGACAATCGGGGATCCGTCGGTGGCCGAGGCCCAGGTCCAGGCTGTCCAAGCCGACGCGGCTCGCCGGATCGCCGAGGCGGAGATGGCGACAGTGGCGGCCGAACAAGCGCGGCGCGAGGCCGAAGAGGCACGCGCACTGGCGGAATCAGTGGCCGAAGAGGCGGTGGCGGCCGCGGAACACGCCGAACAGGCGGTGGGGGAAGCGCTCGCGGCCAGGGACGAAGTCGTGGCCTCGGTCGACGCGCTCACCCGACAAGCCTCCGAAGATGTGTTCGCCGCGCGCAGCGACGCCGAGGCGCAAGTACGTGCGGCACACCAACAAGCAGCCGACGACATCGACGCGGCGCGACAAGAAGCCGACGACACCGTGGCCCGTGCCCAACAGCGCGCCGACTCCGAGATCGCGCACCAGCGCCGCGACGCCGAGGCCCGGATCGCCGCCGCGAACGCCGAACGGGACCTGGCGATCCAGCGGGCCGCCGACGCCGACCGTGCCACCGAACGCGCCGAACAAGCCACCGCCGAACGCGTGGAGGCCGCCGCCGAAGCACGCGAGGAGTGGCGCCGGGCCCGCACCGAACTCGACACCGCGCGCGGTGAACTCGACCGCACCCGTACCGAACTCGCCGAGCTGCGCCGTACCACCACCGCCGAAACCCAGCAGCGCCGCGACGAAGCGGCAGCCGCACTCGAGCAGGTGCGCACCGAAGCCGCCGAACGGTGGGCCGCGCTCGACGACGCCCGCAAACAAACGCTGGCCCGTGCCGAACGCGCCGAAGCGCAGCTCGACGAACTCCTCGCCACCACCCGCACCCCGGTACCGCAAACATGAGCGGGGGTATCGGGGGCGGCGAGCAGTGACCTGGACTAGCGTCACGCACATGACCGAGCAGCCCGGCCCTCTCGAATCGACGCGTGAGTTCGCCGCCATCGACATCGACGACATGCTGAACGCCGACGAAACCTACACCGGACCGACCTCACGGACGCGACTGATCGCGATCCTGGTGGTGGTGGCACTGCTACTGGGCGCCGGTGCCACCACCCTCGCGATCCTGCTGGCCTGACCTCTCACGCGGGCCGGGACAGCGGAGTGTCGGGTTCGCCGGAATTTCGCAGCGCGACGATCTGTTCGGGCACCCAGTAGATCCGGCCGAACTCGAACGCCTGGTAGACCCCGTCGTCGTGGGCGGTCTCGTCGGAGGCCGGCCAGCCGAGCTCGCCGTTCTCGTACCCGGCCGCCGCCCACCGCGCACCGATCGCACCGTGCACCCAGTACGCGGGTTGGCCGGCGCGCCGGTAGACCATGCCGCCCTGAAACGCTTGCGCCAGCCCGGGGCCGGACCCGCGTGGATCGGGCAGTTCGGTGTGCTCGGCCGTCGGATAGCCCAAGGGGCCTGTCTCCCACTCCAACTCCGCGTACTTGTCCATGACCGCGGTGGGGACGGCGTGGGCATCGGTGCTCGGATGCCAGTACACGTAGCCGTGCTCGAATTCGGCGAAACGTCCCACCCCGTCCGGTGTGCTGAGTTCACCGTCGGTGCGCCGCGCGCCCAACCACGGGGACGCGGCGGCACGGACATCGATCGCGTTCGGTCCGGTCCCGTCGGCGAACGAGGCGACGTGGGCGGCGAACACATCCCACGGGAAGTTCGGGCCCACATCGGTATGCGAGCCGATGCCCAGTGCCCTCGTGACGTACTGATGGTCGGAGATCCCGTCGCCGACGTGGTAATCCGGCTCGATCACCTCGGTCGAGTACCCGTGCCGGTGCGCGCTGCGGACAGCGAGGAACGCCGCGATCCGCAGGTCGCCGTCGATGGCCAGCCACTGTTGCCGCGACCACGCGATCCGGCTGCCCGCGAAGCACAGATTCACCGTGAAAGGGTTCGCCGAGAGCACCGACCAGGACGCGAGCTCCTCGGGCACCACGCGCACCACCACCGCGTCGCGCAGTGTGTAGTGGTAGGACACCCCGTTGGCGGGGTTGTTGAGGTAGGCGGCAAGGGATTCGGCGGTGCCGTTGCCCTCTTGGGTGTGCAACAGGAAATTGGTGATGCGAGCCCCTTCGCGCGGGGAGTGCGAGGGTCCGAGCCGGTCGATCTCGGTGAACTGAGGTACCGATACCGAACGGTCGAGCGCCCACTGCCCGAAGTCGGGGGCGAGGATGTCGTTGACGTCGACGCGGGTGCCGTCGATGATCGGTCCGGGGTTGCTCGGGGTGTCGATCACCCGCTGGTAGAGCACCGCGCGTGGTTCCCGTTCGGTACCCGACCAGGCCCGCGTCTGCCATGCCCAGCTGAATTCCCCGCGTGCGCCGACCACCCCGTCCTCGATCGCCCACGCACACACTCGCGAATGCCCGTAGATCCCGGTCCAGGCGGTCCCCAGTACCGAGTTCACGCCCCGGAAGAACTCCACGGCCGTGCTGTTCCACTGCGACAGCGAGATGTCCTCGTCGACGGCGAAGAAGATCGGTGCGTGTTCAGGCGCGCCCACGCTCAGGTGGGTGGCCGACGCCTGTTCGGCCATCCGGCGACCGCCCTCGAAACCGGTAGTCCAGTCCGAGGGGGTCGCGTCGCCGGGTTTGCCGTACTGCCAGATGGAGACGATGTCGAGCCCGGCGGCGGTGAGCGCGCGAGCGTAGTCGGCGGTGATCGGTTTGGCACCGAAGTTCGCACCCGGCCTGCTCGGTGAGATGTAGGCGAGAACCGCCGAATGGCCCGCCGCGACGATCGCCCGCGGTTCGATGAGCCTGGCCGCGAAATCGACAGCTGTAGACATGATTGACCCCCTGTATGGCTGCGTATCCGATGGAATTCCGAGATGGTGGAACTATCGCGATGATTGACGCTGGTACCCGAGGAGCGGCACCGGGGGTGAGGATCTCACCGTGCATCATTCTAAACGAAACACTCACTCCTGCACCGGCGTTCACCAACGAACAGGGTAGTACCCGAATTCGGGAGTAGTTTCACTCACGCGTGCCGGCCCGTGGGCCCGCTAACCTTTCGCCATGGTGGCGCAGCTGATGTGGGGGATCCCGACGCACGGGTTCTTCGTCGCGCTCGGTGTCGCCGTGGCCGCGGTGGTGTTCGTGTCCGAGTGCAGGCGCCGCGACGCGCTGCGCGAAGAGTCCCTGGTCGCGGTCACCGGGGCACTGGTCGGTGGGGCGATCGGCATGCGGTTGTCGAGTCTGGTCGAGACCCTCGATCCGTACGAGAGCTGGATGTTCGGTGCGCGCAGCGTGCTCGGCGGATTGTTCGGCGCGTATGTGGGCGTGTTGATCGCGAAAAAGATCATCGGATATCGGGAACGGACCGGTGACCTGTTCGCACCCGCGGTGGCGCTGGGCATGGCGGTGGGGCGCGTCGGCTGCTTGCTCACCGAGGCACCGGGACGGCCGACGAACCTGCCATGGGCGATCCACGCACCCGCGACGGTGCCGCAGTGCCCGGGATGCGTGGCCGGTGTCGCGATGCATCCGAGCTTTCTCTACGAAATCGTGTTCCAGTTGGCCGCTTTCGGCGCACTGTGGTGGTTGCGAGACCGGATCAGCACCCCGGGTGAGCTGTTCACCCTCTACGTCGGGGCGTACGCGATCTTCCGGTTCCTGGTCGAGTTCACCCGCGCCAACGACACGGTATGGCTGGATCTGACGCGCCCGCAATGGTTCCTGGTGCCGGGACTGGTCCTGGTCGCGGTGCGCTGGAGCATCGGCTACCGGCGCGGGAACTACGACGGTGTACTTCGACGAAAGGTCGTGGCATGAACTTTCCTCCTGGCCCACCACCGAACATGCCGCCCCCACCGCCGCAGCAAGGCGGGAAACCGCCGGGCCAGGGCGGTCAGGTCGCGGCGATGGCGTTGGCGGGGGCGATGGCGTTCATCGTGGCGAACGCGATGGCGGGATTCTTCGTGTTCATGGTCGTCGCCTCCCTCGATGACGACGCCGCGACCAAAGCGCTGTTCGGGCTGACCGCGGTGGTCAGCGCGGCAGCGGCATTCGGGGGTGGCTGGCTGTTGATCCGGCGCAAACGGCCCGCGCCCAAAGGGTTCGGGATGGGGCTGATGATCGGGTGGTCGCTGGTCACGGTGTGCACGGCGGGTTTGTGCACGGCCATCAACCCGGAGCTGTACACGGGCATGTTCGGGATGGCGCGATGACCGGGATGCCGTTGCGGGGCGATCGGATCCTGCGCTACGTGACCGCGTTCTGTCCCCGCTGCCACGACGAACACCCCGACACCGCGCTGCCCGATGTCGCGAGACTGTCGGGGTGGCTCGCCGAACGCGACGGGAAGGTCTTTCTCGAACGAGGGTGTCGAACCCACGGCATGGTGCGCACCCTCTACGACGAGGACCCCGAAATCCTGGCCTACCTCGAAGAATGGACCGCTCCGACCAAAGCGCACCTGCCCGACACCGTGGGCAATTTCGACCCGGTGCCCTCGGCGTATCTACGGGGGCTGCCCGAGATGCAGACCCAGCACACCTGCATTCTCCTCGAAGACATCATCGACAGCTGTAACCTGCGCTGCCCCACCTGTTTCGCCGACTCCTCGCCCGAACTGCGCGGGGTGGTGTCGGTCGAGGACGTGCTGGCCAATGTCGATCAGCGCCTTGCCCGCGAGAACGGGCGCTTGGACGTACTGATGCTCAGCGGCGGCGAACCGACTCTGCATCCACAGTTGGCGCGGCTGCTGACCGAATTGACCGCACGGCCGATCACCCGGATCCTGCTCAACACCAACGGGCTGCGCATCGCCGTCGACGACGAACTGCTGGCGCTGCTGCGTGCCCATCGCGACCGGGTCGAGGTGTATCTGCAATACGACGGGGAGACCGCGCAGGCCTCGCGCCATCACCGTGGCGGTGACCTGCGTGTCCGTAAACAGCAGGCACTGCGACGGCTGTCGTCGAACGCCGTCTTCACCACGTTGGTGATGACCGTGGCCCTGGGTGTGAACGACGACGAGATCGGCGCGGTCCTGCGCACCGCCATGGACACACCGTTCGTCGGCGGGGTCTCGATCCAACCGCAATTCGGTTCCGGGCGTTCGGGAACGATCAACCCGATGAACCGGCTCACCCACACCGGTGTGCTGGCCCGACTCGGCCCCCAGACCGACGGATTGGTGACCTGGCGTGACCTCACCGCACTGCCGTGCTCGCATCCACACTGCTGCTCGGTGGGCTACCTGCTGCGTGACGACGCGGGTGAATGGCGGTCGCTGGTCTCGCTGATCGGACACGAGAGACTGAAGCAGCAGCTGGGACTGGTGTCCAACCGGATCGCGGACTCGGCGCTGCCCGCCGAACTGCGGGTAGCGGTCCAGGAATCGTTGCTGGGATTGCTCTCGGAGCAGTCGTCGCTGTCGCATCCCGAGATCGGGCGGGTGTGGCGAAACATCTGCGAGAACTGCGATCTGGGAATGTCCACGCTGCTCACGCTGGCGTCGTCGGCGTTGCCGGGGCGGCGTCAACGGTTGCGCACACTGCTCGGGGAACGCGTTGTGCGGATCACGGTGAAACCGTTCATGGATATGTCGACGATGATCGAGGAACGGCTCACCCAGTGCTGCGTGCACGTGGGGACCCGTGCCGATGCCGATCAGTGCGCGCCGTTCTGTGCGGTGCAGGCCTGGCCCGCACTGTCGCGGCAGCGGTTGTCGGCGGCGGCACCGGCGGGGCGGGCGTTGTTGCCGGTGGAGGTGCGGTGAGCGAACGCGGGGTCTACTACGAGGAGGCTATGCGCGGGCAGCAACCGCACGACCCGTTGACCTTGTGTGTGGTCGCGACGGTGGCGTTGCTGACGTGGTTGGTGGGGCCGTGGGCGGTGGTCGGGTTCGGTGCGCTCGCGTTCGCCGGATACTGGCGGGCGTGGCGGGCGGGGTTGAAACGCAGTCGATGCTGGTTGCGCGATACCCGGCTGGTGCTGGGGTATGTCGGGGCGATCGCCGTGATCGGGGCCGTCGCCGCGGTGTGGTAGCGGCGTGTCGCCAAAGCCGGTGTGGCAGAACGGTAGCGGGCGGGCGCGGGGCACGGTTGACTGGTAGCCATGGCCTCCACCCGATCCAGCAGGCAGCGCCGACCCGGGGTGCCCGCACCCTCGGTCCCGCCGGGCGAACTGATCGTCGTCACCACGCCGACCGGCCCGGAGATCACGCCGATCGCGCTGCGTGAGAACCGGTCCGTGCGCACCAGGGTCGACGAGCTCCTGCCGGCCACCGCGCGTTTGGTACCGATCTTCGGCCCGGACAACCGGCTCGCGGCCCGCCTGGCCGACACCCCGCAGGCGCCGGTCGCGGGGGAGTACCTCAGCTACTACTCGGTGCACGGTGAACTGGGCGACCTCGGAGAGCTCGCGCACCGGCTGCGCGAGGACGACACCGTCGCCGCCGCCTACGTCAAGCCGGCGGCCGAACCGCCGCTGGCACCCCTCGCGGAGAACATCGTCGCACCGCGAGCGCCCGCTGTGACACCCGATTTCCGGGTCAGACAGGCCTATCTCGACGCCGCGCCGCACGGCATCGACGCGGTGTGGGCCCATGGCAGGCCCGGCGGGCTCGGCACCGGTGTGCGGGTGATCGACGTCGAGGGTGCGTGGCGGTTCACCCACGAAGATCTGCGACAGAACCAGGGCGGAGTCATCGGCGGTACCGCCTCCGCCGATCTGGGATGGCGCAACCACGGCACCGCCGTCGCCGGCGAGATCAGTGGCGACCTCAACGAATTCGGCGTCACCGGAATCGCACCCGACGCCCACATCAGGGCCATCTCGATTTTCGGCATCGGCTCGGCCGCCGCGATCCGCTCCGCGGCCGACGCCCTGCGTCCCGGCGACATCGTGCTCATCGAACTGCACCGCCCCGGACCACGATTCGACTACCAGGCCACCCCCGATCAGCGCGGCTACATCGCGGTGGAATGGTGGCCCGACGACCTCGCCGCCATCCGCTACGCGGTGAGCCGGGGCATCGTCGTCGTGGAAGCGGCGGGCAACGGCGGTGAGAACCTCGATGACGCCGTCTACGACACCCGCCCCGGCGACTTCCCCGCCACCTGGCACAACCCGTTTCGCGCGGGCCCCGCCGATTCCGGTGCCATCCTGGTCGGCGCGGGCGCCCCACCGCCGGGCCTGCACGGCCGCGACCACGGGCCCGCCCGCTCGCGCCTGGACTTCTCCAACCACGGCGCCCGCCTCGACGCCCAGGGCTGGGGCCGCGAAGTCACCACCGCCGGCTACGGCGACCTGCAAGGCGGTCCCGACGAAGACCTCTGGTACACCGACGAATTCAGCGGCACCTCCAGCGCGTCTCCGATCGTCGTCGGCGCCATCGCCGCCTACCAGGGCATTCGCACCACCGGCCCCGGCCGCGCGACCCCGGACCAGATCCGGACCCTGCTCCGCACCACCGGCTCGCCCCAAACCGCGGCCCCCGGCCGTCCGACCACCCAGCGCATCGGCACCCTGCCCGACGTGCGCGCCATGACCGCGAAAGGCTGAGGCCCCCGATGGCAGTGATCCATCAGACCACCGTCACCCCGTCCAAGCGCGATCTCGTCGCGGCGTGGTTGCCCAGTCGGCAGTGGTACCTGGGCACGACCCCGTGCCTGGACAGAGTCGGTGGCTTCCGCCTCGACGACCCGGCCGGTGAGGTCGGGATCGAATTCGTGCTGTTCGTCGACGGTTCCGGTGCCGACCAGGTGCTGTATCAGGTGCCGATGACCTATCGCGGGGCACCGCTGCACGGCGGCGACTCGGCGCTGATCGGCACTGCCGAGCACGGGGTGCTCGGCCGGCGCTGGATCTACGACGCGACCCGCGATCCGGTCGCGATCGCCGCCGTCATCGATCTGCTGACCGGCCGCGCGACCGCTCAGGCTCAGAGTCTGAGCGACACGACTGACCCGACGGTCGTTGTGACACCGGCCGGGTCGGCCGACGGCAACCTCGGCCCGGCTGTGGACGGCGTCGCGCACACCGATGTGCCCTGGGGGTCCGCTGCCGTGCGATTCCATCGGGTGCCGGTGTCGTTGTGGGTCGGCGGAGCCGGTTCGGTCGCCGCGCCCTCGGCGCTGGGCCCGGTTGTCGAGTTGATCAGCGTGGTGACCGACTGGGCATAGCGCTGCCCGTGCGGGACGGACCGACACGTGCTCTGCCGGGGAGAAAACCGGATGTGCCGGGGCGGGGTGGCGTGGCAGGGTACGAGCATGGCATCGGCGAAGAGCGTGTGCGTTCGGACGGCGACTCCTGCGGACTCCGCGGCGATCGCGGGGTTGCAGGAGGCCGGGTTCGGGATGCGGTACGGGAGTGATGAGAACGAATACCGGGGAGCGGTCTTTCCGGTCGAACGGTCACTGGTCGCGGTGGAGGGTGACCGGATCGTCGGGCACACGGTGGATCGGACGATGACGATCACGGTGCCGGGGGAGCGGACGGTGCGCGCGTGTGGGGTGTCGGGGGTCGCGGTGGCGCCGACGCACCGGCGGCGGGGGATCCTGCGCGAGCTGTATCGGGCCCAGCATGCTCGGACCGAGGCCGACGGGTTGCCGTTGACGATCTTCACCGCCAGCGAGGGCACGATCTACGGGCGGTTCGGCTACGAGGTGGCCGTCCTCGACACCGCGATCTCCATCGATCCGCGGCGTGCCGAATTCCGTTCCACCACACCGGATCCCGGTGGCGTCACCTTGGAGACATTGCACGATGCCGCCCCGCGGATCCGCGAGATCTACGAGCGCTGGCAGCAGGTGACGGCGGGGGCACAGGTTCGGCCGGATGCCAAGTGGGACCTGTTCTTCGCCGACATAGAACGCCACCGCCACGGTGCGACGACGCTGTTCGTCCTGCTGCACGCCGACGGCTATGCCCTGTATCGGCGCTCGCGGCGCGAGAACCGTGACATCGCCTCGGTGTGGGAATTGCGTGCGGTCACCCCGGACGCGCACGCCGCGCTGTGGCGGGTGCTGCTCGGTATGGACCTCGTCGACACCGTGGAAGCCGAGATCGCCGACGACGATCCGCTCGCCTACATGCTCACCGACCCGCGCACCGTGCAGATGACCCACCGCGGTGACGCACTGTGGGCGCGGGTCATGGATGTCCCCGCCGCTTTGACCGCCCGCGCCTACCGCGCCGACCTCGATACCGTCGTGGCGGTGCGCGATCCGTTCCGCGACGCCGGCGGGAACTTCGCCCTGCGGATCCGCGACGGCGTCGCCGAGTGCGAGCCGACCACCCGGACAGCGACTCTCGGCTTCGATATCAATATTCTCGGCGCCCTCTACTTCGGTGCCCATCGCGCGAACACGTTCGCCGCCGCGCACCGGATCGCCGTCGAGGACCCGAAGGCATTGCGTGCGTTCGACGAAGCCTTCACCACCGACCGTGCCCCGCAATTGGGGTGGTTCTTCTAATATCTCGGCAACGGGCGCGTTCGCCCCGAAGGTTGCTCCCCCGGGAGTACGGTGGGTAGCTGTGGATTCGCACGAGGTCGATTCTTCGGTTCGGGTGCGTGGCGCCCGGGTCCACAACCTGCGTGATGTCGACGCGGACATGCCACGAAATGCCCTGGTCGCCTTCACAGGAGTGTCGGGTTCCGGCAAGTCTTCGTTGGCGTTCGGCACGCTCTACGCGGAATCGCAACGCCGCTACCTGGAGTCGGTGGCACCGTATGCCCGCCGGTTGCTGAACCAGGTGGAAGCGCCCGATGTCGACACCGTCACCGGCCTGCCGCCGACGGTGGCCCTGGCCCAGCGCCGATCCTCGCCGTCGTCACGCTCGACGGTCGGCACCGTCACCGCGATCTCGAACACGCTGCGCATGCTCATGTCCCGCGAAGGCGATTATCCCGACACCCCGGCCAGGACGGGCCCCGGGCACTACCCGGAGGGCACCAACCGTCTCTACTCCGACGCGTTCTCCCCGAACACCGTCGAAGGCGCCTGCCCGCGCTGCCACGGACAGGGCGTCGTCCACGAGGCCACCGAGGCGTCGATGGTCCCGGACCCGTCGCTGAGCATCCGCGAGGGCGCGATCGCCTCGTGGCCCGGTGCCTGGCAGGGCAAGAATCTACGCGACGTACTCGGCGCGCTGGGCTACGACATCGACCGCCCGTGGCGTGAACTCTCACCCGCCGCCCGCGAATGGATCCTGTTCACCGAGGAGAAGCCGGTGGTCACAGTGGAACCGGTGCGCGAACCGCACCGCATCCACCGCCCCTATCAGGGCACCTACACCGGCGCCAAGCAGTTGCTGTTGCGCTCGCACGCCGAATCCAAGAGCGCGGCGACCAGGGCCCGCGCGGCCGAATACCTGCACACCGCCGTCTGCGGACTGTGTGCGGGGCGACGACTCAAACCCGAAGCGCTCGCGGTGACCTTCGCCGGGTACAACATCACCGAGCTCGCCGACCTGCCGCTCAGCGAACTCGTCGAGGTGCTGCGCCCCTACACCCCCGGCACGGAAGCCGCGGCGGTTCTCACCCAGGACCTCACCTCCCGCATCGATGTGCTCATCGAGCTCGGGCTCGGCTATCTGAGCGTCGACCGGGAGAGCCCGACACTGTCCGGCGGTGAGCTGCAACGATTACGGTTGGCCGGGCAGTTGCGGTCGGGCCTGTTCGGTGTCGTCTACATTCTCGACGAACCCTCGGCGGGACTGCACCCGGCCGACACCGCGGCACTGACGACAGTGCTGGACCGGCTCAAGCGCTCGGGCAACAGCGTGTTCCTGGTCGAACACGATCTCGACGTCGTCCGCCACGCCGACTGGCTCATCGACATCGGTCCCGGCGCCGGTGTGAACGGCGGTGAGGTGCTCTACGCCGGTGAGGTCGAGGGGTTGCGGCAGGTGGCCGACTCGGTCACCCGGCCCTACCTGTTCGACGAGATCGTCCGCCCACCGCGCGCGGCCCGCACCCCGACCGGCGAGCTCCGATTACGCGCCGTCACCAGCCACAACCTGCACGACCTCGACGCCGACATCCCCCTCGGCGTGTTCACCGCGATCACCGGCGTCTCCGGTTCGGGCAAATCCACTCTGCTGCACGCTGTGTCGACGACCGCCGCCGCCGACCCGGACATCGTGCGAGTCGTCGAAGTCGATCAGGCGCCGATCGGGCGCACCCCACGGTCGAACCTGGCCACCTACACCGGCCTGTTCGACACGGTCCGCAAACTCTTCGCCGCGACCGACGCCGCCAAAGCCCGCGGATACGGCGTCGGCCGGTTCTCGTTCAATGTCGCCGAAGGCCGTTGCCCGACCTGCCAGGGCGAGGGATACATCACCGTGGAGCTGCTGTTCCTGCCCAGCACCTACAGTCCGTGCCCGGCCTGCCACGGTGCGCGCTACAACCCCGAAACCCTCGACATCACCTACCGCGACAAAACCATCGCCGAGGTGCTCGATCTGACCGTCGACCAGGCCGCCGACTTCCTCGACGACGTCGACGTCGTCGCGCGTGCCCTGCGCACGCTGCGCGATGTCGGCCTCGGCTACCTGCGGCTGGGCCAACCCGCCACCGAACTGTCCGGCGGTGAGGCCCAACGGGTGAAACTGGCCACCGAATTGCAGCGGGCCCGGCGCGCGGGCACGGTCTACCTGCTCGACGAACCGACGACCGGGCTGCATCCGGCCGACACCGATATCCTGATGACACAACTGAATTCGCTCGTCGACAGCTGCGCCAGTGTGGTGGTGGTCGAACACGACATGACCGTTGTCGCCGGGGCCGACCACGTGATCGACATGGGGCCGGGCGGCGGCGGGCAGGGAGGCCGGATCGTGGCGCAGGGGACACCGAAACAGGTGGCGGACAGTGCGGTCAGCCGGACTGCGCCCTACCTGCTGGAGCGGCTGACATGACCGGGAGCGCGGATCGGACCCGCACCGCGATGCTCGTCGCCGGCGGATGTTCGTTCCTGCTCGGTGTGGCGCTGCTGCTGTGGCCCGGGCGCGACGAATCCACGCTGGCGACGCTGTTCGGGGTCTCGCTGATCCTGAGCACCGTGGTGCAGGTGTATCTGGCGTTCATGGCACGGATCGCGTTCCCGCTGCGGGTGCTGGTACTGGTCAGCGCCGCACTGACGGGGATCTTGGCGGGCCTGGCCTTCCAGGGCGGCAATATCGAACTGCTGGCCCTGTGGATCGGCATCGGCTGGTCGGTGCGCGGTGTGGTGCACGCGCTGGTCGCCGCGTGGGACGACAGCGTCGAGGACGGCTGGGCGCACGAACTGTGCGGGCTCGCCACCACCGCGATCGGCATCGCCATCATCGCGATCACCTTCCAGACGGTCACCGGGCTGGCCACGATGGCCGGTGCCGGGCTGGTCGTGATCGCCGTGATGGAACTGCTCGCCGGTGGGCTCGGGCGGGCGGCGATGCAGGCGGCGCGCGGGTCCGCGACCGAGGAGCAGCCGCCGCCGGTTCGGGCCGCTACCGAGCTGCAGTAGCGAATCACACACTGCGACTTCAAGATTCGAGGTTTACGCGAACTCACGGACAACGTGACATTGCGGGCAGTCGAGCGAGCGCTGAACTCTGCGTGCACCCTCGCTCACGGCTGGGGTATCTGTGCTGCGCGACGGTAGCGTGGCCCGCGGCGTGCGCACGGGGAGGGCCCTGTTCGGCGCGCCGCGTCCGCAGCCCGAATGTGAGCCCAGGAGAATGTGGTGTCGCGCGTAGTCCCCGGCGTAGCTGCCGATGCCGTCCAGCGTGAAGAGCTGGCTATGCGGCGCATGACCGAGAGTTTGGTCGAAGACCTGTCCGAGAACGTCCCCGTCGACCAGGTGACGTCGGCGGTCGGCGCCGCGCACCACCGATTCACCGGTAAACCGATCCGGGAGTTCGTGCCGATCCTGGTCGAGCGGATCGTGCGCCGCGAACTCGCCGATCCCGACCCGACGGTACGGGTTCCCGCCCCCGCGGCCGGCGTGCGCGCCGCGGAACTGATCGCGCGCGAGTCGAACACCACCGACGAACCGCCGAAGCGGGCGGTGAGCAGGCGTGCGGTGGTGCCGTTGTCGATCGGCGCGGCCGTGGTCGTGGCCGGTGTCGTCGCCGGAGTCGTGCTCTTGCCCGGCGGCGCCGATGCGCCGGCCGCCGCTCCTGTCGCCGCCGTGACGGTGGTGCGCGGGGTGGTGGGGTCGGAGAAGATGTCGTTCTTCGCCGACGAGCGCGTGGCGAAGGTGCTCGCCGACAACGGCCTGCGGGTCGAGGTCGAACCGGCCGGTTCGCGCCAGATCGCGACCACCGTCGACCTCGGTGCGTTCGATTTCGCGTTCCCGTCGAGCATTCCGGCCGCCGAGCGAATCCAGCGCCAGCGCAACATCACCACCAAGTACACGCCGTTCTCGTCACCGATCGCCATCGCCACCTACCGGCCGATCGCGGACCTGCTCACAGCGGCCGGGGTGATCAAGCCCGGCCCGGTCGCGACGTTCGACATGGGCAAGTATCTGGAGCTGGCCGGGACCGGCGTGCAGTGGGACGACCTGCCCGACAACACCACCTACCCGGTCGCCAAGAACATCCTGGTCTCGACGACCGACCCGCGCAGCTCGAACTCCGCGGCCATGTACCTCTCGATCGCCAGCTATGTCGCCAACGACCACACCATCGTGCGCGGCGCCACCGCCGAACAGCACGTGTTGCCGGCACTGTCGAAACTGTTCCTCGCCCAGGGTTACACCGACAACAGCAGCGACGGACCGTTCAACCAGTACCTCACCAACGGCATGGGCCCGACCCCGCTGGTCTGCATCTACGAGGCGCAGTTCGTCGAAGCCGCGGGCAAGGGCCGGATCAAGCCGGACATGGTGCTGACCTATCCGACCCCGACGGTCCTGTCGAGCCACACCCTCGTCCCGCTCGACGCCACCGGCGACAAGATCGGCAAACTGCTCACCGACAACGCCGAATTGCGTCGCCTGGCCGCCGAACACGGCTTCCGTACCGGCGACACCGCCCAGTTCACCTCGGTCGCCGCCGAACGTTCGGTGCCGGTGGCCGCTGATCTGATCGACGTCGTCGACGTGCCGGCCTACGAGACCCTCGAGCACCTGCTCGACGGGGTTGCCAACTCCTACAACTGAACTCGCCGCCCCGGTGCCGCGCAGCTCCCCGGCTGCGCGGCACCGGTGTTCCGGTGGCCAGGAGGATGCGTTCAGGACATGCGGCGTCGCACCGATTTGTGTTCAGGTGGCGGGTGGACTGTAGTGCCGGATTCGGGGGTTGACACGAGTTCGGCGCACGACTGTACACTGATGTGTTGCCAGGCATCCGAGCTGGCCCGCACTGCGAATGGAGTTCCACCGAGATGGACAAATTCGAACCCGGCCGAGAACTGATCCACGAGCTGTCCATCGCGGCACGCCGCACCGGGACCGCGCTCGCCGCCATCTTGGGCGACGCGGGCCGCAAGAGCGCGCGCGAGGTGGTCGATCTGGCGCACGAGGGACGTGAACTGGTCGCCGGAACGCTGCGGGCCAGCGCTGACGAGCTCCGCCGCCGCCGTTGAGTGCGCCCCCGCGCGGATTCCTCCATGCCGCTGCGGCGTTCGCGGGAAGTCGCCGCGGCGGCGGCGAGCGGGTCTCGGTAGGATTCGGCGGGTGCCAGATTCTTCCGAGATAGCCCGGCTCTTCGATCGGCGACCGCGCCACTGGGGGTCGCCCGCGGACCCGGTGGCTTGGAATGCGGTGCGGGACAAGGTCTGCGCGCAGGTCCCGCCGGAGACCGCGACGGAGTTCGTGACGCTGCTGCGGCGTGAGATCGTCCAGGTGACCGGGGTCGACGTCGACGATGCCGACGCGTTGTCCGAGGCGTCCGTACTGGTCGAAGGACGATCCGAAGCTGTGGACCTGCCGACCTGGCGCACCGTTGTGCTGCCGCTGCTGACTGCTCGGGCGCGGCAGCTATACGGCGAACTGCCCACCGAGCGCCCCTGACGCATCACCTCGTCGGGCGCGCCAAGGCTCGCTCTCTCCGTCGCGTTCGCGCACTTGCCGTCCTTCGACGAGGAGGGCTCAAGAGCATTCAGTGCACGTCTGTACACTCCACGCGCTGGCCGTGTGCTCGCTGAGCCTGTTCGTCGTCGAGCTCGACGCGACGATCGTCACCGTGGCATTGCCCGCGATCGGCGACGGCCTGCACGTCGGTACCCCAGGGCAACCGCAAGAATTCGCCTGACCTGCGGAAGAGACTGTCTGAAAAGAATGTTCGTGGCGAGCGATGAGTTCTTCCGGCGCGCACCGTCTGTATGAGTGCTACCTGTAGCCGAGATCCGGGAGAGCCTCATGACCGCCAGTTCCGCCGTCACCACCGGCACCCTCGTGGTGCCGGACGCCTGCCTGTACTACGAGGTCCGTGGTGCGGGACCGCTGCTCGTCCTCGTCGGTGCCCCGATGAACGCCGCCTCGTTCGCCGCGGCCGCCGAACAACTCGCCACCACCAACACCGTGCTCACCACCGATCCGCGCGGGCATTTCGGCAGCCCCCTCGACGACCCGAATCAGGATTCGACGGTGCTCGCCCGCGCCGGGGACCTCGCCCAGCTCATCACCCATCTCGGCGCGGGCCCCGCCGTGGTGTTCGGATCCAGCGGTGGCGCGGTCACCGCGTTGGCCCTGGCCCAGACCAACCCCGACCTGGTCACCACTGTCGTGGCCCATGAAGCGCCGCTGCGTGAACTGCTCCCCGACGCCGAAGCCCAGCGCCCACTCACCGAGGACATCGTCGCCACCTACGCCTCCGGCGATGTGATCGGCGCCTGGCGAAAGTTCTTCGCCCAAGCCGCTATTGCCATCCCGGAACCGATGCTCGTAGAGATCTTCGGCGGCGACCGCGATCCCCGACAGGTCGCCAGCGAACGTTTCTGGTTCGCCCATGAACTGCGCCCGACCACCGCCTGGGTACCGGACCCGCCGTTGCTGCGTTCGATCCCCACCCGGGTGATCGTCGGGATCGGTGCCGAGTCCACCGGTCAGTTCTGCGATCGCACCTCGCGGGAACTGGCATCGGCGCTGGGCGTCGACCCGGTCCTGTTCCCCGGCGACCACATCGGATTCGTCAACGATGCCGTCACCTTCGCCACCCGCCTGCAAGAAGTACTCGACGAGCCGTGAGCGTGGTTGCTCGCGCACGAGCGGGCCGGGGGAGAAGATGCCAGGCATGAGCGAATCACAGGACTGGAACAGCAAGATCATCGCCGAGTTCCGAGCCAACGAAGGCCGCGTCGGTGGGCCCTTCGAGGGTGCGCCGATGATGCTGGTGCATCACCGAGGGCGGCGCACCGACCGGCAACTGGTGTCGCCGATGATGTACTTGGCCGACGAGAACGACCCGAAGCTCATGTACGTCTTCGCGTCCAAAGCCGGTGCCCCCACCAATCCCGACTGGTACTACAACCTCATCTCGGCGGGCGCGGCCGACGCCGAGGTCGGCACCGAGACCTTTCCGGTCACCGTTACCGAAGTGACCGGCGACGAACGCGACCGCCTCTACGCCGAGCAGGCACGACGGTATCCCGGTTTCGCTGGATACGAGGAGAAGACGAAGGGCATCCGCACCATTCCGGTGCTGGCGTTGCGCCGGAACTGATCGGATGAGGTAGTGGGGCAGGGCAACCGGACCGCCCTGCCCCGCTACCGAAGACCGAGGCGGGGGTAGTACCGCAGTCCGATGCGTGTGCGGGCCTCGGCTTCCTACCGTTCGATCATGCGTTTTCGAACCCTCACTGTGCCGATATTCGCCGTCGTGCTGGGCTTGTCCGCCTGCACGATCAGCACGGCCGATCCCCTCGCCTCGGCTCGTGTGGACAGCGTGCGCGGCGACCTCCACGGGCTAGTCGGCTCCGGTGCCGTCGGAGCCATCGCCACGCTGACCGAGCACGAAGCCGACACCGTTATCGGTTCCGGACTGGCCGACGCGGGCGCGGCGACCCCGATCGGAACCGATGGTCCCCAACATGTCCGGGTCGGCAGTGTCACCAAGTCGTTCACCGCCGCGATCGTGTTGCAGCTGGTGGCCGAACACCGCGTCGACCTCGACAGGTCCGTCGACACGTATCTGCCCGGATTGCTCACCGGTGCGGGCGTGGACGGGCGCGCGATCACCGTCCGCCAGATCCTGGGCCATCGAAGCGGGCTGCCCGAGCCGGCCCGCTCCCCGGAGCTCGACGAACACGAAGCGGCGAAGAACGGCCGCACCTTCACCCCGGCTCAGGAGGTCGCCCTGGCCCTGGAACATCCGGCGAAGTTCGCGCCCGGCGGCCGGTTCGAGTACGCCAACATCAACTACATCGTCGCGGGCATGCTGATCGAAGCCGTGACCGGGCATCGCTACACCGACGAACTGCGCGACCGCATCCTGACACCGCTCGGCCTGTCGAATACCTACCTGCCCGCCACCGGCGAAACCGGTCTCCGTCAACCGCATCCGACCGGCTACACCACCGTCGACGGGACACTCACCGACACGACCCTGATGGAGCCGTCGGTGCCGTGGGCATCGGGCGCGCTGGTGAGCACCGGCGCCGATGTGAATCGGTTCTTTCTCGCGCTGCTGGCCGGTCGGGTCGTGCCCCAACCCCAACTCGCGCAGATGCTCGACGGCATCGGCATGGGCAACGGTGACGGCATGTCCTACGGTCTCGGCCTCGGGTACACCCAGCTGCCGTGCGGTGCGCAGTATGTCGGCCACATCGGCGGCATCCCCGGCTTCTCCACTGTCGCCGGTGCCACGGGGTCCGGCCTCGCGGTCACCATCGCCTATACCGGCACATCGTCGTCTGTCGATCTCGGCGGGATGCTCACCCACGCGCTGTGCGACTGAATCCTTCGCCTGGTCGGGGCGCCGGCCGCCGCGCAGCAAGGTCGAGGTGACTCCGCGACGCCGTCAACGCGGAAATGGCACACGCTGTAAGTCGGCACCGGGTGCATCAACGATCGCGTCACGGCATCGTTCGCTCACCGTCCGCAGCGCCGCGACGAGCTCAGGCGGGTCGGTGACCGTGAATCCGATGTCCAGGGCGGTGATCATCCAGGCCAGTGCGGCCGGGGAATCGGCGCCCAGATGCAACAGGCAGCTGACATCGTCGACCGCTTCGAGGACGCCCATGCCCGGCCAGACCCGATCGGCCACCTCGGTGGCCGACCCGTGCAGGGTGACGACGGTGCGCCACGGCCACGACGCGACCGAGAGCCTGCGGGACAGATAGGTCGCCGCGTCACCGTCGGGCAGCGGTCGCGGGGTGAACCGTGGGCCCGTCGGCACTCGCGGCTCGAGCCGGTCGACGCGGAACGACCGCCAATCGGCTCGATCGACATCCCACCCGACCAGATACCAATGCCTACTCACATTGACCAGCGAATCGGGTTCGACATCGCGGCGAGACGTCCGACCGGCGTGATCGGTGTAGTCGAAGCGCAGACGCTCGTGGCATCGACACGCCTGCGCGATCGTCAGCAGCGTCTCGGATGCCACCCGCGGTGCTTCGGCGGCGACCCGCACCATCGATTGCTGCAAGGTGGTGAGCCGGTGCCGCAGTCGCGAGGGGAGCACCTGTTCCAGCTTGGCGAGCGCGCGTAGCGAGGCGTCCTCGATACCGGTGACCGTGCCGCCCGAGGTGGTGCGCAAGCCGACCGCGACGGCCACGGCCTCCTCGTCGTCGAGCAGCAGCGGCGGCATCGACGCACCCGCTCCCAGCCGATACCCCGCGCTGCCCTGCCATGCCTGCACCGGATAGCCCAATCCGCGCAACCGTTCCACGTCGCGGCGCACGGTGCGCGCGGTGACATCGAGCTTGGTAGCGAGTTCGGCACCCGACCACGCGCGGCGGGTCTGCAACAGCGACAGCAGCCGGAGCAGCCGAGCGGATGTTTCGGACATCTCTCCATCATGCCGCGAACTTAGGAACAGTACTGACCTAAGTGCTGCCTAGCGTTGTCGGTATGAGCGACATCGACAGCTTCCGGATCGACATCCCGCAATCCGACCTCGACGACCTGCGTGAGCGGCTCGCCCGCACCCGCTGGGTCGACGACCTGCCCGGCACCGGCTGGACCTACGGCCTGCCCACCGCCTATCTGCGCGAGCTCGCCGACTACTGGCGGACCGGGTTCGACTGGCGCGCCGCGGAAACCGCACGCAACGCCCACCCGCAGTTCGTCACCGAGATCGATGGGCAGCGCCTGCACTTCACCCACGTGCGCTCACCCGAATCCGGCGCATTGCCGCTGGTCTTGGTGCACGGCTGGCCGTTCACCGACTTCGGTGCGACGATCGGACCGCTGACCGACCCCCGCGCGCACGGCGGCGACCCGCGCGACGCCTTCGACCTCATCATCCCGACCCTGCCCGGATTCGGCTTCTCCGGACCCACCCACCAGCCCGGCCAGGCGGCCACCGAGCGATCCGCGGACCTGATCGCCCGGCTGATGGGCGAATTGGGCTACCAGCGCTACGGCGTGCAGGGTAGCGACGCGGGCTCGTTCATTGCCCCGCAGGTGGGTCGGGTCGACACCGAGCGGGTCGCCGGTGTGCACCTCAACGCCGCGATCACCATCCCCGCCTGGAACGACGACGGTGCGGGCTACACCGAGCAGGATCAGGAAAAGCTTGCCGCGCTCCAGGATTGGAGCAGCAACGAAACTTCTGCCTACGCGGGTGTGCACAGCACCCGCCCGCACACCCTGGCCCACGCCCTCGCCGATTCACCAGCAGGTCTGCTCGCGTGGGTCGTCGATGTCGTCAACACCTACAAGGACCCCGCCGCCGCGCTGCCCGAGGATTCCCTCGACCGCGACGCCATGCTCGCCGAAACAGCGATCTTGTGGTTCACCGGGACCGCGGGCTCCTCGATGCGGCTGTACAAGGAATCCCAGCAGTGGGGCGCGGACCTGCCCAGCTCCGGTGTCCCCACAGCGGTCGCGGTCTTCCCCGGTGACACCACGATTCGCGGCATCGCCGAGAAGCAGAACAACCTCGTCCGATGGACCGAATACGACCGCGGGGGCCACTTCGCCGCGATGGAAGCGCCCGAGCTACTGATCGATGATGTGCGCGAGTTCTTCCGGTCGGTGCGGTAGGAGTCGGTGGCCCCCGGTTATGGCCGGGGGCCGTCGCCGTTTCGATGCCACGCGGCACCGATCTCGCTCAGCCGCTCGACGGCGTAGGTGGGGTCGATCAATGCCTCCGGGGTGTGGATGCCCGGTGCGGGACGGTCGCCGCGCAGGCCGAGCAGCCGTTCGACGCCGAGTGCGATCCCCACTGCGGTCAGCGGTCGCTGACCGTCCTGATGGACGAGGTGCTGTGTTCTGTTGAGCGGTGCGCCGTTCCGGCCGGTTCCGGCGAGATCGATCCGAACCTCGACGGAGGCAGGTTCACCGCGGCGCCTGCTCGGGGTGGCACCGACCGCGAAGTCGACCCGGACGTTCGGTGCGCCGGTAGCGAGGGCCAGGCTGGGCACGTCGAGAACCGGGATGCTCTGGCCGGGCAGGGCGGTGCCGTCGACGGTGCGGACGTCGGCTTGCGCGTCGGTCTCGGCGAGCCAGGTGAAGACGCCGTCGCGGCGCACGAGACCCGCCGTGGTGACGGCCGACCAGCGTTCCAGGTCGGCGATTCCCGCGGGTCCGCCGGTGTCGGTGTCATCGAGCACGACGCCGACTCGGACCGTGTCGACCCGGTCGAACTCGCGCGTGGAATCCAGTGCGGCGAGAACGATGATGCCCGCCATCAAGTGGCTGGCGACCAGAACCGGCGCCGCACTGGACCTTTGTGCGCCCGCGACGATCTCCGGGCCGATGTCGAGCAGGCCGCTGGAGATGCTGAGGTAGGGCAGGCCACGGTCCTGTGCGTAGTGCAGGCCGTTGAGCCGATGGTCCCACAGGGTCGCGACGATCGCGGAGTAGTCGGCGTCGGCGAGACCGAGGTCGCGGCGTGACAGATCGATCGTCACCGCCGTGGCAGTGCCGACGGCGTCGGCGACCCGTTGCGCACGACCGAGATCACGGCCCGCGATGGTCAACGGCAGGGTCGGATGCCATTGACGCAACAGGGCGGCGGTGTCCGACCCCGCCTGTCCCGACCCGCCCAAGATCAGTACCGATTGCTCCATGGTGAAATCCCTCTCCGCTAAGCTACAAATTGTAACTTACTCTTTGTAGCTAAGCTGTGGACATGGCGCAAGGGAGGACGATGACCACACGATCGGGCAGATTGGCGAAGCCGGCCAGGCGCGAGCAGCTGCTCGACACCGCCTTGACGCTGGTACGAGAGCAAGGCACCGACGGCCTGACCTTGGCCACTCTCGCCGAAGCTGCGGGCGTGAGTAGGCCGATCGTCTACGACCACTTCGGTACCCGCCCCGAACTGCTCCTCGCGCTCTACCGTCAACTCGACGAACGCCACCGCCTGGCCTCGGAACAAGCCGCCCGCGACGCCACCCCCACCGTCGACGAGATCGCCCGCGTCATGAGCACCGCCTACTTCGCCTGCGCCACCGACATGCCCGAATTCGACGCGATTTCCGCCGCCCTGAAAGGCAATCCGGACGTCCAGGCGATCCAGCACGACATGCTCGACAGCTACCGCGACTGGATGGCAGCCACCCTGCAACCGTTCTCGCCACTCACCGCCACAGCACTGCGACTGCGCTGCGTCGGCGTGCTCGGCGCGGCCGAAACACTGGCCGCGGAACTGAACCTGGGTACGACCACGCCTGACGAAGCGATCTCGGCGCTGACCGATCTGATCGTCGGCAGCATCGGTGTGCGATAGCGGCACCGCAGCAGACCGAAGCTGATGCCGTTGTCCGCCGACAGGGGGGCGGCGTCGGACGCGTGTCGATGCGACAGCGCCTCCGAGGCCCGAAACCCTTGGCGTAGGCCAGGACTGGATCGTTTGCATGCTTGTCGTTCCCGCCGAGCCGGTAGTGTCGGACACCGTGCCAGGGGTGGTTGTCGACTCAGCTCGATCTCCTTCTACGACCGATGATCCACGCCCGCCCTTCGCGGGGTTCGCTGTTACGGTGGTGGCAGTGGTCTTCGGCATCGTCGCGACGCTGTCCGCGACGCGGTACGGCTACTACTACGACGAGCTGTATTTCATTGCCGCGGGCAAGCACCCCGCGTTCGGCTATGCCGACCAAGGTCCACTGGTGCCGCTGCTCGCGCGCTCGATGGACTGGCTGTTTCCCGGATCGTTCATCGCATTGCGCATTCCGGCAGTGGCGGCGTCGCTCGCCGTAGTGGTGTTGAGCGCGGCCATCGCCCGCGAACTGGGCGGTGCTCGCGGAGCCCAGTCAGTGACAGCGATCGCCTGCGCGACATCGGCGTTCGTACTCGGCCAGGCGCAGACTCTGTCGACGAACGCCATCGATACCTTGCTGTGGGCGGTGCTCACCTGGCTGCTGGTGCGCTGGGTCCGGACCCGCGACGATGCGTTGCTGTGGGCGGCTGGGCTCGCGACAGCCGTTGCCGTGCAGGTCAAATGGTTGATCCCGATTTTCTGGATCGCGGTGGTCGTCGCCGTGGCCTGGCTGGGGCCCAGGGCGTTGTTGCGGCGACCGGCGCTGTGGTGGAGCGCGAGCATTGTGGTACTAGCGGCGGCGCCGGGGCTGATCTGGCAGGCCATGAACGGTTGGCCGCATCTGGGCATGGGGGCGGTGGTTCGCGGCCAGACCGGCGGTTTCGCCGGCTCGCTGTGGTTCGTCCCGCGCACCTTGCCATGGTGGGGTCCGCTCGCCGCGGTGCTCGTGGTGTGTGGTGTGTGGCAGTTGTGCCGATCGCCGCTCCTGCGCCGCTACCGGTTCCTCGGTGTGGCGTTTCTACTGGCGGTGGCGATCATCGCGATCAGCGGCGGTCGCAGCGGCTACGGTGCGGGCATCTACCCGGTGGTGATCGCGGCCGGGGCCGTGGGATCGGCCGCGATACCCAGACGCTGGCTCACCATCGTCGCGGTGCAGGCGGCAGCGCTGTCGATGGTTGCGGCCGTCGTGTACGTGACGCCGTGGCGTGCCGCCTCGGACTACGCCCCTGCCCCCGATCTCGCTGCCGCACTGGGACCTTCGGCATACAGCGAACTCGGATGGCCCGAGCTGGTGGCGGCTACCGCGAACGCCTACCGCGCATTACCGCCGCACCGGCAGCGCACGGCCGTGGTCGTGACGCAATGGTATGTGCAAGCGTCAGCGCTCGATCACGCTCGTTCCACTGCGGGTCTACCGCCGGTCTTCAGTCCGAACCGCGGCTTCGGCTACTTCGGCGTCCCGCCGGATACCGCGGATACCGTCGTCTACGTCGGCGGTACCGAAGCGGATCTGCGTCGCTGGTTCACCTCCGTCGTCCCAGCGGGCCGAACCGACTACCCGCTCGGAATTCCCGGCATCACCACCGATGCCACGATCTGGGAATGCGTGGGTCCGATACAGCCGTGGTCGTCGATGTGGTCGACGATGCGCGGCCTCTGACACCAGGAAGTGAGTATCGAGTGGGCAACGAACCTGAAATCCGCACGGGCGCCGGTGTTGTGCGCGGCCGGTGGGAAGGCGCTGTCGCGGTCTTTCGGGGGATCAGCTATGCAGCGCCGCCGGTCGGCGCACGACGGTTCGCGGCGCCGGGGCCTGCACAGCGGTGGCAGGGCGTTCGCGACGCGCTGATGTTCGGCCCTCCGGTTCCACAGGTCCGCAATGGCGGTTCGGTGATGTCGTCGGCGTCCGGCTCGACCGATGACGGATCCGAGGACTGTCTGACCCTGAATGTCTGGTCACCCGACCTCGGGGCCGCGAAACTGCCGGTGATGGTGTGGATCCAGGGCGGCACCTACCTCGAGAACGACACCGCCAACCCGCATTGCGACGGTGCGCTGCTCGCAGCGGCCGGCGTGGTGGTGGTCAGCATGAACTATCGAGTCGGCGTCGACGGTTTCGCCCGCATTACCGGAGCTCCGGACAATCGCGGCATCCTCGACCAGATCGCTGCTCTGCGCTGGGTCCAGGACAACATCGCCGCATTCGGTGGCGACCCCGCCAACGTCACCGTTTTCGGGCAGTCCGCGGGCGGTGGGTCCATCGGTGCGCTGCTGGTGATGCCGATGGCGGCCGGACTGTTTCGCAGAGCGATCAGCCAGAGCATGCCCGGCACCTATTTCACTCCGAGCCTCGCCGCCGCGATCTCGACCACGATCACCGCACAGCTCGGCGTCCAGGCCACCGTCGAAGACCTCGCCCTGCTGCCGCCACGCGCACTCACCGACGCCACCACCGCGGTGATCGCCGCGATGCCCGAGTTCGTCGACATCTGGGGTCCGATGGCGCTCACGCCCACCCCGTTTTCCCCTGTTGTCGACGGTGAGATATTGCCGTGCGCGCCGTGGCGTGCGATCGCGGGCGGTGCCGCACGCGACGTCGACCTGATCGTCAGCCACACCCGTGACGAGTTCCGGCTCTACACATCTCGCCCGGGGAGCGAACCGGCACCGGAGACCATGACCGCAGCTTTTCGCCACCTCGCACCAGGCACGGATGGTGACAGGCGCTACCGAGCGGCCTATCCGGAGGCGACATCTGGCCAGCTGTTCGAAATCCTCAACTCCGACTGGCTGTTCCGGATGCCGAGCCTGCATCTGGCCGATGCTGCGCACGCGGGCGGCGGGCGCGTGTGGCTGTGCGAACTGGCGTGGAGCTTCAACTCGCAACAGGGCGCCGCGCACTGCCTGGACTTCCTGCTCGTCCTCGGCACCCTCGGTCCCGACGAGGTCCGCGCCCACCGCTTCGCCCATCCGAACGCCGCGAACGAAATCACCGATGTCGCCCACCGCATGCGTACCGACTGGGTGAACTTCGCTACCTCGGGAACCTCCGGCTGGGCGCCCTACGATCCACAGGCGCGAACCACGCGCGTCTACCACGCCGAACCCATCACCCAGCCCTACCCCGAAGAAGGCTCCCGCCGCATCTGGTCAGCCCACCAGTTCGACACTCTGGACCTCCCGAGCTGAATCACCCAGCCGGTCTCGTCCGGCATGCGCCGGCCGCACCTTTCGAAGAAGCTACGTCAGAGGTCGGTGGGCGGTGACACGGTCGGGCTCGATACGTCGACGAGGAAACGGTTGGGATCGGTTACCAGCAAACGTCTTTGGCCGTAGAACAGATCCCGGGGCTCCTCGACGATGGGAATGCCGAGGTCCTTGGCACGGGCGTAGACAGTTTCCACATCGTCGACGACGATGGTGAGGTAGGAGCCGCCGAACCCGCCACGAACATGGTCGGGCACCAGCTCGTGATCGCGCGCCATGATGCCGATGGTTGTCTCCGAGCCCGAGTCGACGAGTTGTACGAACCAATCGCTGTCGTAGGCGACTTGGAAACCCAATAGGTCGACGTAGAAGTCACGCGTCGTAGCGAGTTGGTCGCTAAGGATGTTCACAAAGCTCCGTGCAATGGTCACATCGGCGAGACTAGCAAGCGGGCGCGAATTCCCGGCGGTTCGATCCGGTTCGCCCATTAGATTGAAAGAGTGTTCACCTCCAATGGAATTCCGGTCGGGTCCGGGCACAGATTGATCTCACCCAGTGTCGATATGTACGGAGAATGGCGCGACGCGCATGTCGAATGGGGGCCCGGTGTCCACGAGGACGGTTTCGGTTTGTTGCCGAGTGACGATGTCGACTCGGCGAGCGGATTCGAGCTCTGGGTCGCGCGGCTCATCACCGCGTCAGGGGACGGGCGTTGCTCGTATCGCTGGATAGTCGAGGGTGATCGTGTACTCGGCGGGATCGCTTTGCGGCACGGGGACGGTGAACTTGTGCGGGCGGTCGGGCATATCGGGTACGGGATCCGGCCGTCCGCGCGCCGTCGAGGGCTGGCCACGTGGGCATTGGGAGAGATCATCGCTGAGGCGCGAGTGGCTGGGATGGACCGAGTACTGGTTGTTTGCGCGGCCGAGAATATCGGGTCGGTGAAGACGATCGAGCGCTGTGGTGGCGTCCTCGAGAGCATCCAGGACACCGAACTCGGTCCGGCACGGCGGTATCGGATCACGGTCGGGGAGTCGCGCACGTAGGCCACTGGCGGGAGGGGTGAGCGAACGGTCGGCCTGCTGGGCGAATGGCCGCAGCGATGGTCATGATCTGGCCGTGGAACTATTAAGCACCGTGCTCGTCGGCCAACTGTGAAGAGCTCAAACACCCTTCAGGTCACGCCCGAAATCGGCCGAGCTGTTATCGGCGTTCGATCGTGGCGAGCCAGGCGGAGGTCGAGTCGGCGAAGCGTGTTCGGAGATGCTCGGGGGCGATGGCGGCGATATGCCAGGCGGGGTTGTCATCGAAGGGCGCGGTGAGGGCTTGCCTGGTGACGGGGTGCGGACCGGTGTCGGGACCGGTATCGCTGAAGCACAATACGTACAGGGTGCCACCGGAGTCGGTGACCGAGGCCAGGCTTGCCGCGTACTCGGTGCGTTCGGACTCGTCGAATGTGTGGAACAGGCCGCAGTCGAGGACTGTTTCGAAGCGGCGATACAGGCGCTGGAGATGTAGGGCGTCTGCCATGGCGAAGGCCACCTCGATCCCGCGATCGTCGGCTGCCTGCCTGGCGGTGGCCAACGCCGTTTCGGCCACGTCGACACCCAGCACGGGCAACCCGCGGGCGGCGATGAACAGGGCGTTGTCGCCGGTGCCACACCCGACATCGAGGACCGGTCCGCAGAACCCGCCTGATTCGGCCAGCCGCACGACAGCGGGCTGCGGGGTACCGATGTCCCACGGTGCGGGGCCGTCGAGATAGGACGCGTTCCACGGCTGACCGGCCTGGCGTTCGTGGCTGGTCGGTGGGCGGGGGTCGGGCGGGGAACTCGGCGGCATCAGCGGATGAACAGGTTGGAGCGGTCGGCGAGGTCGAGAACCGGCTGGGGGAACAGACCGAGCAACACGGTGGCGCCCGCGCTGAACGCCACGACCAAGGTGGTGGCGAACGGGGCGGTCACGATGGGCGCGTCGGCCGGAGGGTCGGTGAAGAACATCAGCACGATGACCCGGACGTAGAAGAAAGCCGCGATGGCGCTGCAGAGGACACCGACGATCACCAAGGCGGTATAGCCCGCACCGGAGGCAGCAGCGAAGACCGCGAACTTGCTGACGAATCCGCTGGTGAGCGGGAGACCGGCAAAAGACAGCAGCAACAGGGCGAATGCCGAAGCGAGCCACGGGGATCGGCGACCGAGGCCCGCCCACTGCGACAGCGCGGTCGCTTCGTCACCGGAGGCGTCACGCACCAGACTGACCACCGCGAACGCGCCGACGGTGCCGAGGCCGTAGGCCAGCAGGTAGAACAGCACGGCGGCCACACCGGCGCTGTCGGCGGCGACGACACCGACGAGCAGAAAACCGGCGTGCGCGATCGAGGAGTAGGCCAGCATGCGCTTCACATCGGTCTGGGTGATCGCCATGATCGCACCGACGACCATCGTCGCCACCGCGACCGCGGCGAGCACCGGGCGCCAATCCGAGCCCAGCGCACCGACTCCCACCATCAGTACCCGCATGGTCGCCCCGACGGCCGCGATCTTGGTGGCGGCGGCCATGAACGCGGTGATCGGGGTCGGGGCGCCCTGATAGACATCGGGCACCCATGCCTGGAACGGCACTGCACCGATCTTGAACAGCAGCCCGACGGCGAGCATGCCGAGACCGAGCAGGGCCAGAGTCGCGTTCTCGGGCTGCTTGTCCAGTGCCGCACCGATTCCCGGCAGCGACACCGTGCCGGTCTGCCCGTAGAGCAGCGCGACACCGTAGAGGAAGAACGCCGAGGAGAACGCACCGAGCAGGAAGTACTTCATCGCCGCCTCTTGCGAGAGCAACCGCCTGCGGCGAGCCAGCCCACACAGCAGATACAGCGGCAGCGACAGCACTTCGAGCGCGACGAACATCGTCAGCAGATCGTTCGACGCGGGAAACAGCAGCAGACCACCGACCGCGATCATCGTCAGCGGGAACACCTCGGTGGTCGAAACCCCCGAGCGCACCGCCGCGAGCTCGTGCGCGCTGCCGGGCACCGCGGAGGCCTGCGGTGTGAACGCGTCGACCCCTCGATCCAACGCGGCCGCCGCCCGACTCCACGTGCCCGGCCCGCTGCGCGCCCGCGGGACCGCCCCACGCTCGGCGATCAGCAGCAAGCCCAGCAGCGAGACCAGCAGGATCGTGCCCTGCAGGAACAGCGTGACCCCGTCGATCGCGACCGCGCCCACCACCGCGGTGCCCTCGGATCCCGCGAGCAGCACCACGGCCACCAGAGCGCCGACCACACCGGCCGACCCGAGCACCAACTGCGTCGGATACCGGTAAGGCCGCGGCACGAACGCTTCGACGAGTACACCCACCACGCCGGCACCGAACACGATCAGCATCGGGGCGAGCAGGTGGTATTCGATGCTCGGTGCGGGCGCGATGGCCGCGAGCTCGGTGATGGTCACGGAGTCCGTCCTCATTTGTGGCCGCCTGCGGGCGGGGTGGCCGCACCTGCTTCGGGAGCGGGGACCGTCGGAGCGGGATCGTGCTTACCGATCGTCGAGAGAGTGTGTCCCACCGCGGGATCCACCAGATCCAGGATCGGTTTCGGATAGAACCCGAGCACCAGTAGCGCGACCAGCAGCGGCACCACCACGGCCAGCTCGCGCGGCACCAGATCACGCAGGTGTTCGTTGCCCTTCTTCAGTGGGCCGGTCATCAACCGCTGATACAGCCACAGCACATAGATCGCGGCCAGGACCAGTGCGCCGGTCGCGATCACCGCTGCCACCTGGTACTTCGGGAAGGTGCCGATCAGGACCAGGAATTCGCTGACGAACGGCGCGAGACCGGGCAGCGAGAGCGTGGCCAGGCCCGCGATGAAGAACGTGCCTGCCAGCACCGGCGCGACCTTCTGCACGCCGCCGTACTCGGCGATCATCCTGGTGCCACGCCGGGAGACGAGGAATCCGGCGATGAGAAACAGTGCGGCCGTGGACAGTCCGTGGTTGACCATGTACAGCGTCGCCCCGGATTGGGACTGGCTGGTCATGGCGAAGATGCCGAGGATGATGAACCCGAAGTGCGAGATCGAGGTGTAGGCGATCAGGCGCATCACATCGGTTTGGCCGATGGCGAGCAGCGCGCCGTAGAGGATGCCGATGACGGCCAGGGTGATCACCAAGGGCGCGAAGGTGTCCGATGCCAGTGGGAACAACAGCAGGCAGTAGCGCAGCATGCCGAAGGTGCCGACCTTGTCGACCACCGCCATCATCAGCACCGCGCTGGACGGGGTGGCCGAGACCGCCGCGTCGGGCAGCCACGTGTGCAGCGGCCACAGCGGCGCCTTCACGGCGAAGGCGAACATGAACCCGAGGAACAGGGCGTTGAGAACCGCTGTGCTGCCCCCGAGTTCACCGTTGTTGGCCGCGGCGACCACGACACGCAGATCGAAGGTCCCCGCCGATCCCTCGCCGAGGCCCGCCTGGGCGGTCAGCACGTACAACCCGATGACCGCGGCGAGCATGATCAGCCCACCGAAGAGGTTGTAGAGCAAGAATTTCACCGCCGCGCGCGAGCGTTGGGCACGGACCGCGGCGTCGGTGGTGCGGGTGCCGAAGCCGCCGATGAGGAAGTACATCGGGATCAGCATCGCTTCGAAGAACACGTAGAACAGCAGGATGTCGAGGGCGAGGAAGGAGATCAGCACCATCGACTCGACCAGCAGCATCAACGCCATGTAGAGGTGGATGGTCTTGGGTCCGTCGCCGGTGGGGGTGTCGTCGTTCCAGCCTGCCAGGATCAGCAGCGGCACCAGCACCGCTGTCAGCAGGACCAGGGCGGTGGCGATACCGTCGAGGCCGAGTGTGTAGCCCACACCGAATGTCGGGATCCATTCGTGGGATTCGACGAATTGGTACTGGGCACCGCCGGGCTTGAACCGCACCGCAAGGACAACGGCCAGTGCGAGCACACCGATCGACACCGCGAACGCCACGCCACGCGCCACCGTGCGGCGGGCGGCGGGCAGGACGAGCACCACACCCGCCCCGATCGTGGGGGCGAGCCAGAGCGTCGTCAGCCAGGGAAACGAGTTCACCAGAACCTCACCGCCAGCAGGGCGGCGGCCACCAGGGCCGCGCCGGTGAACATGGACAGGGCGTAGGAGCGCACGAAACCCGTCTGCACCTTGCGAATTCGCGCCGACAGTCCGCCGATCGAGGCAGCGGTTCCGTTGACGATCCCGTCGACGCCCTTCGCGTCGAGGAACACCAGCGCCCTCGTGAGGTGGCGGCCCGGGCGTTCGAACACGGCTTCGTTGATCTTGTCGCCGTAGAGATCGGCACGGGCGGCCCCGGTCAGCACACTGACCGGCTCGGGCGCGACCTCGGGGATCGGGCTCTCGGCGTACTTGCGGTAGGCCACGGCGACACCGATGGCGACCGCGGTCAATGCCAGACCGGTGACCACCGCCGCGGGAATCACCGGCTCCGCGTGATGGGAACCGACGACGGGTTCGAGCCAGTTCACCAGCGACGAGCCCCAGACGAACAGACCACCGGCGAAGACCGATCCGAACGCGAGCAGGATCATCGGCCCGGTCATCACCGCCGGTGACTCGTGCGGGTGGGTGTCGGGCTTCCAGCGGCGCTCACCGAAGAAGGTCATCAGCATGACGCGGGTCATGTAGAACGCGGTGAGCGCGGCGCCGACGAGAGTGACCGCGCCGAGCAGAATTCCGGTGGATCCGCCGTGGTCGAAGGCTGCCTCGATGATCTTGTCCTTGGAGAAGAACCCGGACAACGGTGGCACTCCGATGATGGCGAGATAGCCCAGGCCGAAGGTGATGAACGTGATCGGCATCAGCGTGCGCAGGCCGCCGTAGCGGCGCATATCTGTTTCGTCGTTCATCGCGTGCATCACCGAGCCGGCGCCGAGGAACAGCCCTGCCTTGAAGAAGCCGTGGGTGAGCAGGTGCATGATCGCGAACGCGTACCCGGCCGGGCCGAGGCCGACGGCCAGGATCATGTACCCGATCTGGCTCATCGTCGAGGCGGCGAGGGCCTTCTTGATGTCGTCCTTGGCGCAGCCGATGACGGCGCCGAACAGCAACGTCACCGCGCCGACGGCGAGCACCGCCGTGCGCGCGTTCGGCGCGAGGTCGTAGATCGGGTTGGCGCGGGCGATCAGGTATACACCGGCGGTGACCATGGTGGCGGCGTGGATGAGCGCCGAGACCGGAGTGGGGCCTTCCATCGCGTCGCCGAGCCACGACTGCAGGGGCACCTGCGCGGATTTTCCGCAGGCGGCCAGCAACAACAGCAGACCGATGGCGGTGAGGGTGCCTTCGCTCGCGCCCGGGGTCGCGGCGAACACAGTGCGGAAGTCGAAGGAACCGAATGCCGCGAACATGACCATCATGGCGATGGCAAGGCCCATGTCGCCGACCCGGTTGACCACGAACGCCTTCTTG
The DNA here is from genome assembly GCF_042794235.1 of Nocardia sp. NPDC056541. NCBI lineage: Bacteria > Bacillati > Actinomycetota > Actinomycetes > Mycobacteriales > Nocardiaceae > Nocardia > Nocardia sp. NPDC056541. Next base: position 62,491 of record NZ_JBHTUD010000009.1, read on the forward strand.
GCTGCCGTTGCGGCCGAGGGCTTCTCGTACCAGAAGCCGATCAGCAGGTAGGACGCCAGGCCCACGCCTTCCCAGCCCAGGTAGAGCACGAGGAAGTTGTCGGCCAGGACCAGGACGAGCATCGCGGCCAGGAACAGGTTGAGATAGCCGAAGAACCGGCGCTTGCCCGGATCGTGGCTCATGTAGCCGATCGAGTAGAGGTGGATCAGCGACCCGACCCCGGTGATGAGCAGTGCGAAGCAGATCGACAACTGGTCCAGTTGCAGGCTGAACCCGACCTGTAGATCACCGACGGGCACCCAGTTGAACAGTTCCTTGTGCACGGCCCGGTCGGCGTCGGCGCGCCCGAGCATGCCGAAGAACGCGACAGCGGCGACGACGAACGAGGACAGCGCGGCCGTCGTGGCGAGGTAGGGGCCCCAGCGGTCGGTGAGGTGACCGAACAGGAGCAGAACGATCGCGCCTGCGAGCGGGAGGGCGGGCAGCAGCCACAGCGTTGCGGTACCCATGTCAGAACTTCAGCAGGTTGGCGTCGTCGACCGAGGTCGACCGGCGGGCACGGAAGATCGTCATGATGATGGCCAGGCCGACGACGACCTCGGCGGCGGCGACCACCATGGTGAAGAACGCGATCACCTGACCGTCGAGGTTGCCGTGCATCCGGGCGAAGGTCACGAACGCCAGATTCACCGCGTTGAGCATCAGCTCCACGCACATGAACACCACGATCGCGTTGCGGCGCAACAACACTCCCGCTGCGCCGATGGTGAACAGCAGCGCAGACAGGAACAGGTAGTTCTGGGGGTTCACTGCTTGCCTTCCTCGTCGGCCGTCGGATTGTCGTCGCGGACCGTGCCGACCGAGAGCACAGCGGCTTCGGTGTGGGCGCGGTTGCGGCGGTGACGCAGGATCGTGCTCACCGAGAGTTCGGCGAAGGAGCCGTCGGGAAGCTGGGCGGGGCTGTCGACGGCGTTGTGCCGTGCGTAGACACCCGGTGTCGGCAGCGGGGTGGCCCGTTCGCCGGCGGTGCGGAAGCGATCGCGCGACATTTCCCGCTGTCCGCGTTTCGGGGTGAACTGTTCGCGGTGGGCCAGCACCATCGCACCGATCGTGGCGGTGATCAGCAGTGCGCCGGTGAGTTCGAACGCCCACACATAGCGCAGGAAGATCAACTCGGCGAGTTCGGCGATCACGTCGCGGTCGCCGAAACCACGGCCGGGGAAGCTGGTTCCGCTGTCGCGCAGGGCCGCGCCGATGCCGCCGATGAACAGCAACCCGAATCCGAGTCCGACGATCGCGGCGGCGATGCGCTGACCGCGCAACGTCTCCCGCAGCGATTCCGCGGAGTCGACGCCGACGAGCATCAGCACGAACAGGAACAGCATCATCACCGCGCCCGTGTACACCACGATCTGCACGACGCCGAGGAACAGCGCACCCTGCGCGATGTAGAACACGGCGAGCGCGATCATGGTGGCGGCCAGGCACATCGCCGAATGCACGGCCTTGGCCGCGGTCACCATGCCGAGGGCGCCGAGCACCGCGATCGGGGCGAGTACCCAGAACAGCACACCCTCACCGGTGGAGGTGCGGGCGACTTCGGCGGCCAGCACGTGTGCGGTGCTCATCGCAGTACCTCCTGCTCAGACGGTGCGGGACCGACCCGGCCGAGGTAGTAGTCGGCCGCGTCGGTGCCCGGTGCCATCGGGTGCGGCGCGGGGGTCATGCCCGGTTGCATCGGGGCCAGCAGCTGGTCCTTCTCGTAGATGAGGTCGGCGCGGTTGTCGTCGGTGAGTTCGTATTCGTTGGTCATCGTCAGCGCGCGCGTCGGGCAGGCCTCGATGCACAGGCCGCAGCCGATGCAGCGCAGGTAGTTGATCTGGTAGACGCGGCCGTACCGCTCACCGGGGGAGAACCGTTGCTCCTCGGTGTTGTCGGCGCCTTCGACGAAGATGGCGTCGGCGGGGCACGCCCACGCGCACAGTTCGCAGCCGATGCACTTCTCGAGTCCGTCGTCGTAGCGGTTGAGCTGGTGGCGGCCGTGATAGCGCGGCGCGGTCGGCACCTTCTGCTCGGGGTAGGACTCGGTATTGGGCTTCTTGAACATGGTGGCCGCGGTGACCGCGAAACCGGCGAGCGGGTCGAACAACCCGAACTCGGGCTGGTCGTTCGCGGGGCGGGCCGGCATCGGTGGCACCGGGAAACCGAGGAACACCGACGAGGTCGACGGCTCCTGCGGCGGCAACGGCGGTAGCCCCTTGCTGCGGCCCGCGCGCAGGAACATCGCGATCATGGCGGCAGTGATCACCAGCCCCACACCGACCAGGATGAAGTTCTGGCCGGGGATGCCTTCGAGGTCGAGTACCCGTGCGGTGGCCACGACCATCACCCACACCAGTGAGGTGGGGATGAGCAGTTTCCAGCCGAGGTTCATGAACTGGTCGTAGCGCAGTCGGGGCAGGGTGCCGCGCAGCCAGACGAACACGAACACGAACGTCCACACCTTGAGGGTGAACCACAGCAGCGGCCACCAACCGGAGTTCGCGCCCTCCCACAGGCTGATCGGGAACGGGGCCCGCCAGCCGCCGAGGAACAGCGTCGTCGCCAGCGCGGACACCGTGGCCATGTTCACGTATTCGGCGAGCATGAACATCGCGAACTTCAGTGACGAGTACTCGGTGTGGAAACCGCCGACCAGTTCACCTTCGGCTTCGGGTAGGTCGAAGGGTGCCCGGTTGGTCTCGCCGACCATCGACACGCAGTAGATGAGGAACGAGGGCAGCAGCAGGAACACATACCAGGTGCCCTCCTGTGCGCTCACGATCTCGGAGGTCGCCATGGTGCCCGACAGCAGGAACACCGTGGCGAAGGTCAGCGCCATCGCGATCTCGTAGGAGATGACCTGCGCGGTCGAGCGCAGGCCGCCGAGCAGCGGATAGGTCGAACCCGAGGACCAGCCGGCGAGCACGATGCCGTACACGCCGATAGAGGTGATGGCGAGGATGTAGAGCACCGCGACGGGCATGTCGGTGAGCTGCAACGCGGTGTGGGTGCCGAAGATCGAGACCTCCGGGCCCATCGGGATCACCGCGAAGGCCATGAACGCCGGGATCACCGAGATGATCGGAGCGAGCACGAAGATCGGCTTGTCCACGATCGCCGGGATGATGTCTTCCTTGAGCGCCATCTTCACGCCGTCGGCGATCGACTGGAGCATGCCGCCGGGACCGATCCGGTTGGGCCCGATCCGCATCTGCATCCACGCGACGACTTTGCGTTCGGCGTAGACCGCGATCAACGGCACCAGCATCAGGTAGATGAACACGCCGAGTGCCTTGACGACCACCAGCCACAGCGGATCGGTGCCGAAGACAGGTCCGGCGTCGGCCGCGAGGAGTAGGACTCGATCACTCATGACGGTGTTCCTTCATCCTGTCGTCGGCGCGACGCAGGCGCACCACGGCGCCGGGTGTCACACCGAGTTCGGCGGCGACCGTCGAACCGGGTGAGTGCAGCGGCAGCCACACCACCCGGTCGGGCAGGTCCGTGATCATCAACGGCACCGAGATCTCGCCGCGGTCGGTGGAGACGATGACGTGATCGGCATCGTCGGCTTCGATCTCGGCGGCGGTCGCGGCCGAGAGCCGTGCGACCGGCGGGCGGGCGACACCGGCGAGATTGGGTTCACCGTCTTGCATGCGGCCGGCGTCGAGCAGCATCCGCCATCCGGCGAGCACCGCCGTTCCTGGCCCGGGCACGGGTCGGGTCTGGCTGGTCAGCTCCGGAGCGGGGATGGGCTCACCGTTCCAGGCGCCGAGCCCGTCGAGTTCGGTGCGGGCGGCGGCGGGGTCGGGCAGGTTGATCGGGACGCCCATCTGCGCGGCCAGCGAGTTGAGCACCCGCAGGTCCGACAGGGGAGCGGCGACGCGGCGGGTGGTGTCGAGCGAGGCCGCGGCGAATGGGCGCGGGCGGCCTTCCCAGGTGCGGAAGGTGCCGGACTTCTCCATCGCGGTCGCCACCGGGAACACGACGTCGGCGCGTTCGGTGACGGCGCTGTGCCGCATTTCGAGGCTGACGACGAACCGGGCCGCATCGATCGCGGCCAGGGCGGCGGCCGGGTCGGGCAGGTCGGCCGGGTCGACGCCGCCGATGACCAGCGCACCCAGCTGTGCGGCGCCGGCCAGGATCGCGTTGGCGTCGCGCCCGACGGTGACGGGGAGTTCACCGGCCTGCCACCGATGCCGGACCTGTTGACGCGCCGAAGGATCCACGACAGGCCTGCCGCCGGGCAACAGGCTGGGCAGGGCACCGGCTTCCAGCGCGCCACGTTCGCCCGCACGACGGGGCACCCACGCCAGTGCCGCGCCGGTGGCATCGGCCAGGCGGGTCACCGCCGACAGCGCGCCGGGACTGCCCGCGAGCCGCTCGCCCGCCATGACGACCGCGCCGGGCGTGTTCAGCATCGTCAGGAGTTCGGCGGCGTCGGCGGACGTTTCGGCCATGATCGAGGTGATCACGTCGGCTTCCCCGCACGGCGGGGTTTGGATGAGCGCGCCCGACATACGTTCGAGGCCGCGGGAGGCGAACGGTGCCAGCGACACCACCCGTTGCCCGCGGGTCCGTGCGGCCTTGCGCAGCCGCAGGTAGACGATGGGCGATTCCTCTTCCGGTTCGAAGCCGACCAGCAGCACGACGGGGGCTCGGTCGAGCGCGGCGAAGTCGACCCGCACACCGCGTCCGGCGATGCGGGCGGCGAGGAATCGTTCTTCCTCCTCCGAATGCACCCGGCTGCGGAAATCGATGTCGTTGGTCGCGAGGACCATGCGCGCGAACTTGCTGTACGCGTACGCTTCTTCCTCGGTGACGCGGCCGCCGACGAGCACTCCGGCATTGCCGATCGCCGCGCTCAGGCCCGCTCCGGCGGCGGCGAGAGCTTCGGGCCAGGAGGCCGCGGCGAGAACGCCGTCCCAGCCGCGCACCATCGGCGTGGTGAGGCGGTCGCGCTCGGTGGCGTAGGCGAAGGCCCAGCGACCCTTGTCGCAGTTCCATTCTTCGTTGACCTGCGGGTCGTCACCGGCCAAGCGGCGCAACACTTTTCCGCGGCGGTGATCGGTGCGTTGTGCGCATCCGGAGGCGCAGTGCTCGCACACGCTCGGGGTGGAGACCAGGTCGAACGGGCGGGCCCGGAAACGGTAGGAGGTACCGGTGAGAGCGCCCACGGGACAGATCTGGACGGTGTTGCCGGAGAAGTAGGAGTCGAGGGGTTCGGCTCGAGCGATGCCGACCTGTTGCAGCGCACCACGATCCATCAGTTCGATGAACGGGTCGCCGGCGACCTGCTGGGAGAACCGGGTACAGCGTGCGCACAGCACGCACCGCTCCCGATCGAGCAGCACCGCCGTGGACAGCGGGATCGGCTTCGGATACGTCCGCTTCTCGCCGTCGAATCGGGACTCGGCGCTGCCGGTGGACATCGCCTGGTTCTGTAGCGGGCACTCGCCGCCCTTGTCGCACACCGGGCAGTCCAGCGGATGGTTGATGAGCAGCAGCTCCATCACCCCGCGCTGGGCTTTTTCGGCGACCGGGGAGCTGACCTGGGTGCGCACGATCATGCCGTCGGTGACCGGGATCGTGCAGGAGGCGACCGGCTTTCGCTGCCCTTCGACCTCGACGAGGCACTGACGGCACGCGCCGACCGGGTCGAGCAGGGGGTGATCGCAGAAGCGAGGGATCTGCACGCCGATCAGTTCGGCGGCACGGATCAGCAAGGTGCCCACGGGAACTTCGATCGTGGTGTCGTCGATGGTGACGCTCACCATGTCGGCGGGCACCACATCGCTGCTGTTGCCTGGCGCGATGGCTGTCATCGGTCCTCTTTCGCTGGTGCCCACACGGTCGAGGCGGCCGGGTCGAACGGGCAGCCGCCGAGTCGCTGATGCGCGAGGTATTCGTCGCGGAAGTACTTCAGCGAGGAGAAGATCGGGCTGGCCGCGCCGTCACCGAGCGCGCAGAACGATTTGCCGTTGATGTTGTCGGCGATGTCGGCGAGCTTGTCCAGGTCGGCTTCGGTTCCGTCGCCGGCTTCGAGTCGGCGCAGCAACTGCACCAGCCAGTAGGTGCCTTCGCGGCACGGTGTGCATTTGCCGCAGGATTCGTGGGCGTAGAACTCGGTCCAGCGCAGGACCGCGCGCACCACGCAGGTGGTGTCGTCGAAGATCTGTAAGGCCTTGGTGCCCAGCATGGATCCGGCGGCGGCGACACCCTCGTAGTCGAGGGCGACGTCGAGGTGTTCGTCGGTGAACATCGGGGTCGAGGAACCGCCGGGGGTCCAGAACTTGAGGGTGTGCCCGGCTCGCACACCGCCCGCGTAATCGAGCAGCTCGCGCAAGGTGATGCCCAGTGGGGCCTCGTACTGGCCGGGCCGGGCCACATGCCCCGACAGGGAGTACAGGGTGAAGCCGGGTGACTTCTCGCTGCCCATCGAGCGGAACCACTCGGTGCCGTTGCGCAGGATCGAGGGCACGCTGGCAATGGATTCCACATTGTTCACGACCGTCGGGCACGCGTACAGGCCCGCGACGGCGGGGAACGGTGGGCGCAGACGGGGCTGTCCGCGCCTGCCTTCGAGGGAATCGAGCAGTGCGGTTTCCTCGCCGCAGATGTAGGCGCCCGCGCCGGCGTGCACGATCAGGTCCAGGTCGAATCCCGAGCCCAGGATGTCGTGGCCGAGCAGGCCGGCCGCGTAGGCCTCGGCGACGGCGGCTTGCAGTCGGCGCAATACCGGCACCACTTCGCCACGCACGTAGATGAACGCGGTCGCGGCCCGGATCGCGTAGGCGGCGATCACGATGCCTTCGATGAGGGTGTGCGGGGTGGCCAGCATCAACGGGATGTCTTTGCAGGTGCCGGGTTCGGATTCGTCGGCGTTGACGACGAGGTAGTGCGGTTTCGTGGTGCCGTCGGGGCCGGGACCCTGCGGGATGAACGACCACTTCATCCCGGTGGGAAAGCCCGCGCCACCACGACCGCGCAGACCCGCGTCCTTGACGGTGTGGATCACCTCGTCGGGCGTCTTGCGTAAGGCGGCGCGGAGACCGTCGTAGCCACCGGTCGCGCGATAGCTTTCCAGGGTCCAGGACCGCGGGGTGGCCCAGTGTTCGCTGAGTACCGGGGTGAGGGTCATCATCGCGAACCCCCTGCCGAGTCCTTTTCTGCGGCAGCGATGTCGAGCCCTGCCAAGGTGGGGGCGCCCGGTGTTCCTTCGAGCGCGCCGGGACGCTCGTCGGGGAATCCGGCGAGGATGCGGGCGGTCTCGCGGAACGTGCACAGTGGTGCGCCACGGGTGGGGCGGACCTGGTGGCCCGCTCGGAGGGCGTCGGTGATCGCGACTGCTGATTCGGGAGTCTGGTTGTCGAAGAATTCCCAGTTCACCATCATGACCGGGGCGTAGTCGCAGGCGGCGTTGCATTCGATGTGTTCGAGGGTGATGGCCCCGTCGGGTGTGGTTTGGCCGTGCTCGACGGCCAGATGTTGTTGCAGTGCTTCGTAGATGGCATCGCCGCCGAGGATCGCGCAGAGGGTGTTGGTGCAGACCCCGACGTGGTAGTCGCCGGTGGGGGTGCGCCGGTACATCGAGTAGAACGTGGCGACCGCGGTCACCTCGGCGCCGGTGAGGTTCAGATGATCGGCGCAGAAGTCGATGCCGGTGCCCGTCACGTACCCCTCTTCTGCCTGTACCAGGTGCAGCAGGGGGAGCAGGGCCGAGCGGGAGTGCGGGTAGCGGGTGATGATCTCTTTGGCGTCCAGTTCGAGACGCTCGCGCACATGCGGCGGATACGGTTCGGGACGAGTGCTCAGGCTCAGGAGAATCGGTGTGCTGGTGGGGTTGTCGATTGTCATCTGTCCACTCCGCCCATGACCGGGTCGATGCTGGCGACCGAGGCGATCACGTCGGCGACCATGCCGCCCTCGCACATCGCGGCCACCGCTTGCAGGTTGGTGAACGAGGGGTCGCGGTAGTGCACCCGGTAGGGCTGGGTGCTGCCGTCACTGACCATGTGCACACCCAGTTCCCCGCGGGGGGATTCCACTGCCGAATACACCTGTCCGGCAGGCACTCTGATGCCCTCGGTGACGAGCTTGAAGTGGTGGATCAGCGATTCCATGGAGGTGCCCATGATCTTGCCGATGTGCTTGGGTGAGTTGCCCAGACCGTCGGGGCCCAGTTCCAGGTCGGCGGGCCAGGCGATCTTCTTGTCGTCGATCATCACCGGTCCCGGGCGCAGTTTGTCCAGGCACTGTTCGACGATCTTGATCGACTCGGTCATCTCGGCGATCCGGATGATGTAGCGGCCGTAGCAGTCACAGCCGGTGGTCGTCGGGATGTCGAATTCGTAGTTCTCGTACCCGCAGTACGGATCTGATTTGCGCAGATCGTGCGGCAGGCCCGTGGCGCGAAGGACCGGCCCGGTGATGCCGAGGGCCATGCAGCCGGTGAGATCGAGGTAGCCGATGTCCTGGGTGCGCTTCTTCCAGATCGGGTTCGCGCTGAGCAGGTGCTCCATGTCGCGCAGGCGTCCGGGCAGCAGGTCGAGCAGTTCCCTGACCTTGGTGACGCCGTCGGCGGGCAGATCCTGCGCCAAGCCGCCGGGACGGATGTAGGCATGGTTCATCCGCAAGCCGGTGATGTACTCGAAGACGTCGAGGATGAGTTCGCGTTCACGGAAACCGAACAGCATCGGGGTGAGCGCGCCCAGTTCCATGCCGCCGGTCGCGAGGGCGACCAGATGCGAGGAGATGCGGTTGAGCTCCATCAGCAGCACGCGCACCACGGTGGCGCGCTCGGGGATCTGGTCGGTGATGTCGAGGAGTTTCTCCACGCCGAGGCAGTAGGCGGTTTCGTTGAAGAACGGGGACAGGTAGTCCATCCGGGTGACGAAGGTGACGCCCTGGGTCCAGTTGCGGAATTCCAGGTTCTTCTCGATGCCGGTGTGCAGGTAGCCGATGCCGCAGCGGGCCTCGGTGACGGTTTCGCCTTCGATTTCGAGGATCAGGCGCAGCACCCCGTGCGTGGACGGATGCTGCGGGCCCATGTTCACCACGATGCGTTCTTCGGCGCCGCCGTCGATCACTTCGCTGACCTGGTCCCAGTCCTGGCCTGCGACGGTCACTACCGGTGGTTCGTCGCGGCGGAAGTCGGTGTCGGTCATCAGCTGTAGGTCCTCCGCTCGTCGGGCGGTGGTATGCGCGCGCCCTTGTACTCCACCGGGATCCCGCCGAGCGGGTAGTCCTTGCGCTGCGGATGCCCGCGCCAGTCGTCGGGCATGGTGATGCGGGTCAGGGAGGGGTGACCGTCGAAGAGGATGCCGAAGAAGTCGTAGGTTTCGCGTTCGTGCCAGTCGGTCGTCGGATAGACCGAGAACAGCGACGGAATGTGCGGATCGGCATCGGGCGCGGACACTTCCAGCCGCACACGGCGTCCGTGTGTGATCGATTTCAGGTGATAGACCGCGTGCAGTTCGCGGCCGTCGTCGTCGGGGTAGTGCACGCCGTTGACACCCAGGCACAGTTCGAATCGCAGTGTGCTGTCATCGCGCAACGCGCTCGCGACCGCGACGAGGTGTTCGCGCTTCACGTGCAGGGTGAGTTCGTCGCGGAAGACCACGATCCTCTCGATCACGGTATCGAAGGCGATGACCCGGCCCACGAGTGCGGCGCGCAAGGTGCCGACGAAGGCGTCGAACCAGCTGCCGTACGGGGGAGGTGTGCCCGCGGGCAGGGCGACGGGGGTGACCAGGCCGCCGTAGCCGGAGGTGTCACCGGTGCCGCTGACGCCGAACATGCCGCGCCGGGTGCCGATCACCTCGTCCTGTGGCGGTTTGGGTTGCGCCGGCGCGGGCGATTCCTCCGGAACCGGGTGTCCCGCAGGGTTGTCGGTGTTGTCGGGGGAGTCGAACGTCATCGCAGCAGGCCCTCCATCCGGATGGTCGGCGTGCTGGCCAGTGCGGCCTGCTCGGCGGCGCGGATCGCTTCCTCGCGGTTGACGCCCATCGGCATCTCGGCGATTTTCGCGTGCAGCGCCAGAATCGCGTTGAGCAGCATCTCCGGGCGGGGCGGGCAGCCGGGCAGGTAGATGTCGACCGGGACGATGTGGTCGACGCCCTGCACGATTGCGTAGTTGTTGAACATGCCCCCCGAGGACGCGCAGACCCCCATGGCCAGGACCCATTTCGGTTCGGTCATCTGGTCGTAGACCTGGCGCAGCACCGGCGCCATCTTCTGGCTCACCCGGCCCGCCACGATCATCAGGTCGGCCTGGCGTGGGGAGGCGCGGAACGCTTCCATGCCGAAGCGGGCGATGTCGAATCGTCCGGCGCCGGTGGCCATCATCTCGATCGCGCAGCACGCCAGCCCGAACGTGGCGGGCCAGACGGAACCCTTACGCAGGTAGCCGGCGAAATCCTCGACCGTGCTCAGCAGGAACCCGCTGGGCAGTTTCTCTTCGAGACCCATTATTTCCCACTCATTCCCAGCTGAGGCCGCCGCGACGCCACTCGTAGGCGTAGGCGACAGACACATTGACGATGAACAGCGCCATCGCGGCGAGACCGAACAGCCCGAGCGTGTCGAAATGCACGGCCCACGGGTACAGGAACACGATCTCGATGTCGAAGATGATGAACAGCATCGCCGTGAGGTAGTACTTCACCGGAAAGCGCTGTCCCGCTGCGTTTCCCGGACCGCCGGCGATGGCGTGCGGGGTCGGCTCGATGCCGCATTCATAGGGTTCGAGTTTGGCCCGGTTGTAGCGTTTCGGGCCGATCAGCGACGCCATGATGACGGAGAACACCGCGAACGCCGCGGCGATGGCGCCGAGTACGAGTGCGGGCACCTCGATATTCACGACTGCACTTCCCCTCCTCGCTGGAGCAGGCCGAGCCGTGTGGCCCGGCCGCGGACGGCAGCTTTCGGCGAGACGGGGCCGACAACGTTGTCCGCCGAACCGGGGCTCGCGCAAGGCTGTGCAGCGATGGCGGAGCGTTATACAAGAGCCCGTGCTCGTGTGAGCTAGAGCACAGACTACCGCCGTTTCGGGGGTCCGCCGCACGTTTCCGGGGTGGGGTTTGATCGATATCGGTACCGCGATTCATGAGCGATACGGGGGTAATCGGCTCCGGGCATGCGGCGGCGAACCACTGGCGTTACCAGTGGTGATAGATAGAAAGGTGCGAAGCGGACTATCCGACAGGTCGGGACGATGCCCGGATGGTCCTGTTCAGCGGGCGAGCAGGATGCCCGCGACCGCGTTGGTGAGCTGCATGGCGTCGATCGGGTGGGAGACGGCGGCCTCGGCGCGCGACCAGTTGGCCAACCAGGCGTCATCGGGTCGGCCGGTGAGCACGACCACCGGCGGGCACTGATCGATCTCGTCTTTGAGCTGTTTGGCGATACCGAGTCCACCCGTCGGGGCGGATTCACCGTCGAGGATCGCCAGATCGATCCCACCGGCATCCATCTGCTCGATGACCACCGGCGCGGTAGCGACCTCGAAGAATTCGAGCTCCGGTAGGTCGGCGCGCGGCTTACGGCCCAACGCGAGGATCACCTGTTGGCGGGTATCGGCATCGTTGCTGTAGACCAGCACACGCAGAGGGGTGGAACCATGGGATTCGGCCACGCTCGGATCGTACGTCCGAGGGTGGCGCCACCGTGGCAGGTTCGCCGGATCGACCAGTCGCGCAGTGGTATCGATGACAGCGGGCCCGGCGCTCACGACCGCGGAGGTAGATCGAACACGCCGCGGATGCCGGTGAACAGGCTCTCGACGTCTGGGCCGAAGGTGATCGCGGCTTCGGTGATCGCGGAGAGCGCGCCCTGCAACGGATCGGTATGCCGCGCATGGAAAACCGTGTTGAGGGCGAAATGGGGGCGACTGATGTTGCCGCGGTCGTACGGATTCGGCGTGGGGCTGGGGGCCTGCGCCACTTCCCGCACGACGCTGCTCTGGAAGCTCGCCTCGTCGGGTCCGTACTGGTCTTTCTCCAGTCGCGCGAACGCGGCGTCGTTGTCGTGGAAGGGTTCGGGCAGCGGTGCGCCGGATGCGAGCGCGTCCAACGCGGGGCGCACCCAGACACGATCGCTGAGACCGGCGAGGTCGTAGGCGCGCTGTGCGCAGTACTCGGCCAGTCGACGCAATCGCGTGGCGGCTATCGACTCGGCCAACGCACGGTCGTAGCCCGCGAGTTCGCGTCCGTGATAGCTGCCGGCGAAGGCTGGTATCGGGTCGCCGCCCCATTCCTCGCGGTCTCTGGCCTGGGCCTGTGTGCGGAGCTCTCGCTGCCGGTCCGATTCGGGCTCGGGCAGATTCGGGGCAGGCTCGGTCGGCGGTGCGGCGCTGTTGGCGGGAATGCCGTAGCCGGGCATGTCCCACTGTCGGGCCGTTCGAGGAGCGGTGCCGTCGTCGGGCCAGAGCCGGATTCGCCAGTGGTCGCCGGGGGTGGTGTCGCCAGGCCAGCCGTAGTTCGCGAAACCCGTTCCGGCGATCTCGGCAAGGTAGTCGCCGGGCGGCACGGGTGCGTCGGCCCAGCCGTCGACGGGTGAACTGATGGTCAGCCCGTGCTCGCCGATGTGTAGCCGGGCTTCGCTGACCTGCTGCCACTCGCCCTCGTCGGCCGGTCGCCGATCCCACACCTGTATGTGCACAGCCCACCGACAGCGATCGATGGGTGTTCTTGTGGGGGCGGAGGTTTCGGGATCAGTGACGCACTGCGTCGTCCAACTCGGCGAGGAGCCGGGCCTTGGAGCGGGCGCCGACGAGGGTGCGCAGGAGTTGGCCATCGCGGAAGAGCAGCAGCGTCGGAGCGGCCATGACCTGGTAGGTGCGGGCCGTGAGTGGGTTCTCATCGGCATTGAGCGTGCGAACGGCGAGTGTGGCCGCACGTTCGCGGGCAACGTCGGCCAGCGCGGGGGCGATCATTTTGCACGAAGGGCACCACGTGGCCCAGACGTCCACGAGAACGAGGCCGGGGTGGGCGAGCACGTCGTGGTCGAATGTCTCATCGGTCACCGCGACGGTGCCGGCGATCGCAGAACTCAGGGTCATCGGGATTCCTCTTGTTCGGTGGGGATGTCGTGTGTTCGCTCGGCCTGCTGGGTCGCCGCATCGGAGGGCTGCAGAACGGAGACGGCCGTCGGCCACGGAAGCCGTCGGGTGGTGCTGTGGCGGTGTGCGGCCTCGCGGAGGCGATCGGTGAGGGCGTCTCTGCGGGCGGTGAGGGCGTCGATTTCCGCGGTCAGTGCGTCGATGGTCCGCTGGTATTCGGCCAGGGAGGCGGGACAGTCGTCGACGTGTTCGCTGCCGGTTGCCAGGCAGTCCAGAAATGGGCGAGTCTCCTCTACCGGGATGCCCAGACGGTTCAGGGATCGGATTTCGCGCACCAGGCGGACGGTGTGGTCGTCGTATTCGCGGAAGCCGTTGGGGTGCCGTTCGGGTGCGACCAGCCCGAGTGCCTCGTACCGCCTGATGGCCTTGGGGCTGAGCTGAGCCAGCCGCGCGAGCTCTCCGATCCTCATGCAGCGAATGTAAACGCTGCCCCCAGGGGCAAGGTCAAGTGAGAGTTCACATTGCCTATCGGCGGTCGGTGAGCCATTCTGAAAAGGGCAAGGGACGCACCGGATTTCGCAGGGGGTCGTGACCGAATGCCGAATGGACCGAAAACGCTGACGCGGTACACGATCGAGGAAGAGCATCGGCATCCCGGTTCGTCGGGGGAATTCTCCGCGCTGGTGAATGTGGTGGCAACGGCGGCGAAGATCATTGCCAATCAGGTGACTCGCGGGGCGATCATCGGGTCGGGGGTCGAGGACGAGACGTCGGTGAGTGGGCGGCTCGATGTGTTGACCGATGAGATCATGGTGGGACAGACACAGTGGTCGGGGCATCTGTCCGGGTTGTTGTCCGAGCAGCATGCGACGGTGCTGCCCGCGACGCAGCGCCGGGGGAAGTACCTGCTGGCGTATGACGCGTTGGACGGGTCGAGCAATATCGACGTGAATCTGCCTGTCGGTTCGATTTTCAGCATTCTGCGGGCGCCGGAAGCGGTGGTCGCCGGCGACGCCGAACCTGCCGACACCGACTTCCTGCAGCCAGGAGTGGAGCAGGTCTGTGCGGGGTTCACCCTGTACGGGCCCGCCACGATGTTGGTCCTCACCACGGGCAGTGGCGTCGACGGGTTCACCCTCGATCGGGAGATCGGTGCGTTCGTGCTGACTCATCCGCAGATGCGAATCCCGGAGGACACCTCGGGTTTCGCGATCAATGCCGCCAACGAGCGATTCTGGGAGCGGCCCGTGCGCCGGTATGTGCTCGAGTGCCTGGAGGGAGTCGAAGGGCCACGCGGGCGCGATTTCAATATGAGGTGGGTGGCGTCACTGGTGGCCGATACCTTCCACATCCTGACCAGGGGCGGGCTGTATCTGTACCCGCGCGATACGCGAAATCCCGCACAGCCGGGCCGAGTCTCGCTGCTGTACGGGGCGAACCCGATCGCGTTCATCGTCGAGCAGGCGGGCGGGGCGGCCACGACCGGGCACGAGCGCATGATGGAGGTTCCCCCGGCCCAGGTGCATCAGCGGGTGCCGTTCATCTTCGGTTCCCGCAACGAGGTGCTGCGCATCGAGCGGTATCACCGGGAACCGGACGCGGGCAAGCGGTTCGACAGTTCACTGTTCGGAACGCGGTCCTTGTTCCGGCCCGCCAAACACGATCAGCGCACGTAGATGCGCGATCGGCACAGTGCTTCGCGGGCGATCAGGCCGGGTCCTGGTCGCGTTCTTGCTGTTGCCTGCGGGCCTCGCGACGTTGCTGTTCGGCACGCTCGCGCAAGCCGCGCAGGAAGGCCTCGTCGTCGTCGGGATTCGACGCGACCCGGCGACCGGGGCGATCGTATTCACCGAACCGGGTATTCGAGACAGGTCCTGACTCGCCGACCGGCCTGCCCGCGAACAGCCACAGCAGCGCACCGATCGTCGGGATCAGCACGACGACGATGATCCACCCCATCTTCGGTAGGTGCCGGATGCCCGCGTCGGGTCTGGTGATGATGTCGACCAGGCAATACACCCACAGGGCGAGAGTCAGAAAGCCGATGACGGCGTATGGCATTCGGCGATTATTCCACGCCCACTCGCACGGTGGATTTGTAGTGGTCGGTGACCACCGATGTCAGTCGGGCAGGAGCGGGACCGAGAGCCCTTCGCCGCTGCGCAGGAGTGCGGCGCGGGTGACGGCGGTGGAACCGAAGCGGCGGCGCAGGTCGTCGAGAGTGGCGTCGAGGGTGTTCTCGGCGCGCGCGTCCAGCGGCAGGGTGAGTTGCATGGTGTCGGCGTCGTCGAGGTTGGTCAGCGAGAGGCCGATCAGGGTGATGCCGCGTTCGATGATCAGCGGTTGAGCGGCGTGCAGCAGCAGGCGGGCGGCGTGGCGGATCGCGGTGGAGGCATCGGTGGCTTCGACGAGGGTGTGCGATCGGGTGGCGCGGGTGAAATCGTCGAAACGTAAGCGCAGCACCACCGTTCGGCAGACGCGGTCGGCGGCGCGCAGGCGGCGGCCGAGGCGGTCGGTGAGGCCGTCGAGGTAGGCGGCGATCTCGTCGGGGTCACGCGGGCGGCGGCCGAGGGCGCGTTGGGCGCCGATCGAGCGCCGTCGTTTGCCGGTTTCCACGCGGCGTGGATCGCGAGCCCAGGACAGGGCGAACAGGTGACGGGCCGCGGCGGGGCCGAGGATGGCGCGCAGGTGGGGTTCGCCGAGTTCGGCGAGCTGGCCGATGCGGGTGATGCCGTTGGCGTGCAATGTCGCCGAGGTGACTTTGCCGACGCCCCATAATCGCTCCACCGGCAGTGGATGCAGGAAGTCGAGCTCCTTGCCGGGTTCGACAAAGCGTAACCCGTCGGGTTTGGCGACGGCGGAGGCGACCTTGGCGAGGAATTTGTTGCATGCGATGCCCACGGAGATGGGCAGGCCCACCCGGCCGGCCACCTGCGCGCGCAGCCGGTGCCCGATGTCGATCGGGTCGCCGCTGATCCGGCGTAACCCGCTGACGTCGAGGAACGCCTCGTCGATCGAGATCCCCTCCACCACCGGGGTGGTGTCGTGGAATACCGCGAACACCGCTTTGCTTGCCTCGGCATAGGCCGACATCCGTGGCGGCACCACGATCGCGTGCGGACACAGGCGCAGCGCCTGGCCCGCGTTCATCGGCGTGCGGATCCCGAACGCCTTGGCCTCGTAGCTGGCCGCCAACACCACCCCGCCACCCACGATGACCGGTTTGCCACGCAGCCACGGCTGGTCACGCTGCTCGACCGAGGCGTAGAACGAGTCGAGGTCGGCGTGCAGGATCGAGGCCTCGGCGCGGGACTGGATACGCGGGCGACGCGGGGCGGCGGAATCGGACACGAACATATGTTCGCATCGGGGTCCGACGAGTTCGGCCTTTCAGGGTGTGGAGATAGTCCTGGCCTGCAGGTTTTCGGCGAACTCGCGCGCGGCGGTGAGGTCGGTGGCGTCGGGGTGGCCTTTGCGGATACCGCCCACCAGGCGCAGCGGCAGCCAGGTGTCGAAGCCCCGGCAGTCGAACGCGTCGACCACGTCGAAGCCCTTCTTCTCGATGTCGCGGGTCAAGGTGGTGACATAGCGGCGAAACGGCGGTTCCGGGAATCCACTGGTGCGGAACACGAACGCCTTGCCCCCGTGTCCGGCCGGCAGGGAGGCGATGAACCGGCGCAGTTCCGGATGGAAAGCCATGTTGTAGATGCCCGAGCCGAAGCCGACGAGGTCGTAGTCGGCGAGCCCGGCCGGATCGATGTCGGCGGGGGCGACGACCCGTCCGCCGAGCACCTGGCCGATGGTTTCGGCGACGCGCTGGGTGTTGCCGTGCGAGACCGACTTGCACACGAGGATGACCTTCATGGGGATGGTCCTTTCGTTCCGCTGCGTTGCTGGACACCCTCGGAGACACCGCTCGGGTTCCGAGCGTGACATGCAGGTGCTGTGCCCTCCGTCACAGCGTGCGTTCGGCCGCGATGTCGAGAATGCGCACGACGTCGATGGACTGCAGTTTGTCGGGGTTGCGGATCGCGTAGAGCCCGGTGACGAGGTCGTCGGTCAGTTCGACCACCAGCACGGTATCCAGGGCGCCGTTCTTCGATCGGGCGATCACCGTGGGCTGCGCGTTGAAACTGCCGAATTCGACTGTCGCGCCCGCCATCGAGTTCTGGGTCAGCCCGATCAGGAACCGCGCCACGGGCTCGGCGCCGATGATCGGGCGGCGCGCGGCACTCACACGGCCACCTCCGTCGGAAATCTGGAGGACGTCGGGCGCGAGCACCGCCATGAGGGCGCTGACGTCGCCGGTGTTGGCGGCCAGCAGGAAGCGGCCGATCACCGCGCGGCTGGTGTCGGAGTCCGGTTGGAAGCGCCGTCGCCGCGACGCGACGTGTGCGCGGGCCCGGTGGGCGATCTGCCGCACGGCGGTGTCGGATTTGTCGATCATCTGCGCGATCTCGCGATGGCTGTGTCCGAACACCTCCGACAGCACGAACACCGCGCGCTCGGTGGGACCGAGAGTTTCCAGCACGAGCAGCATCGCCATCGACACCGATTCGGCCAGCAACACATCCTGCCCCGCGTCGGGCGCGGTACGGATCGGTTCGGGCAGCCAGGTGCCGACGTAATCCTCGCGGCGCCGCCGGACCGTGCGGAGATGATTGATCGCCTGACGGGTGACGATCTGCACCAGATACGCGCGCGGATGCGTCACCTCCGTCGCGTCGCGCCAGCGAAGGTAGCTGTCCTGCAACACGTCCTCGGCATCGGCGGCACAGCCCAGGATTTCGTAGGCGATCGTGAACAGCAGTGGCCGGAATGTGGCGAATGTGTCGGACTCGGTCATCGGGCCACCCCTGCGCGCCTCATACACCGATGATTCCGGGCGACAGCGAGTCAGCGCAACCACGCTGTCGCGCAGACGATCCCCGTCGATGCTGCGGGCGACACCTCATATCGCTGCGGTGCTGTCGCGCTGACCGAACCAGACAGGCAGCTGGTCGAGGAGATCCTGCTGCTCTCGACCGACCCATGCCACATGCCCGTCAGGGCGAAGCAGTACCGCGGGGGCGTCGAGTTCTTCGCTGACATCGACGATGTGGTCGACCCGGTCCGCCCATCCCCGCACGCAGAGGTGGCCGGTCTGGTCGAGCAGCAGTCCACGGCCCGCGTGCATCTGCGCGTAGAGGCGACCGCGTTTCAAGGCGATATCGCGCAATCGCCGACCGAGCAGTGGGTCGCCCTCGCCGAAGTCGTAGCGGATCGCGATGGCGATGATCTTCTCGGTGAGACAGCGGCTCACCTCGTCGAATTCCATCAGCTCGGATACCAGCCTGCGTACTGCCTGTGGTCCCGCGTCCAGCGACATCAGCTCCATCTGGGCGCGGGTGTTGTCGAGCACGTCGGCGGCCACGGGGTGGCGTTCGGTCTGGTAGGTGTCGAGCAAGCCCGGCGGCGCCCAGCCGTTGATCTCGGCGGCCAGTTTCCAGCCGAGGTTGAACGCGTCCTGCACGCCCAAGTTCAGGCCCTGTCCGCCGGTGGGCGGGTGGATATGGGCGGCGTCGCCTGCCAGCAGCACGCGGCCGACGCGGTAGTGCTCGGCTTGGCGGGTGCCGTCGCCGAAACGCGACAGCCACCGCGGCGAGTGCACGCCGAAGTCGGTGCCCGCGGTGGCGATGAGCTGTCGTTTCATTTCCTCGAGGGTGGGCGCGACAGCCCGGTCCTCGGCGACTCCGGCCGCGGGGGCGAGGACGCGGTAGACCCCGTCTGCCAGGGGCATCGCGCCGAATCGCAGCTGGGTCTTGCGGACTTCGGTCATCACCTCGGTGATCGTTTCCGGTGACGCGGTCAATGCCATTTCGCCGAGCAGGGTCTCGACCCGGCTCGGCTCTCCAGGGAACGCGACACCGAGCAGCCTGCGCACGGTGCTGCGGCCACCGTCGCAGCCGACGAGATAGCGCGTACGCAACCAGGTGCCGTCGGCCAGTTCGACGGTGACCGCGTCGTCGCGCTGGTTCACGCCGACCACTTCGGTGCCGCGCCGGATCTCGGCACCGAGTGCGGTGGCGTGCTCGCTCAGCAGCTGATCGGTGCGGGGTTGCGGGATGGCCAGGACATAGGGGTGGGCGGTGTCGAGTCGCTCGGGCGCCGGTGTGGGGATGCCGGCGAAGAATCCGCCGAGCGGATGCCGGCGTCCGAGCGCGAGGAACCGGTCGAGCAGGCCGCGCTGATCCATGATCTCGATACTGCGCGCGTGCAGGCCGAGCGAGCGGACGATCTTCGTCGGCTCCGCGTCCTTCTCCAGCACGACCACCCGCACCGCTTGCAGCCTCAATTCGGCGGCCAGCATCATGCCGGTCGGTCCACCGCCGACCACGATCACGTCGATCATCGACTACTCCCCTTCGACAAGATTCCCGCAGGTTGCGGGCTCGCCGAAAGATTGTGCGGCATCACCGGGGTCTTGCCGCAAGCCCCGGGGTGCGCTATATGTTAGAGGTGGCGAGGAGTGGTTTTCCCTCCTTGCCTTTGCCATGCTCGCGACTCTCACCGAGGCGGTGCCGGTACTGTGAAGCGGTTCGGGCAAGGTGAAGGAGTCGGTCGGCGGTGCGTGGTTTCGGGGATCTCGAGGCAGTGCTGATGGATCGGCTGTGGGACCGCGATGTGGACACGACCACGGTGCGCGAACTGTTCGACGAGCTGGCGACCGAGCGCGACATCGCCTACACCACCGTGATGTCGACGATGGACAATCTGCACCGCAAAGGCTGGCTGGCCCGCGAGCGTGAGGGCCGCGCGTACCGGTATTGGCCGACGGTGACCCGCGAGGAACACAGCGCCCGGCTCATGCACGAGGCGCTCGGTGTGGGCGGGCGCTCCGACCTCGTCCTCAACTATTTCGTCGACCGGATCAGTGACGACGAATTCGCGGGATTGCGAGCCGCGTTGCGCCGTGTCGCCACCCGGCGGACCGAGGCGAGTTAGCCCGATCGTGTCGGAGTGATCTGATCTGATGGGACACCGATGGGATCGGTCACGGGGACGGGACGCATGCTGAGTGTCGGATGGGATCAGGTGTTCGCCTGGCGGCTGGGCCGCCAGTTCGTCGCGGCACCGACCGCGGGTTCTGCCGAGGATGTCGCGACCCGGTTGGCCGGGGTGCAGGCGCAGGTGGCGTCGGCGGCGGAGATGGCTGTGGCGGTGCGCAGTCCCGATTCCCGCGGCCTCGGTGTCGGTGCGGCGTTGGCCGCGGGCACGTTGATCAAGACCTGGGCGATGCGCGGCACGCTGCACGCGATGGTGCCCGAGCAGGCCGCGGCTGCGCTGTCGCTGATCGGATCGGCGCGGACGTGGGAGAAACCGTCGTGGCAGAAGACGTTCGGCGCGACCCCGGCGCAGGTGGCCGGTCTGGTGGAGGTGGTGTCGGGAGTCCTGGCCGGTCAGGTCCTGACCCGGGACGAACTGGTCGAGGCGGTCCTCGCCGAACCCGGCTTCGCCCACCTCGGTGAGCAGTTGCGCTCCGGCTGGGGTGCGGTGCTCAAGCCGTTGGCCTGGCAGGGCGCGCTGTGCCACGGTCCCGCGCGCGGGAGCAAGGTCACCTTCACCGCGCCGGGCGACCTGACTCCCGGGTGGAAGGGCATCCCGGAACCCGATATCGCCGCACCGGCGCTGATCCGCGCTTATCTCGGCGCGTACGGTCCCGCGACCCCGGCGGCCTTCGACGCGTGGCTCAGTCGCAACAGCGTGCGCACAACCGTGCTGCGCGGGTGGTTCGCGGCGATGGGTGACGCGCTGACCGAGGTCGACGTCGAAGGACGGATCGGCTGGATTCCGAGCGAGTTCGCCGACGATCTCGCCGCGGCGACGCTCGACGGCGGTGTCCATCTGCTCGGTCCGTTCGACCAGTACGTTCTGGGACCCGGTACCGCCGACACCGTGCTGCTGCCCGCCGAGCACCGGTCGAAGGTGAGCAGGACGGCGGGCTGGATCTCGCCGCTGGTGCTGGTCGACGGTCGCATCATGGGCACGTGGGAACAGGTCGACGACACGGTCGTCGTGTCGATGTTCGACGCGCGCGAACTCCCCGAGCGCGCCCTGACCGCAGCGGTGAACCGGCTGGCAGCGGCTACCGGCACACCAGGGCTGGGCGTCCGCGCGAGCTGAGATTTCGGATACGCCAGTCGACGAACCAAGCGCTTGCTACGGTGGCTCGATGATCCCCACGATCGTCTGGGGCACCGGAAACGTCGGCCGCGCGGCCATCCGTGCCGTGGCTGCCCATCCGGCGCTGGTTCTCACCGGGGTGCTCGTGCACAACCCCGACAAAGTCGGCCGAGACGCGGGCACGCTCGCAGGCCTCGACACCGAATTGGGGGTGGCCGCCGTCGACGACATCGACGCGCTACTCGCCACCGGACCCCAGGCGGTGGTGTACGCGGCGTCCGGAGACATCCGGCCCGACGACGCGCTCGCCGACATCGTGCGGGCGATCCGGGCCGGCGCCGTCGTGGTCACCCCGGCCCTCTACGCCCTCTACGATCCGCGCAACGCACCGGCCGAAATGCGCGAGCCGGTGCTGGAAGCCATTGCCGCGGGCGGTGGTTCGCTGTTCGTCTCCGGGGTGGATCCCGGCTGGGGCAACGATGTGCTGCCGCTGTTGATCAGCGGGCTCGCCGCCACCATCGACGTGGTGCGCTGCCAGGAGATCTTCGACTACTCCACTTACGACCAACCCGACTCGGTGCGCTACCTCGTCGGGATGGGACAGCCGATGGATTACCAGCCGCCGATGCTGATGGCGAGCGTGCCGACGATGGTGTGGGGCGGCCAGATCCGGCTGATGGCCAGAGCATTGGGTGTCGAACTCGACGAGATCCGCGAAACCGTCGACCGGCGCGCCCTCGACGCGACAGTGCAGACCACCCAGATGGGGGCGTTCGACGCGGGCACGCAGGGGGCGGTGCGGTTCGAGGTACAAGGCATCGTCGACGGGCAGGCGCGCATCGTGATCGAGCACGTCACCCGCATCCATCCCAGCTGCGCACCGGACTGGCCGACACCACCCGACGGTGACGGTGCCCACCGGGTGATCATCGAGGGTTCGCCACGCATCGAGGTCAGCGTCGAAGCGACCGATGAAGGCGGCAATCGCGCGGCGGGCGGAAACGCCACGGCGGTGGGACGTTTGGTCAATGCCATCGACTGGCTGGTCGAGGCGCCGCCCGGTCTCTATGACGCACTCGATGTGCCGCTGCGCGCCGCGGTCGGCAAACTCGGAAGGACACCACGATGATCATCGACATTCCCGAGGGCAAAGATCCCATCGGCTACGTATGGGGCGAGATGGTGCCCGGCATCGGCGTCGCCGCGGCGGCATTCTCGCTGTCGGTCTACGAGCACTCCACCCTCGGCCTGCGTGAATTCGAAGCGGCCCGGTTGCGGATCGCCCAGATCAACGGCTGCCTGTTCTGTCAGGACTGGCGCACCGAACGCGACGGACAGAAGGTCGAAGCGGAATTCCCCGATGCCGTCACCCACTGGCGTGACACCGACCGGTTCGACGAACGGACCCGCCTCGCCGCCGAATACGCCGAGCGCTACGCCACCGACCACCACGGCCTCGACGACGAATTCTGGGCCAGGATGTTCGCCGAGTACTCCCAGGCCGAGGTGGTGGAGCTGAGCATGAGCATCGGTTCCTGGCTGGCGTTCGGCCGCCTCAACCGGGTGCTCGGGCTGGACACCGTGTGCGTGCTGCCCGGCCACTGACCGCCGGGTGCGCCAGAGGTAGCACCGCCTCGCCGGCGGCCGGGCGCCAGGGACTGGGCAACACCGTCGCGCCCGCGCCGATTAAGCTGCGGGCCGTGATGGAACCTGCGAGACAGCAGCTCATCGATACGGTGGCCTGGGTACTGATCGAGAACGGTCGCATCCTGTGTGCCCGCCCGCGCGGCAAGGACGTGTTCTTCATCCCCGGCGGCAAACGGGAAGGCGTCGAGACCGACCTGCAGACCTTGGTCCGCGAGGTCGCCGAAGAACTGACCGTCGAGCTCACGCCCGACAGCGCCACCCACGTCGGCACCTATGAGGCCGCGATCGCCGACGGGCACGACACCGTCGTCCGGATGGCGTGCTACACCGCCGACTATCGCGGGGTGCTCACGGCAAGCAGCGAGATCGAGGCGCTGGCCTGGTTCGGATTCGGTGACCGCGATCTGGTTCCCCCGGTCGACCAGTTGTTGTTCGACGACCTCGCGGCGGCCGGGTCGCTGCGGTGATCGGCGCGGTGGCACGGTCGGCGTTCTACGAACTGCTGGCACTGCCACTGGCCTTCACCCGGGTGCGGACCCGGCTGCGGGTGCCGCGACTGCTCTTGCGCGAACCTGTCGGCGCCCACGACATTTCCCTGCGACGCTGCCTGATCCAATCGGTGCTCTCCGGTGGTGTCGGGCTGCTCGGCTGGTTCCTCGCGATGCTCAGCGTGCTGGTTCTGGTGCGTGGGTTCGCCTATCCGTTGGTTGCCGCCGACAGTTACCAGACCTCGTGGGGCGGGCCGACGCTGGCGGGCGCGTGGCTGGTGCACGCGGTGTCGGGTGCGTTGATCGCGCCGGCATTCGTCGCGGTGATCGCCCTGTGCGGCCGGTTACAGCTGCGGGTGACGCGGACTGTCCTCGGCGGTGACCGGTCGTGGTGGGCGATTCCGGTCGCCCTGGTTCTCGTGGCGGCGGGCGGGTTGTTCTTCGTCGCGTGGGTGCGGCAGATCTGAGCGTGCGGGTCAGCGAGATCCGGGGATGTAGACGCCGGCGGCCCGCAGCTTCGCCTCGACAAGGGCCGAGAGCCGGGCCGGGGCCGATTCCTGCTCTTCACCATGGTGGCGGATCAATTTGTAGCGTGTCGCGGCGTCTGTGCGGGCTTGCAGGCCCGTCACGATCTTCAGCTGGTCGGGGTGGGCGAGATAGTGCTCGGCCAGCGCGGTAGCCACTTCCTCGACGCGCGGGTCGTCCGGTTCCCAGCTGGCCGATTCCGAGGCGCGCCTGCTCAGGGCGAGGAACTCGGTGTCTTCTAGGGCGTTCTCGACGTTGGTGAGGTAATCGTCGAAGCCCTCCGGGACGAGCGCTCTGGCCAGCACCCACCCTTCCCTGGCCGCGGCCACCTCCGCCGGGGGAAAGCCGAGGCCGGGTAGGCGCGCGAGCAGCTCCACCGCACGGTCAGGCAGCAGCGTGCGGTCGCCGTCGGCCAGCCGGTGCAGCGTGTCTCGGCGCACGATCAGTTCCTCGATCCGCTCGGTGAGACGCCGTTCGACGTCGGCGAGCTCGGTGGCGAACGCGTCGGCGTCGGCGTCGAGCAGCGATCCGATCTCGGCCAGCGGAACTCCGGCGGCGGCGAGGGTTCTGACCTGCACCAACCGCAAAAGTTCGGCCGAACCGTAGCGCCGGTAGCCGGAGCTGTCGCGGGCCGGTTCGTCGAGCAGACCGTTCTTCTCGTAGTGCCGCACGGTCTTGATCGTGACACCGGCGAAAACCGCGGCCTGGCCGATCGTGACGCCGTTCATCATCTGCTCAGTCCGCCTTGTTCGAGGTAGTCCTACTCAGAAAGTTGACCTTGATGGTGCGTCGAGGTCAAGCATCCGGGGTCGTGACCAGCTGGGCGCGACCCCGGAAGGTGCGTTCAGGCCGTAGCGGCACCGAACACTTCGTCGAGCAGTCGCTGCGTCGCGGCCTGGAACGTCGCCGACATCGACAGGTCGGCGTCGTCGATGTAGTTGAGTGCGGCGGTCATGGTCTTGGTGCCGTCGAGCGTGCTGTACATCAGCGCAGCATGGCCACCGTGGCCGCCGTTGTGGGTGATGACGGTGCCGGTCTCGGTCTGCTGGACGAACACCCCAAGGCCGTAGCCGACCTTGGCTTCGGGGGTGAGCATCTCGGCCAGCAGCGGGGCGGGCAGCAGCGTGCCGCGCAGCAGTGCGGAGAGGAAGGTGTGCAGGTCCTTGCTGGTCGAGATCATGTCGCCGCCGCTGGAAATCCAGGACGGGTTCTGGGAGGTGACGTCGACCGTCTGCTCCACCCCGGCGTCGTCATAGCGGTAGTAGGCGTGGGCGTGCGGTCCGCCGATCTCGGTCGAGGTCTCCGGCACGACGGTGTCGCAGAGCCCGAGCGGGCCCAGGATCAGTCGCTGCATCTCCTCGGCCAGCGAGTGTCCGGTGACCGCTTCGATCAACAGCTTGGCGAGCGCGTAATTGGTGTTGGCGTAGCTCCAGTCCGTGCCCGGTTCGAACCGCGCGGGCTTTGCCAATGCCAACCGCACCAGCTCGTCGGTGTGGTGGGTCTGGAAACGGTTGTCCACCCAGTCTTTGCCACTCCAGGCGACGACTCCCGGCGCGCTCGTCCCGTCTTCGTAGAACTCGCCGGTGAAGTTGAAGATCCCGCTGGTGTGCTGCAACAGCATGCGGACGGTGACGCGCGGATCCAACTCGAACCGGGGCAGGTAGTCGACGGCGGGAGCGTCGAGGGCGATCGTGCCCTCGGCTACCAGTTGCAGGACCACGGTCGCGACGAAAGTCTTGGTATTGCTGCCGATCCGGACGCGCCCGTTGATCGGCGGTGGTGCGCTCTGGCCCAGCTCGCTGCGCCCGGCGCTGCCGACCCACACGCCCTGCTCGTCGTCGACTCGCACGTGCAGGCCGACGAATCCGGTGGCGACGATCTCCTCGATGGTCTGCTGCAGGGTCGGATAGTGCTGTGCGGCAGTGGTTGTGGTGGTGCTCGCTGTGGTGTTCGCGTTCGAAGTCATGAGATGAGCGTCCACGTTGACCCAAGGTCAACCGCAAGAGTGATCTGGGTCACTCGGAGTGTCCGGGTCTGATCGTGCCGGACCCGGACACGCCGGTGTCAGGCTGTTCGGGCCAGGTGGCGGGTCAGGAATTCGGTGGTGGCGTTCAGCTGGAACGCCGGGACCTGGGCGTGCCCACCGGGGTTGGCGTGCAAGGTCTTCTCCGCCGAGCCGAACGCGTCGAACAAGGCGAGCGCGCTGTCACGGTCGACGTATTCGTCGTTCCACTGGAGCAGGAACTCGACGGGGACGGTGATCGAGGCGGCCGCCTCGGTCAGGGATCGGTGACCGAGCAGGCCGAAGACGGCGGCGGAGATCCGGGGGTCCGCCGCGGTCAGCGCGACACCGATGGCGGTACCCAGCGCGGCGCCGCAGTACGCGACGGGGGCGTCGACACCGATGCTCGCAAGTTGCTGCACTGCGTCGAGGGTTGCCTGCCATTCGGGGACGGCGCGCGCGGCCAGCGAAGCGTTGTATTCCACGATGATCGGTGCGACGGGCTCGCCCGCAGCTCGGGCATGCCGCAGCGCGGCAATGAGGTCGTCGTCCGCGGGAGTTCGTGGCCTACCACCGTGGCCGGGAGCGTCGATCGCGACCACGGTGAAGCCGCAGGCGGTGACGAAATGCTGAGCACGCGCCACGATGCCCGGTGCCTGCTTGTGCTGACCGCCGCCGTGGCCCATCAGCACCACCGGGGCGATGGTGCCGGAATCGGCTGCGCGAGACCAGAGAACGCCGGTGATCTCACCCAAGGTGAAATGGCGTTCGGCGACACCGTTCGACGATGTGTGTGCGGTGAAATGCATGATTGTGCCCTTCGGGAGTGCCTTGTGGGGGCGCTCCCGGCGACCTTGGCGTCAGGCGGCCGACCGTGCTGGGCGGGAGCACCCATGGACTACTGCGTTGATGGGTCTCACCTCCTTCTGCGATGTCACGGACACCGCGACGCTACCAGGCCGACAGCGCCGCGCCGCACTCGGTTTCGGCTAGCCCAGTTCCTTGCGGAGCGTGTCGGCGATGACGGTGAGGGCGTGGTCTTCGGTCATGCGCCAGTGGGTTGCGGCCACCGCATGATTGTCGACGGTGCCGGTCACCGCCTCGGACCAGGACGACGCACCGGTGGTTCCGGTCGGATCACTGTGGGCCGCGGTGAAATAGGTGATGGTGCCGTCGAAACGGCGGGGGTGGTAGGCGGCGTCGAGGGCGACCGAGGTGGTCGCCGCGTCGACGATCCGGTCGATGCGGGACGGGTCGACCGCGGCTTGTGGTGCGGAGCGCTCGAACAGCGTCCGGGCGAGCTGGTGGATGTCGACAGGGTCGGCGAGGTCCACCTGCTCGGTGCCGGCGAATCCGCCGAGCAGGTCGGCGGCGGTCACCGTCGTCGCGACAGCCGTCGAAGCCGACGACAGGGTGCTGTCCAGCATGGCCAGCACCGCCACCTGCTCGCCGTCCTCCTGGAGTTGCACCGCCATGGCGTGCGCGATGACACCACCCAGGGACCAGCCGAGCAGATGGTACGGACCTTCGGCCTGCACCGCGCGAATCTCCTTGAGGTAGCGCAGCGCCCATTCCTCGATCGAATCCGGCAGCGGCTCGCTCGAACTCAGCGCAGGTGACTGGAGACCGTACAGCGGGCGGTCGAGGTGGGCTGCGAGGCCGCTGAAGGACCAGGCGATACCGCTGATGGGGTGGACGCAGAACAGCGGTTCGCCGGTGCCTTCGGTGCGCAAAGGCAGCAGGACGTCGAAAGCGGCGTCGATGCCGGCGCTGTCGGTGCCCTCGGCGCGCAGTGCCGCGACGATGCCCGCCGGGGTGGGGGTGGTGAAGATCCAGGTGACGGGGACGGTCGCGGCCGTCGCGGCACCCAGCTGGGTCGACAGGCGGGTGGCGCTCAGTGAGGTGCCGCCGAGTTCGAAGAAGTGGTCGTCCATGCCGACGCGGTCCAGGCGCAGGACGTCGGCGAAGATTGCGGCGACGGTGTGTTCGATGGCCGTGTCCGGGGCCCGATAGGCGCGGGTGGCGAGTGCGGGCGCGGGCAGCGCGGCGCGGTCGAGTTTGCCGGTGTGGGACAGGGGGACTTCGTCGAGCACCGTGATCGTGGCCGGAATCATGTGGGTGGGCAGTGCCTGAGCCGCCCATCGCGCGACACTGTCCATGTCGGCCTCGTGGCCGTGCGAGGCCACCACGTAGGACACCAGAACTGTTTCCCCGGCCTGGTTCTCACGACCGACGGTGACGGCGAAGCCGACGTCGGGATGGGAAGCCAGCACCGCATCGATCTCCTGGAGTTCGATGCGGAAGCCGCGGATCTTGAGCTGGAAGTCGGTGCGGCCGCGGTATTCGAGTTCGCCGTCGGCGCGCCAGGCGGCCAGGTCGCCGGTGCGGTACAGGCGGTTGCCCGCGTGGAACGGGTTGGCGACGAAGCGTTCGGCGGTGAGGTCGGGACGGCCCAGATAGCCGGTGGCCAGCTGAGTACCCGCGAGGTACAGCTCGCCCGGGACACCGACGGGGACCGGGCGTAGCCGTGCGTCCAGGACGTAGACCTGGCTGTTCCAGACCGGTGTGCCGATCGCCACGGTGGTCGTGTCGGCAGCGCTCACCCGGTGGCAGGTGATCGAGACCGCGGCCTCGGTCGGGCCGTAGACGTTGAACAGGGCGGTGTTCGGCGCCGCGGTGGCGAATCGGCGGGTCAGTGCGACCGGCAGAGTCTCACCGATGGCCAGGACGCGGCGCAGCGAGGAGGGGAGTTGCTCGGTGACCAAGGTGTCGAGCATCGACGGCACGACGTGCAGAGTTGTCACTTCTTCGCGGCGCATCAGGTCGGCGAGGTAGGCCGGATCACGGTGGCCGTCGGGCGCGGCGAGGACCAGTCGACCACCGCAGATCGCCGCGGACCAGAACTCCCAGACCGACAGGTCGAAGGTGGCCGCGGTCTTGAGGAGCACGCTGTCCTGTGCGGTGAGACCGAATTCAGCTGTCTTCCAGCGCAACTGGTTGACGATCGCGGCTTGGGAGACGGCGACACCCTTCGGGCGGCCCGTCGATCCCGACGTGAAGATCACGTAGGCGGTGTTCGCGGGGCGCAAGGGCGCGCGGCGATCACGGTCGGTGATCGGGGCGGGGCTGTGTGCGGCGAGGTCCACCTGCTCGACACAGCGAACACGGGTTGTCGCGAGGTCCTCGGCCGCGCCGAGCCAGGTGTCGGCGTTGGTGAGGACGAGCAGCGGGGCGGCCGTGTCCAGGATGTAGCCGGTGCGCGATCGAGGGTGGTCGGGGTCGACCGGCACGTACACCCCGCCCGCGGTGCTGACCGCGTACATCGCCACGACCAGGTCGATCGATCGCCGCATCGCCAGTGCCACCCGGGTTTCCGGGCCGACGCCCGCGGCGATGAGATAGCGGGCCAGGCGGTTGACCCGGTCGTCGAGATCGGCGTAGGTCAGCCGGGTGTCGTCGGCGACGAGGGCCAGGGCGTCCGGGGCGCGCGAGACGGTCGCATCGAACATCGAGGCGAGGGTCGCGGCCGGATCTGGTTGTCGCGCTGTGTGATTCCAGGTGTCGAGGATCCGGACTCGTTCGTCGGGGGCGAGCAGATCGATGCTGTACAGCGGTGCGCCCGGGTCGGTGACCACTGCGGTGATCAGGCGGGTGAGCCGAGCCAGGAAACCTGCGACCGTGGCTGCGTCGAACAGGTCGGCGGCGTAGGTGCAGTAGCCGGTGATGCCCGCCGGAGAACCCTCGGCGGTGTAGCGGTCGGCCACGATCAGGTGCAGGTCGAACTGGGACAGCTCCCGATCGAGTTCTACCGACGACACACTCGTGCCGGGCAGGTCCATGCGCACCTCGGCCAGGTTCTGGAACGACAAACCGACCTGGAACAGGGGGTGGCGGGCGGTGGAGCGGGCCGGGTTGAGGACTTCCACCAGCCGTTCGAACGGGATGTCGGCGTGGGCGAAGGCAGCCAGGTCGGTGTCGCGCTGGCGGGTGAGCTGTGCGGCGAAGCTCGCACCCGCGTCGACGCGGGTGCGGAAGACCAAGGTGTTGACGAACATCCCGATCAGGTCGTCGAGGGCGGCGTCGCCGCGGCCGGCGACCGGTGTGCCGATGGCGATGTCGGTGGTGCCCGACAGCTCGGCGAGTACCACCGCGAAGGCGGTGTGCACGGCCATGAACAGGGTCGCGCCGTGGGTCCGCGACAGTTCGGCGAGGGCGGCGTGGGTGGCGGTGTCGACGGTGAACGGAACCCGGCCGCCCGCGTAGGACTGGATCGCCGGTCGTGGCCGGTCGCGGGGTAGTTCGAGTTGGTCGGGCAGCTCGGCCAGAGCTTGCCGCCAGTAGGCGAGCTGGGTGGCCGACACCGAGGTGGGATCGGTTTCGTCGCCGAGCAGGGTCTGCTGCCAGATCGCGTAGTCGGCGTACTGCACGGGCAGCGGTGCCCAGGTGGGGCTCTGTCCTTGCGCGCGTGCGGTGTAGGCGATGACGAGGTCGCGGGTGAGGGGTCCGCCGGAGAAGCCGTCACCGGCGATGTGGTGCACGGCCATGGCCAGGACATGGTCGTCCGGGCCGAGTTCGAACAGGGTGGCACGCAAGGGCACTTCTCGGGTGACATCGAAAACGGTCGACACCATTGCTGTCACTGCGGGGGTCAGGCTTTCGTCGACGTCCGGGGCGATCGTGGTGACGTGCAGGCGCGGTACATCCGGGTGGTCCGGAGGCAGAACGATCTGGGCCGGTACCTGGTCGACAGTCGGGTAGATCGTGCGCAGGATCTCGTGGCGTGCGACGAGATCGGTGAAGGCCTGCCGCATCGCGGTGGTGTCGAGTTCGCCGGTCAGGCGGAGCACGACCGGGATGTTGTAGGCGGCGGTTCCGGTATCGAAGCGGTTGAGGAACCACATGCGCTGCTGGGCGGGCGAGAGGGGGATGTGATCAGGTCGTGGGCGCGCCTGCAGAGCGGGTCGACGGGCCGCGCGGGCCAATCCGGCGATCTCGTGCGCGCATTCGGCGACGGTGGGTGCGGCGAACAGCACGCGCACCGGCACCCGGATGTCGAGTGCGGCACCGATCCGAGCGGTCAGGCGGGTGGCGAGCAGCGAGTTACCGCCCAGATCGAAGAAGCTGTCGTCGGCGCCGACGCGTTCGGCACCGAGCACCTCGGCGAACGCCTCGGCGACGGTACGTTCCAGCCCGGCCGCGGGCGCACGGTAAGTGCGCGTCACGAACTCCGGTGCGGGCAGCGCAGTCCGGTCGATCTTCCCGGCGGCCGAGAGCGGGATACGGTCCAGGACGACGACGGCCGCCGGGACCATGTGCGCGGGCAGCATCGACGCGGACCACCGTGTGATGGCGCCGGGGTCGATCTCGCGGCCTGTCACATACGAGACCAGCACGGTGTCCCCGGCGGGGTTCTGCGTGCCGAGCGTGAGAGCGAAACTCACCTGCGGGTGCCGCAGCAGGACGGCGTCGATCTCACCGGGCTCGATCCGGAAGCCGCGGATCTTGATCTGGAAGTCGGTGCGGCCCAGGTATTCCAGCTCGTAGGTGTCGCCGTGCACCCAGCGGACGAGGTCGCCGGTGCGGTACATGCGTGCGCCGGGTCCGGCCCAGGGGCAGGCGACGAAACGATCCGCGGTGGCGGCGGGGCGGCCACGGTACCCGCGTGCGAGTGCGGGACCCGCGAGATAGAGCTCACCGGTGGCGCCCACCGGCACCGGGTGCAGACGGGCGTCGAGGACCACGGCGCGCATGCCCGGCACGGGGCGACCGATCGTGACGCGGTCCCCGGCACGCAGCACCGAGTAGGTCGCGCCGATCGTTGCCTCGGTGGGACCGTAGCCGTTGAGGAAGCTGCGGCCCGGTTGCCACATGGCCAGCAGTTCGGGGGCGGTGGCTTCGCCGCCGGCGGACACGCACCGCAGGTCGGGCAGGGTGGTCGGGTTCAGGGTGCTCAGCAGGGCGGGGGTGATGATCGTGTGCGTCACCTGTTCGGTGCGCAGCAGGTCGTCGAGGTCGATGCCGCCCAGGGCGTCGGGCGGGGCGATGACCAGGGTGGCGCCGCGGTGGAAGGCGGTGGCGAGTTCCTCGATCGACTGGTCGAAGCTGGGTGAGCAGACGTGCAGCATGCGGTGGTCGTGGCGCAGGCGCATCAGGGCCGCCGAGTGGGTGACGAGGGCGCCGAGTCCCGCATGGGTGACCGAGACGCCCTTGGGTGTGCCGGTGGAGCCGGAGGTGTAGATCACGTAGGCGATGTTGTCGCGGCGCAAGGGTGCTCGGCGGTCGCGGTCGCGTACCGGGGTCGACGAGCGGGCGGCGGTGCGGGCCCGGGCGGCCGGTTCGTCCAGCGCCAGCCAGCGCAGCGATCCGGGCAGGTTGTTCGCCCTCGCGGCGACGGTGAGGCCGATGGTCGCGCCGGAGTCGGCGAGCATGTGACGGACACGGTCTTCGGGGTAGTTCGGGTCGACGGGAAGGTACACGCCACCCGCTTTGGCGATGGCCCAGAACGCGAGGATCGACTCGTAGGAGCGCGGGACCGCCGAGGCGACGACTGTTTCCGGGCCGATTCCCTCGTCGATGAGGACTCGGGCCAAGCGTGAGGAATCGGCGTCGAGGGTGCCGTAGGTGTAGGTGTTCGCGGTGTCGCGCACGGCGATTCGATGCTGGCCGTAGCCGGTGCCGCGCACGAGCAGCTCGGGCAGGGTGGAGGTGGCCGACGGAGTCGGGCCGTCGCCGAGATGAGTCAAGAAGGTGTACTCGGCGTGATCGGACAGCGGTAGGTCACCGGCCGGGATCCGTGGGTCGGCGGCGATCGCGGTGAGCAGCCGGGCCAGGCGCCGCACGAACGTGTCCGCTTCGTGGTCATCGAAAACGGTTCGGGCGAAAGACATCTCGATCGCCGCGCCCGACGTCGTCTCGAGCACCGTCACGAGGAGTTCGCCGGCTGTCACGGCGTCGTCCCCGGGCCGGGTGTGCCGCGCATCCGAACCGGCTGCGGTCGTCGCCGCGGCGGGCACGGGCAACGGGTCGTCCGATGAGCCGGTGGACCGTACTTCCAGCGACACCTGTCCCAGCGCGCGGGGCTCGACGCCGAGCAGCTCGGCGAAGTCCGAGAGCGGGATTCCCGCATGAGCCAGCGCCAGCGTCTCGGCCTCGTGTGCCCGCGTGAGCAGATCGAGGAAGGGTGCCGCGAGATCGATGGCGATGCGCAGCAACAGATCAGGAGTGCGGGTTCGGATCACGATGTCGTCGGATGCCGTGAGTCGCGCGAGGAGTACAGCCAAGGCGGTGCCGACCAGCGATTGCCTGCTCACGTTCGCGGTGCCGGCGAGCTCATGGAGGGCTCGGTGCACCGTCGTCGGGACGGTCGACCTGGCACAACCGTGCTCGGCGCCGAGGCGATTGTCCGCATGCCCACTCTGCGCGCGCGAGAGGTCGGGGCGTGCGCCGCCGGCGACCACGTGGTCGGTGGGCAGGACCAGGCGAGCCGGCAGGTCGGCCAACGTCTGGCGCCAGTAGCGGGATCGGGTGATCGGGTCGGCGGGGTCGGTGGTGAGCTGGTGGGCGAGGTCGACGACAGGCGTGGTCGGGGCGGCGACGAGGTTGTCGATCGCCGTGCGGAGACGGTCGGTGAGCGCGCGAGCCGCGGGATCGGAGACGAGGTCGCGGCGGTACTTGATCTGCACCTGGGTGCGGGCACCGAGGAAGACCAGGACCGTGATCGGGTAGTGGGTGTGGTCGGCGCCGTGCAGGTCGTCGATGCTCAGGTCGTCGAGCGCGCCGCCGGCCTGTTGGAGACCTTCGACGTCGACGGGGTAGGACTCGAAAGCGAGCATGGTGTCGAAGAGCTCGCCCGGTCCCGCGACGCGCTGGATCGCGCCGAGGCCGAGGTGGTGGTGATCGAGCAGCGAGGCCTGCTCGGCTTGGACGGCGCGGATCAGGTCACCGACGGTGGCGGTGGGGTCGATGCGCACCCGCACCGGGACCGCGTCGACGAACAGCCCGATCATGTCGCCGACGCCGTCCAGCTGGGGCGGGCGCCCGGACACGGTCGCACCGAACACGACATCCTCGCGTGCGGTGCTCGCGGCGACGACCAGGCCCCAGGCTGTTTGGAACACGGTGTTCGCGGTGACCTCGGCGGCCGCGGCGACGGCGGTCAGCGCGGACGTCCGCGCGGCGTCGAGTTCGAACTCGCACAGGCCGTAGCCGTGGCCGGTCGCCGGCGGCCAGGTGAGCTCGGGGGCGATCATCGTCGCCGACACCCCGTCGAGGACCTCCGACCACGCGCGCTCCGCGGCGGTGCGGTCCTGGCGGGTGAGCCAGGCGAGGTAGTCGCGGTAGGGGCGCACCGGCGGCAGCGGGGTCGCGTCGCCGTGGGTGGCGTAGAGGACGAGCAGTTCCTTCATCAGCAGCGGCATGGACCAGCCGTCGAGGAGGATGTGATGGCCGGTCAGGACGAGGTGGCTGCGCCCGGAACCGATGGTGTACACCGTGAATCGCAGCAGCGGCGCGATCGTGGGGTCGAAACCTGCCTGTTGATCAGCGGCGAGCAGAGCGGGCAGCTCGGTGTCGGTGGCTTCGACGATCCGCAACGGTGCCTCGACGGCATCGGCGACGAGCTGAACGGGGGTGCCGTCGGGGGTGGTGACGAAGGCCGAGCGCAGGTTGGCGTGCCGGTTCAGCACTGTCGCGGCCGCGTGGCGAAGCCGGTCGATGTCGAGCTCGCCGGTCAATTCGGCCATGAGCTGGATGACGTAGGCGTGGACCGACTCGTCGAGCATCTCGCCCAGTGCGAGTAACGAGTGCTGCAACGGCGACAGCGGCAGCACATCCGACAGACCCGGGTGGGTCGTGCGCCAGGTGTCGAGGTCGTTTTGCGAAACCTGTACCAGGGCAACATCGGAGGGGGTCAGCCCGCCCGCGGACGGGTGGAGGGTGTGGTCGGCCAGTGCGGTGAGCCAGCTCGTCCAGTCGTCGGCCAGCTCCTGGACCTCGGACTCGGACAGGATGCCGGTGGCGTAGCGGAAGTCCGCCCGCAGTCGCGGCCCGGTGTCGGTGGTGACGGCGATCGCGTTGATGTCGAGAACGGTGTGCGCGGGCAGGGTGGGGTCGTAGTCGACGGCGATGTCACCGAGGTCGGCAGTGGGCAGCCACGCGGTGTCGTCGGTGGTCTGCGCCGCGGTGCTCGCGCGACCCAGGTAGTTGAAGCCGATCTGGCCGATGGTGCCGGACAACCGGTTTCGGGTGTGCGGGTTCCGGCGCAGCACACCGAAGCCGATACCGTTGTCCGGCACGGCCAGCAGCTGTTCTTTGACGGTGCGCATCGTCGCGGCGAGGGCTTCGTCGTCGAAGACCGCCGGCGTGATCGCGGACAGGTCCAGGGCAACGGGGTAGACGGTGGTGAACCAGCCGACGGTGCGGGTCAGATCCGCGCCGGGGACGGCGTCCTCCTGGCGGCCGTGGCCTTCGAGTCGCAGTCGCAGAGTGGGAGCGTCGACACCGCGCCGGGCACGCCAGACCCGCACGGCCAAGGCCAAGGCCGCGAGCAGCGGGTGATCGGCGCCTGCCCGGTATTGCGCGGGCAGCGTCGTGAGCAGGGGTTCGGTGATCTCGGCGGGGATCTGCACGGTGATCGACCGCATCGTCGCCTCGGTATCGAGGCTGCTGTCGACCGCGCGGGCGCCGAGCAGCGGGTCAGGGGTGGACAGGACCTGGTGCCAGTGGTCGAGTTCGGCGGTGCGCTCGGCGGTGGCGAGGCCGTGCGCCCACCGGCGGAACGACGTACCGACCGGCGGCAGGGCGATCCGCTGACCTGCTGCGTACTGGGCCCACGCCACGACCAGGTCGGGGAGCAGGATCCGCCAGGAGACACCGTCGATGACGTAGTGATGGGCGGCGACCGCGAGGACATCGCGAGCGCCGTGCCTGCGGATCCAGGTGAAGGCGATCATGCGGGCGGTGGCGGGATCCAGCGCCGAGAGCGCCGAATCCATGGCGGCCGTGCCGATTCGGGTCAGCTCATCCGGTGTGAGCGCCGAGAACGCGTCGATCTCGGTGATCAGAGAGTCCGCGTCGACACGATGGGGTGGCAGGACTTCGAACTGCCAGTCGTCGCTGTCGCGTCGCAGGCGCGAGCGCAGCATGTCGTGGTGGCGCAGGACCGCGGCGATGATGGCGACCAGAGCTGGGCGGTCGATGTTCTCGGGGAGTGCCAGGACCATGGTCTGGGCGAAACGGTCGCTGGAACCGGTGGTCAGGAACTCGGCGAGGACCGGCGTCAACGCGATATCGCCGATGCCCCCACCGGGCAGTTCCGCCAGCACGGGCGACTGTGGGCTGTCGAGCGCGGCGATGTCGGACAGCTTTGCCACGGTGCGGTGTTCGAACACGTCACGGGTGGTGAAGACGATGCCCGCGGCGCGGGCCAGCGACACCAGCTGGATCGACAGGATGCTGTCGCCACCGAGCGCGAAGAACGAATCGTGCACGCCGACGCGCGGTATGCCGAGGACGCGGGCGAACAGCTCGGCCAGCAGGGTTTGACTCGCACCGATGGGTGCCGCGGTGGGCGCGGTGGCGACGACCGGTTCGGGCAGGGCGTTGCGGTCGAGTTTGCCGTTGGAGGTCAGGGGCAGCGCGTCGAGCACCACGATCGCCGACGGCACCGCGTGCGCGGCCAGGCGGTCGGTGGCGTACGCGGTGAGGGCGAGGGGGTCGGCGCAACGATCCGGTGCCGCGAGCACATAGGACACCAGCGTGGTCGATCCGGCGGGGCTCCGACGTCCGACGGTCACCGCGAATTCGACATCGGGGTGGCTGACGAGCACGGCATCGATCTCGCCCGGTTCGATCCGGAAACCGCGCACCTTCACCTGGGTGTCGGCACGGCCGAGGTAGTCGATCTCGCCGGTGTCGCGCAGGCGCACCAGATCGCCGGTGCGGTACATGCGGGTGCCGGGCGCACCCCACGGGTCGGGGACGAATCGGGCCGAGGTCGTCGTCGGCTGATTGCGGTAGCCGCGCGCCAACGCGCGCCCGCTCAGATAGAGCTCGCCGGTGACACCCGGCGGGACCGGGTTCAGGCGGGCGTCCAGGATCATCGCGTGTGTGCCGCGCACGGGGGCGCCGATCGAGATCGGTTGTCCGGCAGTGAGTTCGGCGTAGGACGAGATGATCGTGGTCTCGGTGGGGCCGTACCCGTTGAGGTAGCGGCGGCCGGGCTGCCATTTCGCGAGCAGTTCCGGGGTGGTCACGTCGCCGCCGACGGACAACGATTCCAGTGCGTGCAGACCGGCCGGGTCGAGGGTGCCCAGGACCGCGGGGGTGATGATGGCGTGGGTGACGGACTCGGCGGCCAGCAGATCCGCGAGTTCGATCCCGCCCACGATGTCGGACCCGACGACGACCAGCGTCGCGCCGGTGGTGAAGGCGCACAGCCATTCGAGCACGGAGGGGTCGAACCAGGGGGCGCAGATGTGCAGGAAGCGGTGCTCGGATTCGAGGCGGTAGCGGCGGACCGCCTCCTCGACCAGCGGTGCCAGACCGGCGTGGGTCACGGTGACGCCCTTGGGCAGACCGGTGGAGCCGGAGGTGTAGATGAGGTAGGCGGGGTGGTCGACGCGCAGGGGTGCGCGGCGGTCGGCGTCGGTGATCGGTGTCGTCGGGTGGGTGGCGGTGACTCGGTCGAGGTCGTCGAGGGTGAGCCAGGTCAGGTCGTCGGGCAGGTCGCCGAGGTGCGCGGCGGCGGTGATGCCGAGTATCGCGCCCGAGTCGGTGACCAGGTGCTGGAGGCGACGTGTGGGATTGCGCGGGTCCATCGGCACATACACCCCACCCGCCGCGGCGATGGCGAGCGCGGCCGCGACCATGTCGTAGGACCGGGGAAGGGCAACGGCGACAGCGACTTCGGGGCCGACGCCTTGGGCGATCAGTTCGCGGGCCCAGCGGGTGGTCCGCTCGGTCAGTTCGCCGTAGGTGATCGAACGACTCTCGTGCCGGACGGCGATCCTGTCGAGGCCCAGCGCGTTGCCGCGTGCGATCAGGTCGGGGAACAGGGCGGTGTCGGTGTCGGTGTTGCGCGCTGTGAGGGCCGATTCTTCCGCGGCATCGAGGATGGTGAGATCACCGACAGCGGTGTCCGGGCGCTCGATCGCGTCCGCCAGCAGGCGAATCAGGCGCTGCGCGAACACGTCGACCGTTGCCCGGTCGAACAGCGCACTCGCGTAAACGAATTCGGCGGTGATGGGACCGGCCGGGCGGTCGCTGGCGGCGGCGACACCTGTTCGGTGCTCATCCGCGGCGCCTGATCGTCGATGGTCGTCGGAGCTCGGGGCGCGTAGCGACAGCACGAGGTCGCGCTCCACGGCAGCCACAGTCGGGCATTCGTCCGACATCACAGTGACCCGCACCAGTGGCCCGGCCGCGTCGCGGACGGTCTGGAGATTACTGTGCGACAACCCGTTTCGCCCGAATGCTCGCCGGGCGACCGTGGTCGCCTCAGCCAGCAGCTCGTCGACACAGGTCGCGCCGCACACCGGCAGTCGCAACACCAGGCGGGCATCCGGAGACTGCGGGCACGGGGTGTCGATCGCGATGTCTTCGGTGTTGGCCAGCCGGGCCAGCAGCACCGCGAAGGCCGTGTGCACGAGGCTGAAGACCGTCGTGTCGCGGGAATCGGCGAAATTCCGCATGCGGTCATGAAGTTCGGCGGGGATCTCGAAGCCGACGCGGGCGTCGGCCGACACGAGGCTCGCGGGCCGGGCGCGATCTGTCGGAAGGTTCAGTTCGGCAGGCAGGTCCGCGAGGACGCGATGCCAGTAGCCGGCCTCCGCGATCGGATCGTTGTGCTGGTCGAGGGTGTCCAGGAGCTGTGTGGCGGTCTGGTCGGGTGTGTGGACGAAGGCGTCGAGGGTGGCGCGGAGGCGGTGCGCGAGAGCTTGTGCGATGCCGGTGTCGATCAGGTCCAGGCGGTACTGGAGGCCGACGCGAATCCCCTCGCCCACCTCGACACCCACGGCCACCGGGTAGTGCGTGGCGTTGGCGGCTCGAATATCGACGATCTCGAGGCCGTCGATGGAGCCGTGCGCGCGTCGCATTCCCTCGGTGTCGACCGGATAGGACTCGTAGGCCATGAGCGTGTCGAACAGTTCGCCCGTGCCCGCGGCCCGCTGGATCTCGGCGAGACCGAGGTGATGGCCGTCCAGCACGGCGATCTGCTCGGACTGTAGCTGCGACAACATGTTCCGCAACGGCTCGGACTCGGTGAAACGGACGCGAACGGGGATGGTGTTGGCGAAGAGTCCGACCATGGTGTCGACGCCGTCCAACTGTGGCGGGCGACCCGAGACCACCGCACCGAACACCACGTCGCCGCGGCCGAACGCACCGGCCAGCACCACACCCCATGCCGCTTGGAACAGGGTGTTGACCGTGACGTCGTTGGCCGCGGCGCAGGCCGCCAAGTCCTGGGCCTCCGCCGGTGACAGCTCGACGGTGCACATCCCGTGGCCCTCGCACGGCTCGGTTGGCGGTGCGACTGCGGTGGTCAGCAGGGTCGGGGTGTGCCCGGTCAACGCTTCGCGCCAGCCGCGCAACGCGGCGGAACGGTCTCGGCCCGCGAGCCAGGCGAGGTAGTCACGGTAGGGGCGTACCCGCGGCAGCACCGCCGGGGCGCCGTCGGTGGCGTAGCAGAGCAGTAGTTCCTGCATCAGCAACGGCATCGACCAGCCGTCGACGAGGAGGTGGTGCGCGGTCAACACCAGATGCATGCCGTGGGTGCGGCGGTACAGCGTGAAGCGCAGCAGCGGCGCAGTGGAGAGTTCGAAACCGGTCCGCGCCTCGGCGGCCAGGAACTCGTCGGCATCGTCGAGTTCGGTGTCGATGATCTGCCACGGCACCGCAACACCCTCGGCCACGAAACCGACCGGCGTGCCCGCCGCCGACGATCCGAAGGCCGTGCGCAGGATCGCGTGGCGGTCGAGGACGGTTCGGGCGGCTCGGCGCAGGCGGTTGGTGTCGACCTCGCCGGTCAGCTCGACCGCGAGCTGGACCAGATACGGGTCGGCCGGCGACACCTGGGCGAGGAAGAACAGACCGAGCTGCAGCGGCGCCAGGGGCAGCACATCGGTCAGGTGCGGGCGTTCGCGATGCCAGGTGTCGAGTTCTGCCTGGGTGACCTGGACCAGCGGCACGTCGGCGGGCGAGAGTCCACCGGCTGCCGGATCGCGCAGGTGTTCGGCGAGGACCGTCAGGGCCGCGGTCCAGCAGTCGGCCAGTTCGCGCACCGACGCCTCGTCGATGATGCCGGAGGCGTAGGAGAACGACGCGCGCAAAATCAGGCCGGCGTCGGTACCGGTGGCCAGGGCGTTGATGTCGATGACGGCGGCAGCGGGCAGATCGGGGTCTTGTTCGGCGACGGGCTCGCCCCACCCGGCGGTGGGTAGCCAGCTGTGGTCGGTATCGCCGAGATCGCCCGCGGTGATCCGGCCCAGATAGTTGAAGCCGACCTGGCCGAGGGGGCCGTCGAGCCGCGATGCCGATTCCGGGTCCAGATGGCGGAGCATGCCGAAACCGATGCCCTTGTGCGGCACCGCACGCAGCTGTTCCTTGATGGCCTTGACGACGGCGGCCGTGGCGTCGCCACCGTGCCACGCGGCGTCGCCCTCGACCTCGCTCAGGTCGAGGGCGATCGGATACATGCTGGTGAACCAGCCGACCGTGCGGGTCAGATCGGCGCCGTCGACCGCGGACTGTTCGCGGCCGTGGCCTTCCAGACGGACGCGGGTCGTGGGGGCGTCGACACCGCGCCGGGCCCGCCACGTGCGCACAGCCATGGCCAGGGCGGCGAGCAAGCCGTCCTCGGCGCCCGCGCGGTACCGGGTGGGCAGGTCGGTCAGGATCGCCTGGGTGATGTCGGCGCGAACTTCGACGGTGATGGTTCGCACCGTCGAGGCGGTATCGCGGGAGTCGAGCGGGCGATCGCCGAGCAGCGGGTCGGGTACCGACAGGGTCCGGCGCCAGTGGTCGAGTTCCTCGCGCCTGTTCGGCGCTGCCTCGGTCAGGCCGTGCGCCCAGCGACGAAACGACGTGCCGACCGGGGGCAGGACGACACGTCGGCCGACCTGGGCCCCCGCGGCGACCAGGTCCGACAACAGGATTCGCCACGACACTCCGTCGATCGCCGCGTGGTTGGCGGCGACCACCAAACCGTCGGGGCCGTCCGGACGAGCGAGCCACGCGAAGCCGATCATCCGGTACGCCTGCGGGTCCAGCGCCGCGAGCACGGAATCCATCGCGGCGTCGGCGATCTCACCGAGCGCGTCGGTGCCCGCCGGGACATCGACGCGCTGGAGCAGGTCGCCCACGTCCACCGCGCCCGGCGGCAGAGTGTGCAGCTCCCACTGCCCGTCGACCTGTCGCAGACCGGCCCGCAGCATGTCGTGGTGGTCGATCACCGCGGTGAGGGTGTCCACCAGGGCATTTCGGTCGATACCAGCAGGCAGGGCCAACACCATCTGCTGGGTGAACCGGCCGAACACCCGCCCACCGGCCAGCGACGCGGCCAGCACCGGCGTCAACGGCATCATGCCCACACCGCCGCCGGGCAGTTCGGTCAACGTGGGCGCGGACTCGGCACCCACCACCGCCACCCGCGCCAGCCCGGCGACGGTGCGGTGCTCGAACACAGCCTGCGGGGTGAACGTGATGCCGGCATTGCGCGCGCGCGACACGAGCTGGATGGACAGAATGCTGTCACCACCGGCGGCGAAGAACGAATCCTCGGCACCGATCTGCTCCAGACCCAGGATCTGGGTGAACAGTTCGGCGATGGCGGTCTCGACCGGGCCCTCGGGCGCACGCGAACCCACAGCCCCGAAAACCGGTGCGGGCAGGGCGTTGCGGTCGAGTTTGCCGTTGGGGGTCAACGGGATCTCGTCGAGGGTCATCAGGACTGTCGGCACCATATGGGCGGGCAGGGAGGTGCCCACGAAGCGCGCTACTGCGTCGGCGTCGATCGACTTGCCTTGCTGGGCAAGCACATACGACACCAGCAC
Source organism: Nocardia sp. NPDC056541 (assembly GCF_042794235.1). Taxonomy (NCBI): domain Bacteria; kingdom Bacillati; phylum Actinomycetota; class Actinomycetes; order Mycobacteriales; family Nocardiaceae; genus Nocardia; species Nocardia sp. NPDC056541. Next base: position 104,470 of record NZ_JBHTUD010000009.1, read on the forward strand.
GGTCGCCCCCGAGTCGGCTTTCGTACCGAGGGTGACCGCGTACTCGATGTCGGGGTGGGCGGTGAGTGCGGCGTCGATCTCGCCGAGTTCGACGCGGAAACCGCGGATCTTGACCTGGAAATCGGAGCGGCCGAGGTATTCGATGTCACCGTCGGCGGTGCGCCGGACCAGGTCGCCGGTCCGGTACATGCGGGAATCGGTGAAAGGTGAGGCGACGAATCGTTCGGCGGTGAGCGCCGGCCTGCCCCGATAACTCTGGGCCAGCGCGGGCCCGAACAGATACAGCTCACCCGCCACGCCCGCGGGAACCGGGCGCAGGCGCGAATCCAGCACTGTCGCACCGACTCCGGCGAACGCCGTGCCGATCGTGATGGGCTGTCCGGGCCGTAGCGCGGTGGTGCCGGTGGCGAGGATGGTGGCCTCGGTCGGGCCGTAGCCGTTGAAGAAGGCACGCCCGTCGGCCCAGCGATCGACCAGGGTCGGGCCGAAAGCGTCGCCCGCTACGACGACGACACGCAGGGCGTCCAGGTCGCGGGGGTCGACAGATTCCAACGCCGCCGGGGTGATCAGCAGGTGGGTCACGCGTTCGCGGCGCAGCAGCTCGGCGAGTTCGGGGCCGCCGAAGACCGTCGACGGTGAGACCACCAGCGTGGCACCGGAGTTGAATGCCACCAGCAGCTCGAGTACCGAGACGTCGAAGTTCGGCGAACACACGTGCAGCACGCGGTCGCCTTCGTCGACCGAATAGCGTTCCCGGGCGGCCGCGACCAAGGCACCGAGACCGGTGTGGGTGACGACCACGCCTTTGGGACGCCCGGTCGAACCGGAGGTATAGATGACATAGGCCGGGTGCTGATCGATCAGCGGACGAACTCGGTCGAGGTAGGAGATCGGGTGGGCGGGGTAGGTGGCGATGCGGTCGCGCTGGGCAGGGGCGTCGATGTCGAGCCAGTCGACCGAATCGCCCAGCATCTCCCGATGTGGCGTGCCGGTGAGACCGAGGACGGCGCCGGAGTCTTCGAGAAGATAGGCGATCCGCTCGGCGGGCAGCGCCGGATCGACAGGGACGTAGGCAGCGCCGGTCTTGGCCACTGCCCACACCGCCGCCACCGACTCGATCGACCGGGTGAATCCGAGCGCGACGACATCGCCGGGACCGATGCCACGCGCGATCAGGTCTCTGGCCAGTTGGGACGAGTATTCGTCGAGTTGGGTGTAGGTGAGTTCGCGGCGGGCACCGTCGGCCGGGGTACAGGACACAGCGACGGCATCACCGGCGGTGTCGACCGCCGCGGTCAGCAGCTGAGGGAAGAGGGGAGCACTCGACTTCCGGTTGCCTCGACCGCGCGGCGCACGACGAACTTCACGTGGAGAGGTGCGCGCTTCACGCATTCGAGTACAACATCCTTCAGCTAACCGGCCCACAGCTCTGCGATGACCCACGAACCCTGTCGGATTCGGCCTACCGGGGCGGACCAGTGTCGAACAAGCAAGAAGGAGTCGATATCGGGGCGTTCGGCGACCATGACACCACATGTCACGCTGTCACGACCACATGACCGGTTTGTTTATCGACGCCGAGACCGAATCGACCAGAAATTTGTGCGGATGGCACAATGCCGTCGACGGTTTTTGTTCAACGGACGGAAGCGCGCATGGCGGCATACGGATCCCTGGTGTGGGTGGGACAGGCCCTGGGCCCGCGCGTCGACGCCATCACCGCCGACCTCATCCGGGTGACCGAGCAGATGATCCCGCTCAACGACGTCGCCGCCGATCTGGCCGAGATGCGAGCCGCCAGCATCGCCGAGAACATCGCCGCCGTGCAGTACGTGCTGGCGAACGGCATCGACCCGGCCACCGCAGGCCCGCCCCCCGGGGCCGCCGCCTACGCCCAACGGCTGGCCCGGCGCGGTGTGCCGCTGACGATCCTGCTGCGCGCCTACGGGCTCGGGCAGTACCGGATCCTCGACGCCGCGATCGGGCTCGTCCTGGCCGTTCCCGGCCCTGACCAGCCCGCCCGGATCGCCGAACTGCTCAAATTCGCGGGCACCTACCTGGATCGCCTCAATTCGTCGATGGGGCGGATCTACGAGGCCGAACGGGACCGCTGGCTCAGCAGCCGCCAAGCCGCACGCCAGCAATGGATCGCACGGTTGCTCGACAACGACGATGTCGATGTCGCCGCCGCCCAGGAAGTGCTGGGCTACCAACTCGATCAGTGGCACTACGCCACTGAAGTGTGGTCGACGGTCACCGGCGCGGAGGCTGTGCGCGCGCTCGAGCAGGCCCGACAGCTGCTCGCCGCGGCGATGGGTACCGGTGGCGCCGAATTGGTCGCCGCGTCGGGAGACCGCGCCATGTGCCTGTGGTTCCCGACCGGACAGCCCTGCGCGGTCGAGGAACTCACCGCCCAGCTCGCGGCTTCCGGCTTGCCGATACGGGTAGCGCTCGGGCCGGTCGGCGAGGGGCTGCCGGGCTTCCGGCGCTCGGCCCGCAGCGCGGCACGGGCCAAGGCGCTCGTCGTCTCGGCCGGGGAGACCGCGCCCGCTGTGGTCGACTACGACACGATCGCGCCCTTCGCGCTGCTGTCCGACGATCCCGACGAGCTGACCGGCCTCGTCCACCGCGTCCTCGGATCGCTGGCAGGCGACGGCGCCAAAGTGGAACTCTTGCGCAACACTCTCGAGGTGTTCCTCGCCGAAGGCGCCAGCTACTCGCGCACCGCCCGCGTCCTCGACGTCCACCGCAACACCGTCCAGTACCGCATCCAACAGGTCACCGGCCGCTACGGCATCGCCGTCGAGACCGACACCTTCGAACTACGCTTCGCCCTGGGCATCTGCCGCTGGTACCCCCACGTTCTGACTCGGACAATCTGAGTCCAGCTGGTTTGTGCGGGACGCACAGCCGGGCGGGGCGCAACCATCGGGTCGGTGACCAGCTCGACGCCGTACGACGTGCCATCGCCCGAATCGGGTGGGAATGGCACTGACAGTGGCGATCTCGACCGCTGACACTCATGATGGTCTGAAGAAGGACGAACGAGGTGGGGGAATGAACAAGAAACTGATCGCCGCTGTCGCGGCGCTGTTCGCAGGTGCCATCGCAGTGACCGGGTGCTCGAGCGACGCCGACGTGGTCTCCAAGAACCTGTCCAAGGAATCGGACCAGTTCAAGATCAACCGACGCGTGGTGTTCTTCAACGGGATCACCGACAAGTACCTGCTGTCCATCGAGGGCAAGTGCTCGATCAAGGACGAGAACAACCAGCTCGAGGTGACGTGCAAGACCGGCGATGACGAATACAAGAAGCACTTTCTCGGCCTCTCGGACAACGTGAGCTACTTCGTCGAGCAGCTCGAGGCCGCCGAGGTGAGTCGCTACCACTACAAGGTCATCTTCAAGCCCGAGGTCATCATCGCCGACGTCGACCGCCCCTGAGCGTGTACACAGGCCCGCGGGCGTTCCCGATGAGCGGGAAGACAGGCAGGCGGTGACCGCGTTCCGGGCCTACGGTGGCGACCGCGGGACGTAGCGGACGCTCACAGCCATTCGAGCTTCTTCACGTCTGATCTGTCGATTCGACCAAGGAGCTCGATGTCTGCAACACCGCCGTCCGACGACCCGGCCCGCCACCTCGCACGGTTGGCGGCGATCGAGTCGATCACCGCGCTCAAGCACCGCTATTTCCGTGCCTGCGATGCCAAAGACCCGGTCGGGTTCCGTGACTGTTTCGTCGCGGCCGGCTCGGTACTGGACTACGGCACGCTCGGTACGACCGACGCCGACGGCATGGCCGCGGTCTTCGCCTCGATCGCGCTGCAGCAGGTGGACGGCAAGAACGCGATCCTCGACATGCACCACGGCGTGCACCCCGACATCACCGTGCGCGAGGACGGCACGGCCAGCGGCCGGTGGACGCTGCGCTTTCGCCAGGTCAACCTGATCGAGCGCACCGAAACCGTCGCCACCGGTGAGTACGCCGACGAATACCGGGTGCAGGACGGGCACTGGAAGATCGCGACATGCACGTTCCACCAGTTGTGGGCGATCACCCGCCCCCTCGATGACGCCACCCGGATCGCGCAGTAGGAGCGGACATGTCGAAGATCGCTCTGGTGACCGGCGCCAGCCGTGGCGTGGGCAAGGGAATCGCGCTGGCACTGGGCGCAGCAGGCTGGACGGTGTATCTGACCGGGCGCGGCACCGAAGGTGACGGCGGCCCTCTGGAGGTCGCGGCCGCTGAGGTGAGCGCTCGGGGTGGCGCCGGCATCGCCGTGCGCTGCGACCACCGCGACGACGCGCAGATCGCCGCGGTGTTCACTCGCATCACCGCCGAGCAGGGCGGGCTCGACCTGCTGGTCAACAACGTCTGGGCCAATCCCGACGGTTTCGCCGGATTCAGTGATCCGTTCTGGCGACGGCCCGTCGCCGACTGGGACACCCTGATCGGTGTCGGCCTGCGGGCGCACTACGTGGCCTCGGTCGAAGCGGCACGGCTCATGGTGCCTCGCGGAAGCGGCGTCATCGCCAACATCTCCTCGTTCGGCACCCGCGGCTACCTGCACTCGGTGCTGTACGGAATGTCGAAGGCCGGCCTGGACAAGATGGCGGCCGACATGGCCGTAGAACTGCGCGACACCGGCGTGAGCACGTTGTCGCTGTGGCCCGGCATCGTGCGCACCGAGCAGGTCCTGGCACTGGGTGTCGAGGACATCGAGGGGTTCCCGATCGCCGGCGCGGAGACACCGGAATTCGTCGGCCGGGTCGTCCTGGCCCTGGCCACCGATCCCGAGGTCGGCGCGCGCAGCGGCAGTACGGTGATCACGGCCGAGGCCGCCGTCGACTACGGGATCACCGATATCGATGGCGGACAACCGGTCTCGCATCGCGCGGCATTCGGTGGCGGCGCGCTCTTCGGCGTCCGTTGAGGCGGCAGTCGTGGCTCCCGCTGGGCGGGAGACCCGCATGCGGCGAAAGACACGGCGCCGCTAGCTTTCCCCCATGATGCAACTGACTCTTCTCGACGGTGTCACACTGGTCTTCGGTGGCAGTGGCGGCCTCGGCCGCGCCGTCGCCGCGGACTTCGCACGGGCGGGCGGTGACGTGGCGATCTGCTACCGCAGCAAACAATCCGTCGCCGAGACCACCGTGGCCGAATTGCGTGCGCTCGGCGTGCGGGCCAGCGCCCATCAGGTCGATGTCCGCGACACGGCCGCCGTCGACCGGGTGATCGCCGAGGTGATCGCCGAGCACGGACGGATCCGCACGCTGGTGTGGGGTGCCGGCCCGGTCGTCGACCAGATCACCCTCGCCGACACCGAACCCGACCGCTACCGGCAGTCGATCGAGGTGGAAGCGCTCGGCATGTTCACCGCCGTGCACGCCGTGCTGCCGCATCTGCGCGAGCACGGCGGCGGCTCGGTGATCCACCTCGGCTCCGCCGGTGACCGGTGGTGGCCCCGGCTCGACGGTCTGTCCGTGCTGCCCAAGGCCGCCAACGAGGCGCTGGTCCGCGGCATCGCGAAAGAGGAAGGCAGGCACAATATCCGCGCCAATTCGGTGCTGGTCGGCGTCATCGAGGCAGGTATGTTCCTCGAGCTGAAAGCCACGGGCGTGGTCGACGCGGCCTGGGAGGCCGAAGCCCGCCGCTTCGTGCCGATGAAACGATGGGGCACGGCGGCCGACATCGGCGCCGCCTGCGTGTTCCTGGCCTCCGAACAGGCCGGGTACATCACCGGTCAGCAACTGTCGGTCTCCGGCGGTTTCGGCATCTGAACGTACGCGGGCAGACCCGGTCTGCCCGCGTACGGTGGGGGTCAGTCCGCGGAAAGACCGGGCCGGACGATGATCTTCACGTGATCCTGTGGGCTACGCAGGGTCGTGAACGCGTCCGCGACACCGCCGAGATCCACGCGCGCGGTGATGATCGCCTCCGCGTCGATCGACCCGGCCGCCAGCCGCCGCAGCGTGATGTCATAGGCGTCCTGGTAGGGCCCGTGACCGAAATTGACGGCGATGCGCCGGAATTGGGGCACGACCGGGGTGATGGTTTCGGCCGTGAACCCGGCGGCGAGCACCTGGATCCGCGAATTGAACGGCATCTGATGGGTGAGCTCGTTCAGTATCCCGGCACGCCCACTGCATTCGTAGGCGATCAGGATTCCGTTCGCGGCCGCACCGACAACGGAGCCGGCGTCGGCGACCAGGGCGTTCCACACCTCGATGGGATTCTGCTCGGTCGGATCGACGACGATGTCGGCGCCCATGAGCGTCGCCAGTTCCCGGCGCCGAGGCGAGGGCTCGGAGGCGATCACCATCCTCGCGCCACGAGCCTTGGCCGCGACGACGGCGCCCAAACCGATGGTCCCACAACCGATCACCAGCGCCGAATCCGCGGCGGTGAGCCCCGACTGCTGGACGTGCATCTCACCCACGTGCAGCGGCTCGGCGAGGGTCGCATGGTCCAGTCGCAGGTCGTCGGGGACTGCGCGCACCCAGCACGCATCGACGATGATCGCCTCACCGAACGCCCCGTGGTAGGTGTTGGAGTAGCCGATGATCGTCGGGATGCCGGTCGCGGCATCGGTGGCCAAGCCGATACCCGCCACCCGGTCGCCCACCGCGAAATCGGTGACCCCGGCACCGAGCTCGGTGATCACCCCGGCGTACTCGTGCCCGAGCACCACCGGTCGTTCGGTGTCGAACGCGGCCAGCGGGTACCCGCCCGCCTCGGCGACTTCGACGAAGCGGCACGCATCCTTGGACACCGACAGGTCACTGCCACAGATTCCGCAGGCAGCCACCGCGATGCGAACCTGGCCGGGACCGGTCTCGGGCAGTTCGGGTACCTCGCCGACGGTGAATTCTCCGTCGAGGAATCGCACGGCGCGCATCCTCACGCTCCCGTCACGGCGTCGGCGCCGTAGTAGTCGGTGGTGGCCTCGGTGATCGCGGTGACCAACTGCCCGATCAGCAACTCGCGGTGATCCTCGGCGAACTGGAGGCTGGCCCGGCGTCCGGCATTGCGATTCTTGAAGTGTGGGACGACCTCGGAGGCGAACAGGTCGTAGCTGCGTTTGGTGTCCTCCCAATCGGCCATGTCCACGTGCAGGATCAGCAACGTGCCGAATCCGCCGGTCTTGTCGATCAACCGCTGGATCTGCGCGATGGCCTCGTCCGGTGTGCCGATGACGGCCTGCCCGAACTCACCGAGCGTGTCGTTGCGCCACTGCTCGACGATCCCGTGAGAGGTCCGCGCCCAGTCCGGGCGCTGCCCGGTCTGCCGGTTGACGTAAGCAGCCATGGCCCCGATGCGCCGCGAGACCGCGCGCTCGGCATCGGCGCGCGATTCGGCCAAGAACATCGGGGTGACCAGCCGCCAGTTCGCCCGATCGGCGAGATGACCGTGCTCGGCACAGGTCTTCTCGTAGACGCCCCAATTGCGGTCCAGCGCCGCGAAACCGGTCGGCGAACCCGCGGCCAGTGACAGCAATGACAGTCCGTGCGTTCCCGCCAGGACCGATCCGTTCGGGGAGATGGTGGACGCGGTGGCCACCTCGATACCGGCCGGGTCGTAGGTGGGCAGCTGGGCGCGTGCATCGCGCAGGGTGAACCAGTCGGTCTGCATGTCGACAACATCGCCACGAAGCAGCCCCAGGATCGCCTCGAGTGCTTCGCCCTGGCGACGGCGCTGATCGGACGGGTTGATGCCCATCATGTGCGCGTCGAGGGGGATCTTGCCCGGCCCCGTGCCGAAGATGACCCGGCCGCGGGTCTGCAGGTCGAGTTGGGTGATGCGGTCGACGGTGACCAGCGGGTGATGGTAGGGCAGCGACACCACCCCGGTACCGAACCGGATGCGGTGGGTGCGTTCGGCCGCCGCGGCGATGAACAGGTCCGGCGCGGGCACGATCTCGGCGCCGGTGGAATGGTGCTCGCCCATCCACGCCTCATCGAATCCGAGATGGTCGAGGTGCTCCATCAGGTCGATGTCGCGACGCAGCTGCAGGGCTGGGTCGGCGTCGAGCGGGTGATAGGGAGCCAGAAAGGCGCCGAATCTGATCGAACTGGGGCTCCACATGGTGCGTCTCCTCATCGAAACGGTGCGGTGAGCGGGCTCACGGCGTCGTCCTCAGCTTCGACTTGGATCAACTGATCCAGAAGTGCTTCTCCCGATCAGCGGGAAAGGCTGCGATTCACCGAAGAAGCAACCGATCCGACTGTTGACACCGGCCGTGTCAGATGTCGATGATTGGATCAGTTGATCCAATTTTCCCGGCGGTCACCGGCGCCGATTCGCGAGGAGTCCGACCATGTTTCTCGACATCGATCCGCGGCGGAAGCCACCGGTCACGCTGGCCCAGTCCACCGACTTCGACTCGCTGTCGGTACTCGTCCACGCGACACCCGAAACAGTGCGCCTCCACGATGTACTCCTCGGCTGGGGCGAATTCGACGGCACCCACGTGTGGCTGAGCACCCAGCGCCTCGAAGACGAACTCGGCGACCACTTCGGCACCGACCTCACCTGGCGGGAACGATTCACCGCCATGCTCGACTACGCCCTGGCCCAGGGCTGGTTCGACGAGTCCGGCCTGAGCGTCCGCGCGCACTGCCGCTGGCAGACCCGATGACCGGCACAGTCGACACGAATCCGACCACTCCGGTCGCCAATCGCCAAGGAAACGCGACGCGCACGCGTTTGGTGAAGACCGCCGAGCGACTCTTCGCCACCCACGGCGTCGACGCGGTCTCGGTCCGCGCGGTCAACGCCGCCGCCGGGCTGGGCCCCGCCTCGGTCAACTACCACTTCGGCACGAAAGACGACCTGCTGGCCGCGGTGCTGCTGGACCTGGGAGCCGGTGTGCGCGACCGCATCCGCGCCAACGTCGACGCGCTCGCCGGCCGCGAGCACGCGCCGACCGTCGACGAACTCGTCGGCGCCGTCACCGACCCGTACCGGGAACTGCTCTCGCGCCACCGCACGCGCGGCATGCGCTGGATCGCTATCGTCGCCCAGATGTCGGCACAGAACCACCCCGCGCTCGACGCCGCCGAACAAGACCTGCGCGCGGTCCTGCTGCACCAGGTCCGGCGCACCTTTCCCGACACCGACCCCATCCGGCTCGAACAGCGCTGGGCCACCGCGCTCATGGTCTTCCTCCAGGCACTGAGCCGCGCCGAGGAATGGAACCACCGCCGCGGCGCGATCCCCAGCGCCGACGACCTGGTCCACTTCTTCGACGACCAGGTGACCTACCTGGCAGGCGGCCTGATCCGGCTACTCACCTGAGGTCTCGCAGGCGCGAGCTGGTCACAGCATGCGCTGCCTGCCGTGCGCGGCGAACTCCGACTCCACCGACCGCCGGTCCGCCTCGGTCATGCGCCCGTAGACCGGTCGGCCACGCCCCACCCACCGGTACACCGGTTCATCGGTGCGCCACGCCTGCTCTTGCAGTTCGCGTTTGAGCACCTTGTTCGATCCCGTCACCGGAAGATTCGCCGAGACACGCAGCAGCCGGGGGAGACCTTTGCCGCCGAGATCGGATTGCGCACAGAGGAATTCGGTGAACGCGTCGACATCGAAACCACCCGGATCGGCGACCTCGACGGCGGCCATCACCTGATCGCCCGAACGCGGATCGGGCACTCCGAACACGGCGGCGGCGATGACAGCGGGATGACGGCGCAGAACCTGCTCGATCATCAGCGCCGAGGTGTTCTCGCCGTCCACCCGGATCCAGTCGCCCTTGCGACCGGCGAAGTACAGGAATCCGCCGGTGTCGATATAGCCGAGATCCCCGGTCCAATACCAGCCGTTGCGCAGACGGTCGGCGTCGGCGACTTCGTTCTTGTAGTAGCCCTCGAACGCGAGCGCACCGGCCTTGTCGATCATCTCCCCGATGGCCTCATCCGGGTTGAGTACCCGGCCGTACTCGTCGAGCTCGGCCCGTGCGCACTCCCGCAACGAATCCGGATTCACCACCGCCACACCGGGATGCGCCGGCCTGCCGAGCGCAGCGGGCGGCGCGGCCGGATCCAGGGCGGCCAGGCTCGGGCCCTCGCTGGAGCCGTACCCCTCGAACAGCTGCGCGTCGAAACGGCGCCGGAACTCGTCCTGATCGGCCACCGACGCCTCGGTACCGAATCCGCGCACCAGCGAATTGTCGGAATCCGTTGCGGTTTCGGGCGTGGCCAGCAGATACCCCAGCGCCTTGCCGACATAGGTGAAAAAGGTCGCCCCGAAGTACCGAACATCCGGAAGGAACTGCGACGCAGAGAATTTCGGCGTCAGGCAGACGGTCGCACCGACCGACAACGCAGGCGCCCACAACGCCATGATCGCATTGCCGTGAAACAGCGGCATACAGCAGTAGTCCACGTCCTCGCGCACATGCCCGAACTTCGCCGTCGCCGCGTAGGCAACCACCGACAGACGGCGCTGAGTGCACCGCACCGCCTTCGACGCACCGGTGGTGCCGGACGTGAACAGCAACAGCAGCAGCGAGTCCGGCCCACCCACCGCCGCAGGCGGCACCCGGCAGGCATCGATCCGGGCGCCATAGCCTGGATCATCGACCAGCAGGAACCGATCCCCGGCCAGATCGAGATCCAGCTGCCGCAGCCGCGCCATCCCCGCGGCATCGGTGACGATCAACTGACAGTCGACATACCCGATATCGGCAGCCAATTGGGCGTCGCCCCGGGTCGGATTGAGACCCGCCACCGTCGCACCCGCCAAAGCCGCCGCGCCCAGCCAGAAGACGAAATCGGGCACATTGTCCAACAGCACCCCGATATGGAACGGGCCGTCGCGGCGCAGCGTGCGGGCAAGCTCCGCACGGGCAGCCGACTCCCGGACCACCGCATCCCAGCTCCACTCGGCGTCGCGGGTGCGCAGGCCGAGCCGCTGGTCACCGAGCCGGTCGAGCAGCATGGTCGCGATGTCCGCCCGGCGCGCGCCTGTCACTCCGACTCCGCGTAGATCAGTTTCAGGAAACCCTCGTTCACCACACAATGATCATCGACAACCAGCCGATCCAGCTCGGATTCGAGCACGTTGCTGCGGCGTGCCATTCCGAGCACCGTGCGGTGCCGCTCGTTCGTGGTGGTGGCCAAGCGCTGCCCGAACGGCGCCCAGGTACTGCCCGGCTCGACGATCGCCATGGTGAGACTCCCTGTTTCGGTAGCCGCCGACTCGGTTCAGGACGCAGCGGGCGGCGCGGCCGCGGCGACACCGGCGCGGCGACCGAAGAAGGTGCCGTCGCCGAGCGACGTGCCGCTGATGTAGCCCCACGAATGCAGGCCCGACGTTGCCCTGCCCGCGGCGAACAGACCCGGGATCGGTGCGCCGTCCAAGTCGAGGACTCGGCCGTCGACCGTGGTGTGCAGTCCACCGATGGTGAACACCTCAGCTCCGCCACGGCCCGCTTCGCCGTACTCGGGCGGGGCGATGCCGCGCTGGACGTCGATCGCGGCGAACGGTGCCCGCAGCGGCCGCAGCCAGTGCGCCGCCTTGTGGAAGTAAGGGTCCTGCCCGTCAGCCGCGTGCCGGTTGTATTCGGCGACCGTCGTCGCCAGCGCGCCGGGCGGCATACCGATCTGCTGTTCGAGATCGTCGAGAGTCTCGGCCACGAAATGCGGTTGTACGCCCCACCGTTCGTTCTCCGGCACTTCCTCGTAGGCCTGCTCGTCCAGGATCACCCACACCTTCAGGCCGTGCTTGAACAACGCGGCCTGGCCGACCAGCCCGGGATAGACATCCTCGTTGATGAAGCGCCTGCCGATGTCGTCGACGATCATGCCGCGCACCATCATCCCCGGAATCAGCGAGATCCCCACCTGTGCGGCGGACATGTGCCGCACCGCGGCGCCCACAGCCTGTGCCATCACGATGCCGCGCCCGTCGTCACCGCCGTCACTGTTGACACCGAGCCCGACCAGTTGCGGTGCGTGCTGAGCCACCATCGCGGCATTGTCGGCGAACCCGCCCGTGGTCAAGACGACGCCACGTCGAGCACGGTAGGTGTAGTACCGGCCGTACTGCTTCGCCACGACACCGACCACACGTCCGGCTTCGGTGACGAGCCGGATCGCGTTGGTGTCGGTGTGCACTGCCACCGCGGTCGCGGCGACGGCCTCGAACAGCTTCTGCATCAGCACCTTGCCACCGAAACCGTCGGAGGTGACCCGGTGTCCGCGCGGCGACGGCTTCGCGAGATCGGCGAAAGGCCAAGCCTTTTCGCCCATCCACATGAGACCGTCATCAGTGGGCGGCACCCAGGTGGGGGAGTCCCACAACGAGGGTTTGAACGGGACGCCGTGGTCGACGAGCCACTGGAAGTGCCGTGCGCTCTCCCGGCTGTAGAGGCCGACCTTCTCCCGGTCGGCGTCCGGTCCCAGCGCGGCCAGCAGGAACGCTTCCATATCCTGCGCGGTGTCGTCGAACCCGCAGGCCCGCTGGATCTCGGTGCCGCCGCCCAGATACATCTCGCCGCCCGACAGCGCGGAAGACCCGCCGCCACCACTCAGCTTCTCCAGCACGATGACATCGGCGCCCGCGGCAAACGCCTCGAGCGCAGCTGCCGCACCCGCGCACCCGTATCCCACGATCAGAACATCGGTTTCGTAGTCGACCTGCCCGACATCGCCCGCATCGACGGGTGCTACCGAAGTGTGTGTGTTCATGACAACTCCCATCCGCTGTGCTGCGCACGCTAAGGAGTTCTCGCGCACGTCGGACGGGGGAGTGTCCATCCACCGGGAGACCGCCTGCTGATTACCTGTTCGCTACGGGTAATCCTGCTTTCCGATCATTGAAGCGCGCCTTCTTCTGACGATTCCCGCACGTGTTCATGTCGCACCATTTGCGGGTGCGGCTCTGGCTGGTGTCGAAGAATGCGGCTCGACAGGTCGGCGATGCGCACAACGCCAATTTTCCGTCGCGCTCGCCGGCGAGGATGCTGATCGCATCGGCGGCGATGACACCCAGCGCGTCGTCGACGCGGGAATCCGAGTTGAGTCGCCAGTGCCGATCGCCCTCGGGCGTCAGGACCGCCGACGCGCGGCCCTGAATGCTGCGGTCGTTGATGACTCGGACTGCAGAGGCCGGGGGAGTGTCGTGCATCGCGGTCGCGGTCGCGGCGAGGTGAATCGCCTCCCTCAATTCCCGTGCGAGTGCGAGCTGGGCGGTGGTGCAGGAACTCACGGCCAGGCCGCTCACCGTCAGCCAGTCGACGAGCCGCTGCGGCGTGGGGATGCGCTCCACCGCGTCGCCGGAGCGCTCCGTCAGCGTCGCCGTGAAGCTGGTCGCCAGCACAGTGCCGAGGCGGAAGTCAGGGAACTCAGCATGCATGGAACCACCTTAGCTGGTTGCGCGCTGACATATCGTCATGTTAGAACCGTCTAAGACGGTTCACCAATCGCAGGAGGTCTCGTGCCCAATCCGATCAGCGATGTCCAAGCATTCGAAGCCCACGCACCCGACACCGACCTCGTCGATCTGCGCGCACGACTGGCCGCGGCACGACTACCGGAGCCCGAGACTGTCTATCGCGCCGCGCCCGACCCGCGCCGATGGGAGCAGGGGGTTCCGCTCGCCGACCTCGTCGAGGTCGTGAACTACTGGCGCACCGAATACAACTGGCGGTCGTTCGAAGAGCGCCTCAACCGGATCGGCCAGTTCCGCACAACCATCGACGGTCTGGAAATCCACTTCCTGCACCGCCGATCCACGCGCGCCGATGCCACCGCGCTGATCATGACGCACGGCTGGCCGGGCAGCATCGCCGAGTTCACCGATGCAGTAGACGAGTTGGCGGATCCGCAGGACGCGGACGCGCCGGCGTTCCACGTTGTCGTTCCCTCGCTGCCCGGGTTCGGTTACAGCGACAAACCGGCCACCACAGGCTGGGGGACCGAGAAGATCGCGGCCGCCTGGGTAGAGCTGATGACAAGGCTCGGCTACAACAGGTTCCTGGCTCACGGCGGCGACTGGGGAGGCAATATCACCACGGTTCTCGGTGGCAGATTCCCGGCGCACGTTCTCGGCATCCACTCGACGTTCGCCGAGGCACCGCCCGGGTTGACGACGGACGGGCTGACAGCCGCCGAGCGCACCTGGACCGAGGAGACTCGCGATTTCTGGCGGCACCGCGCGGCATACGCGAAGCAGCAGGCGACGCGACCGCAGACCATCGGCTACTCGCTCGTCGACTCACCGGTCGGACTCCTGGCCTGGATCCTCGACAAGTTCGCCGAGTGGACAGACACCGAAGACAGCCCGTTCGAGACGATTTCCATTGACCGGGTTCTCGACAACGTCACGCTGTACTGGCTCACGCGGACCGGCGCATCGGCCGCTCGTATCTACTACGAAAGCCACAACTCGCTCGACCCCGAACTTCGTGTCGACGTTCCATCGGCAATCACCATGTATCCACGTGACGTCGACAAGTGCCCGCGGGTCTGGGCGCAAGAGCGGTACCGGCAGATCGTCCGATGGGGATCGCCCGACAGCGGGGGACATTTCCCGTCGCTGGAGGTTCCCGAGTACTTCGTCAAGGACCTGCGGGAAGGTCTCGCAGCTGTGCTGGCCGCCAGGGTAGTGACTACTTGACATAATGTGCATTATCGGCGTTTGAAGGCGGCCTGTCGGAAGGGGTTTTTGCGAATGTTTGCCGTGCATGCATAGTTGCATCGCATACTGACAGGCACTCGCTGTCGCTTCCCTGGATTGCCGCGTCGGTGTGCGCACTTCCAGTACTCGCGAGCTCGATTGGCCACATCCTGGGACATCCGAAGGAAAGCTGGCGAATCCGGATATTTCTCGGTCTGGTCGATTCATGACCGTTCGCGGCGAATGTGCTCATCGGCGAATCTGGGCCCGTATCCTCGGTAAGCCGAACCGGCCGCCCAAGGCTCCAGCACTCCCCCTCCCACTTCCCCGGCTTCAATTCGTCACAGTGACGAAACCATCGAAGGTGCCTGGACGGCACACCGCATAGCTTTTATCGCGTGATGCGGTGTGCCATAGAGGATCAGACCAAAACGGCGGTGAGCCGGCGCGATTCGGCAGCCTTTTCGGAGCTGGTTTCCGGTGCGTTGTCGGCATCGGCGGTGAGGTACTTATCGGGCAACGACAGTTTGGCGATGGTGCGCAGGGTCAGCGCGTACTGACGGACCAGGCTGCCGGTGGTGTACGGCAGGCGATATTCGGCCGCGAGCTTGCGCACTTCACGCTGGATTTCGGGCAGCCGGTTGCTCGGCAGGTCCGGGAACAGGTGATGTTCGATTTGATGACTGAGCGTGCCGGAAAGGATGCGCATCAGGGGACCGACGTCGATATTCGCGCTGCCCAGGTATTGGCGCAGATACCATTCGCCACGGGTCTCACCCTCGATATCGCGCTTGGTGAATTTCTCCGCGCCGTCGGGGAAATGTCCGCAGAAGGTGATGATCTGCTCCCACACATTCTTGGTGAGGTTGGCGGTGACGTTCGCGCGGATCGTCGATTTCCAGTTCCGACCGGTTACCGCCGGGAAGATCACATAGTCCTTGAGCAGCTGCTTACCTGCCTTTTGGGCGATTTCGTCGCGCGCCTGCCGGAACTTCTTCTTGTCCTTCTTGCCCGCCAGCACACGCGGGATCTCCAGGTGGTACACGCACATACCCAGCTCGTACAGCAGTGACACCGGGACGAGGTAGACGAAGTTGCCCAGGTGGTACGGACGCCAGCGCCGGTCACGGGTGATGCGGAGCAGCCCGTACCCTTCGTCGGGGTCCAGCCCGAGCACATTGGTGAAGACGTGGTGGCGGTAGTTGTGCGCTTCCTTCCAATGGGCGGCGGGCATGGAATGGTCCCATTCCCAGGTGGTGGAGTGGATTTCCGGGTCGTTCATCCAGTCCCACTGGCCGTGCATGACGTTGTGCCCGATCTCCATGTTCTCGAGCACCTTCGACAAGGTGAGCAGGCCTGTCCCCCACCACCAACTGCTTTTCCGACCCGAGTCGATCAGCACGAGCCGGGCGGCTATCTCGCATGCTCGCTGAACGCGGATGACGGTCTTGATGTATTTCGCGTCGCGTTCACCCAGGCTGGATTCGATCTGTCTGCGCAACGCGTCCAGGCGTTGCCCGAACTCTTCGATGTCGGTCGGCGAGAGATGCGTGTACGCCTCGACGTCAGATATAGCCATCTGCTGTGTTCAACCCCTGTTCCGGTGCCGCGCGCCGGGCGCGGTCCAGGTGAGAGTACGAACTCGACGGGGTTGGTTCGGTACTGTGCGCGGTATTTAGTTAGACGTAACAGCCGGAAGTGCCGGAATGGGTGTCAGTGACTACTGGCGGCGGGTTCGTAGATCTTGTCCACCTCGGTGGCGTACTTCTTCATGACCTCTGCTCGCTTGAGTGACATCTTCGGTGTCAGTTCGCCGGTGGCCTCGGTCCAGTCGACGGGCAGGATGCGGACCTTCTTGATCGCCTCGGCATGGGACACCTTCTTGTTGGTGTCGGCGAGGGCCGTATCGATCTCCGCGACGAGATCCGGGTTGTCGATCAGAGCCTCGTTCGTGGTGTCGGCGGGCAGGTTGTGGCTTTGCTTCCAGGCCGGGAGTGCTTCGGGGTCGAGGGTGATCAGGGCACCGACGAACGGACGGCCGTCACCGACCACCATCGCCTGGCTGATCAGCGGGTGGGCGCGCAGCGAGTCTTCCATCAGGCCCGGGGAGACGTTCTTTCCGCCCGCGGTGACGATGATTTCCTTCTTGCGGCCGGTGATGGTGAGGTAGCCGTCGCGGTCGATGCTGCCGAGATCGCCGGTCTGGAACCAGCCGTCGGCGAAGGCGTCGTCGGTGGCCTGTGGGTTTCCCCAGTATTCGTGGAACACGACAGGGCCGCGTAGCAGCAGTTCGCCGTCGTCGGCGATCTTGACGGCGTGGCCTTCGGTCGGGCGTCCGACGGTGCCGACCCGGGTATCGGCCGGGGTGTTCACGGTGATCGCCGCGGTGGTCTCGGTGAGTCCGTAGCCCTCGTACACGGGGATCCCGACGCCGCGGAAGAAGTGACCGAGCCGCGCGCCGAGCGGTCCACCACCGGATACCGCCGCCTCGCATCGTCCGCCGAGCGCCAGGCGCAGCTTGCGGTAGACGAGTTTGCCGAACAGGGCGTGGCGCAGTCCGAGGACGATTCCGGGGCCGCCGGTGTCCTGGGATTCGCTCCAGGCGATGGCGGTCTCGGTGGCCAGGTCGAAGATCTTTCCCTTGCCGCCGGCGTGTGCCTTCTGCTTGGCGCCGTTGAAGACCTTTTCGAACACTCGCGGCACCGCCAGGATGAAATGCGGCCGGAAGCTGCCGAACTGGTCGACGAGTGTGGACCAGTCGGAGCTGAACGCGACGACCACCTTGGCGTCGAGCGCGGCCAGCGTCACCGCGCGCGCGAAGACGTGGGCGAGCGGCAGGAACATCAGTGTCTTGTTGCCCTCGGTGACGAACTCCCCCAGCGCGATTCGGTCGGATTTCGACTCGGCGTAGAGGTTTCCATGGGTGAGGATCACGCCTTTGGGGCGTCCGGTGGTGCCCGAGGTGTAGATCAGGGTGGCCGGGGAGCTCGCGCCGACCTCGGCTCGGCGGGTGTGTACGGCCGCGTCGTCGAGGTCGGCGCCGCGCGTGGTCAATTCCGCGACGGCACCTGTGTCGATCTGCAGGATTTCTCGCAGGTCGGGCAGGGCGCGGTCGTCGATCTCCTCGATGATCCGGCGGTGTTGGTCGCTGTCGACGATCAGCAGTTTCGTCGCGGAGTCCTGCAGGATCCACTTGGCCTGCTCGGCGGCGGAGCTGTCGTAGATGGCCACGGTACAGCCGCCGGTGGCCCAGATCGCGTGGTCGAGCACGACCCACTCGTAGCGGGTGGGCGCCATGATCGCTACCCGGTCACCGGGTTCGATACCCGACGCGATGAGGCCCTTCGCCACGTCGGTGACCGTTCGGGCGAACTCGGCCGCGGTGACATCGGTGAGTTCGCCGCTGCCGTTGGAGACGTTGAACAACACCGTGTGGGGCGAGTGCTCGGCGTGCAGGAACACACTGTCGGAATTGTTCGCGTGCTCGGGAATCGTGTAGGAAGCCGGGGCTTCGAACTCATGCATCACAGGGCCCTTCCACATGGATTGATCAGTTACTGCGCGGGCGCGTGCTCGATGCCGAGTCGCAGCATGCCGCGCAGGTCGTAGGTGTTGGTGGCGACCGCGCCGACGATCAGGCCGATCGCCAGTCCCGCGCAGGTCATCCAGAGACCCTGTGCCATGCCTGCTTCGAGGTGTCCGTCGAAGAACAGGATGGCGCGTACGGCCAGGTAGATCTGGTGCATGGGTTCGAACGTCGCCATGTCGGCGATCCAGCGCGGTGTCGCCTCGAGCGGGATGGTGCCCGACGATGACGGGATTCCGAGCACCACGAACACGATGAGGTTGATCATCAGGCCTGCCGTGCCGAAGGCGGCCATCACCGACAGGGCGGTGACCGCGATGGCGGCGATGGCCAGTGTGCCATAGAGGAACAGCATCAGTGGTCGCTCGATCGCCATGGTCAGCAGGGTGCCGACGCCGAGGAACACGCCGGAGGCCAGTGGGGCGCTGATCGCGGCGATCCCCCATTTGATGAGCAGCGTGCGCCAGCGGCTGATCGGGGCCGGGGTGGTGGCCTTGTGCCATGGGCCGTATTCGGCGGGGACATAGCCGAGTGAGGCGTCGACGAGTGAATTGATCATCATCGCGCCGCTGAATCCGACGATCAGCAGGACCAGGGTGTAGAAGAAGGCCGCCAAGCCCTGGCCGGTGCCTTCGGGGAGCGGGTGGTAGGCGGTGACGACGACGTCGATCGGCTCGGCGAGCTGTAGCTGTGCGGCGCCGCTGAGTGGTGTGGCCCCGGCCGCGGTGCGGACCTGTTCGGCGAGTTGGGTGCCGACGGTGCTGTTGACCTGTGTCATGGCCTGGTCGGCGACGGTGTTCATGATCTGTGCGGCGAGGGTGCCCGCCCGCGGGTTGGTGAGCACGGAGATGATGGGCTGCTCGACCTGGCCCGGGACGATCGAGGCGGCGCCGAGGATGGCGACGCGTTTGGTGAAGTCGCCGGGGATGACGATGGCGCCGTAGACCTCGCCGTTCTGCAGCTGTTGCTGGGCTTCGTTGATGCCGAGTGGGCGCAGGTCGATCTTGTCGGCGGGGATGTTCTCGCTCAGCGCGGAGGTGATCTGTGCGCCGATGTTGGCGGGTTTGCCACCGACGGTGTCGCCGACGTCCTGGTTGACCAGGGCGATCGGGAAGTCGTGCAGGTGCTTTTCGGGGTCGGCGGTGTAGCCGAGGTACATGGTGCCCAGGAGCGCCGCCAGGATGGTGACCAGGGTGATCGGGGCCAGCCATTCGCGGATCGGCATGCTGCGCTGTGTGCGGGTGGGCGCGGTGTTGTCAGTCATGGCAATCGTCAATGTAGTCAGCGACAACAAAGTAGTCAACGCAAACATTGGGTGGCCGTCAGATATCCTGCTCGTACCATGTCCCTGCACACCCCGTACCACCACGGAGACCTCCGCGCCGCGCTGCTGACGCGCGCGGAGGCGACACTGCGCGAGGCCGGCGTGGACGGGCTGTCGCTGCGTCAACTGGCCCGCGACACCGGCGTCAGCCATGCGGCCCCGAGTCGTCATTTCCGCGACAAGCAGGCACTGCTCGACGCGCTGGCCGTCACCGGGCTCGAACGCCTCGGCGCCTGCTTCGAACAAGCCGTGATCGAAGGACCCATCACGGCACGCCTGCAAACCGTCGCCTACGCCTACCTCCGATTCGCCGTCGACAACCTCGAGCTCTTGCCGCTGATGTTCGCGCGCCGAAACAACTCCACCTCCGCCGACATCCAGCAGGCCGCCGACCGGGCGTTCGCGGTGCCGATCACCCTCATCGCCGATGGTCAGGCCGCCGGCGAGATCGTGGCAGGCGACCCGAAACGGCTCGGCGTCACCGCCCTGGCCGCTCTCCAGGGCTTGGCCACGTTCGTCGGCTCCGGCTACACCGCCGACTACGACTCCGAGCAGCTACTCGACGACCTGGTCCGCCACCTCACCCTGGGACTGCTCCCCCGCGCTGCCGACTGACGATGCCGCGAACCGCATCCTGACGTGCGGAAGGCGATGGCCGACAAGGCTTCAGGCGCGCAGGAACAGCCGCATGGATTCGTCGACAACGGCCTCACGCGTTCGCCCCTCCGGGTCCGCGGCGGGCCGGAGCCAGATCGAAGCATGATTCAGGATCCCGTGCAGGCAGTGCAGCGCCACGGAGGGGTCCGAACAATCGAACTCACCTGACGCGACACCGCGATCGATGACCGCACGGAAGATCCGGTCGTGGCGTCGACGCATGGTCTTGATGGATTCACCGTGCTCGTCGGGCCACGGCGCGGGGAAGGAGAAGAGTTTGCCCACTTCCGGGTAGAGCACCGTCAGAACGCGCAACTGCTCGGCGATGAGCGAGCGCAGCTGTTCGGCCGAGGAGAGCCCGGCCGCGGTCTCCAGTGCCTCGCCGAGATGGGTCAGCACGTCAGCGGTCAGCTTTTCCAATGCTGCCGAGACCAAGGCGTCTTTGCTCGGAAAGTAGTAGTAGAGAGTCGCTTTCGCGATGTCGGAGCGTTCGGCGACGTCCTCGAATCGCATTCCCTGATAGCCGACGCTGGACAAGATCTGCAATGCGGCGTCGATCATCTCCGCCTTGCGTCGATCGCGTCGTCTCTCCGCACGCCCTGCGGGCGCGACGCTCTCGTCCGTGGTCGCGGTCATCGCATGATTCTATCTGCCACCAACAGCCGACCATCAGGACGATCAGACGACTTGCAGGATGAAAATTCGACCCGTAGGTTGATAAATGTGAGAGATACGATCGCACCCACGTCC
This sequence comes from Nocardia sp. NPDC056541, assembly GCF_042794235.1. Taxonomy (NCBI): domain Bacteria; kingdom Bacillati; phylum Actinomycetota; class Actinomycetes; order Mycobacteriales; family Nocardiaceae; genus Nocardia; species Nocardia sp. NPDC056541. Next base: position 125,410 of record NZ_JBHTUD010000009.1, read on the forward strand.
TACTTCCACCGGGTCGGTGCTCACCGCTTCGCGCCGACTGCCCACGCGGGTGGAGCGTGGGACACCGCCGAGCAGCACTTCAGCCCCCTCGGCGGGCTGATCGTGCACGAGATCCAGCGAACACGCGCCCACGAACAGCGCCCAGCGTTGGCCATGAGCCGGATCAGTTTCGACATCCTGGGCAGGATCGCGTTCGGGGAGTTCGACATCGACGTTCGGACCATCCGCCCGGGTCGCACCATCGAACTGGTCGAGGCGACCGTCACCATCGCCGGGCGCAGCGTCGTCTCGGCCCGCGCGTGGTTTCTGAGCGCGCAGGACAGTGCGGGCGTCGCGGGTGGGGAGCCCGAGCGGCTTCCCACCCCCGAATCATTGGCGTCCTGGCCGCTGACCTCGGTGTGGCCCGGCGGCTACATCGCTTCGCTCGATACCCGCCCGGTCGGCATTCCCCAACCCGGGCGGACCACCGCGTGGGTGCACTCACCGATGGACTTGGTGTCCGCGGAACCAGCCGATCCCCTGGCTTCCTACCTCGCGCTCGTCGACACCGCGAACGGCATCGCGGTGCGACAGGAGCCCACCAAGTGGATGTTTCCCAACCTGGACCTGACGGTCCATCTCTATCGGCAACCCGAAGGCGAATGGACCGGTCTCGACACGACCGTCACCTTCGGCCACACCGGGCAAGGACTCACCAGTACCGTCCTGCACGACATTCGCGGCCCGGTCGGGGTTGCCGAACAGATTCTCACCCTCCGTCCACAGGATTAGGTGCCTGTGCCGAGCGGGCTCAGTTGGGTCCGGCGAGGACTACCGGGCGGCCGTTGCGCGGTTGAGTGGGTCGGTTGCTGTGCGGGAACAGGGCGCGGTAGTTGTCGACATCAGGGGCTGCGACCGGCGCGGGGTGGCGCAGCACGATCCACTCGACACCTTCGGTGCACGGGGGCGTGGTCAGGGAGCCCTGGTAGCGGAATTGGGCGAGGTCGGCCGGGAGGAAATCGCGCGGGTCGACAGTGGCGACCGCGCGGGTGAGCCCTGAGCGGTTCGGGGCGGCGGTGAGGATCCGACTCAGCGGGGTGGGGTCGGTGTGCGCGTTCAGGAGGACGGCGAGAACGGCGAACCGGCCCGATCGGGCGGTGTGGACGAAATGCAGTTCCATGGCGGTCTCGGCACCGTCGACGGTGTGCTCGCTGGGGAGATGGAAGTGGAATTGGGTCAGGGTGAACGGCGTTGCGTCGACGACGATGCGGTTGCCGGAGTCCGCTGGGGCGCTCACCTGCACGGTGTGCCCGTTGTTCAGCAGGTTCACCGACGGGATGGGGCGGTAGTCGATCTCGATGTGGTCGGACGGGTGTAGTTCGGTGGGGCTGTCCAGGTCGATCGGCGATTGGGCGTGGCCGACTCGGCAGGCCGAGTAGCCGCGGTCGAGGTCGGCCCAGTGCTCGGGGCCCTCGGCGTCGTAGTCCCAGTGCGGCTTGCCGGTGGTGGCCGCGACCGAACCGCCGCAGCCGGCAGCAGCGAGCAGTGCCAGTGCGGCGAGTGCGCCGCGGCGGGTGATGACGGGGCTGAGGTCATTGTGACGAACCGGCACCGGTGTAGCTCCTTGCCATGATTCTGCCGTCGGCCCGGATGTAGACGTCCCGGGACGGCAGTGTGCGCGTGTCGAAACCAGCTGGCCGACTACCGAACCGAGAATGTCCGGTTTGCACCGAATATCCTTCTAGTGCAGTCGATTTCGCTCCTGCGCGGTGTCTCAGGCTATGCCGGTCGTCATCGCGGAGACCAGACTCGAGGGCGGCGAGATACGTCACATCGGCGGTGTCCGCGGCTCGAGATGGACGCCTAGGGTCGTCTCATGATCGAGATTCCAGAGGTCTTCACCCGCGAAACAATCAGTCGGGAAGGTGAACCCGGGCGGGTATGGATCGCGACACTGCCCCGGCTGGCGGATGAATTACTGCAACGGTGGTCGTGCACTCCTGACGGGCCGGTCATGCACGGCCACGTCGGGATCGTCATTCCGGTGCTGTGTCCGGATCTGCCGCCCGCGGTTGTCAAGATCTCCTTTCCGCACCTGGGCAACGTGTTCGAGCCGGACGCGTTCGCCACCTGGAACGGACGGGGTGCGGTGCAATTGTTCGACCGTGATGACGAACGGTTCGCGATGCTGCTCGAGCGTGCGGGCCACCGAACTCTCGCAAGCATCGCCGACTTCGACGAGGCAGTCGGCATACTCGGGCAACTGTCCCACCGCTTGGCGATCGACGCCCCCGCCGGGCTGCCGCGCTTGAGCGACCTGGTCGCCGACTGGACGGACGAGCTCCGCACGACGGCCGCCGAACTGGGCGATCCACTCCCCCGCCGCGTTCTGGATGCCGCGGCCGAGACCTTGCGTGATCTCGGTCCGGGCCAGCCCGAGACCCTCGTCCACGGCGACCTTCATGATGCGAATGTGCTGGTGGGAGAACGGGAGCCTTGGCTCGCGATCGATCCCAAGGGGTATGTCGGCGACCCCGCCTACGACACGATCACCGTCCTTCGCAGCTACCGGTTCGCGCCGCTGCTGTTCGCCCCCGATCCGGCCGCCGGTATTCGTCGCGGACTGGACTTGTTTTGCGAAGCAGCGGGTATCGACCGTGATCGTGCCCGTCGATGGGCGCAGGTCCGGGCGATCAAGGCCGCACTCTGGGGGCGTCGGCACGGCGATCCCGGTTGGTTGATCCGAGCGACCGACCGTCTGACCGAGATTCTGTGGTGAGGTCGCGATCGGCCGTCTCTCGATTCGGCCAGGGCCTCGAGGTGGGGTCCAGCGGCTTGCCAGTAAGGACTTCCAAGCAGGGTCTTCATGGCAGTTCGTTCGATGCGGGAGTAGGGCGCATCCACAGGGCGATGATCAGTGCGGTGAAGGCGACGAAGGCCATCGCGAGGAAGGCGTCCGAGAATGCCGCCCCGGATCCCGTGTCGTTCAGGGGGTTGAGGGCGTCGGTACCGGCTTGTCGTCGTGCGCTGACCAAGGCGCCGAAGAGCGCCGGACCCGCGCTGGCGCCGAGGAATTGGGCGCCCTGGAGGATCCCGAGCCCGATGCCGGCCTGTGCGGGAGCCAGAGCGCCTGCCGCGGCGCTGATGATCGGCGTCGTCACGAAGATGAAGCCGGCGCACAGTGCGGTGATCCCGATTGCGGTGAGGACCAGCGAACCGCCTCCGGCCACAGTGGACAGGAATACTGCGGACAGTCCCATCACAGCCAGACCGGTCAGCGTAGGGGTGCGGGCACCGATGCGATCGGCCAGGCGTCCACTCAGCGGTGAGAGCATCGCGACGGCGAGGCCGGCCGGGATCATGACCAGCGCGCCGGTGCCCGGATCGAGGCCGTCGACGTCGACGAGCACTATCGGCACGAACACCAGGGCGCCGAGGTTGATGCTCATTGCCAGCGACACGACGATCACAGCGATCCGGAAGACCTGGTTGTCGAACAGTGCGGGTGGGACGAACGGCCGGTCGATGCGCCGATTGCGACCGACGAACACCACGAGTGTGACCATGCCGACGACGAGGCATCCCCACGCCGAGGGCGCCGTGAATCCGGCGACCTGAGCCTGGGTGATTCCGAACAGCAGCAGTCCGGCGCCTGCACCGAGCAGGATGCCGCCGGTGAGGTCGAACCGCTCGGCGGTGGTCGGTGAGTCAGCGGGCAGGACTCGCCAGATCAACGGCAGCAGTACGAGCGCGATGGCGACCATCAGCCAGAACGGTGCGTGCCAGCCGAGCAGCTGTCCGATGCCCCCACCGAGGGCAGGTCCGGCCGCGGTGCCGATTCCTGCCGCGGCGGAGATCACCCCGATGCCCATCCCGCGTTTTTCCGCCGGCAGCAACCGGGTCACGCCCAGGATCGTGAGCACCGGGATCCCGGCCGCGCCGATGCCCATCACGATGCGCCCCGCCACCAGCGCGAGCAGACTCGGGGCGAGCGCGCTGACCAGGCTGCCCGCGGCATAGGTTGTCAGGCAGACCACGAACAGGGTCCGCAGGCTCACTCGGTCCGACAGGCGTCCGTAGAAGGGGATGCCGACGGAGAACATCAGCAGGAATCCGGTGACGACCCATGCCAATTCGGCTTCCGAGGCGTCGAACTCGGCGCCTATCGCCGGTAGCAGCAGATTGACCATGTCGCTGGCGATGACCGTCGCCAGCATCGCGGGCATGAGCACCGCCAGTAACGCCAGGCCTGAACCAGCGTGGTCGGTTTCGAGTCTCGTGGATGTCATGGGTTCCCTCTCCCAGCTTTACCGCAACCAATACGGTTACAGTTCGGGTAAAAAAGAACGGCGGTCTCCCGCCGTCCTGTGATCAGCGCATACGCGCCGCTCGCTCGATGTCGAATACCTTCTGGAGCAGGTGCGCGATGGTCGTCCGACCCAACTGCTCCTCCATGGCCTGCTCGGCGTTGCGGAACTGCTCGTCGACGATCGCCTGCATATGACGACCGACCTCGCACTCGGCGCTGGGCGGGTGGGCATGTCGAGACAGCACCGGCGAACCTTCGACGGCGCGATAGGCGTCGAAGAGAGTGATCTCGCGAGCAGGGCGGGCGAGCGTCCAGCCCCCGCCGCGACCCTCCGTGGACCGCACCAGGTCGGCGTCACGCAGGTTGCCGAGGATGCGTCGAACCAGCACCGGATTGCTCGCCAAGCTCTCCGCGATCTCCACAGACGTCAACGAACTCTCCCCGCCTTGCGCCAATTTCGTCAATGCGTGAATGGCGACCGCGCTTCTGCTGCTGACGCTCATGCATCCTCCCGGTGCCGTTGACCTTCAAAACTGAAACTAACACGGTTGCGGTTTCCGTGCACGGCGAAAACGAGGGCCGGTCGTGATTCAAGCGGGATCGGCCGGCCAGGTCTTTTCCATCCACTGGTCCGGTTCGGGGTGAGCAGTGAAGCCGTAGGGGCGGTACATGTCGTGGGCATCGCCGGTAGCCAGGGCCATACGGCGTAGCCCCCAGTCGTCGGCGTCGGCCATGATCCGGTCAAGGAGGAGTTTGCCGACGCCTTTTCCGCGCTGCCAACGGTCTACGTAGACGTCGGAAAGCCAGGCGAAAGTGGTGCGGTCGGTGACCAGGCGGGCGAAGGCGATCTGGGAACCGTCGTGGAACACGCTGTAGGGCAAAGAATTCTCGACGACGCGGCGGACGCGCTCGCGGCTGCGGCCGGGGGCCCAGTAGGCATCGGTCGACAGGCGGTGGTGGAGCCAGTCGAGATCGACGGCGGCGGGATCGGTGGAGATCTCGAGCATCGGTCCAGAATAGGTGCGGCCGGGCTCGGAGTGAGCCCGGCCGCACGAAGTCAGGCGCCGACGTAGGTGGCCAGGTGTTCGCCGGTGAGGGTGGAGCGGGCTTCGACGAGGTCGGCGGGGGTGCCTTCGAAGACGATGTGGCCGCCGTCGTGGCCCGCGCCGGGGCCGAGGTCGATGATCCAGTCGGCGTGGGCCATCACTGCCTGGTGGTGTTCGACGACGATGACGGACTTGCCGGATTCGACGAGGCGGTCGAGCAGGCCGAGGAGTTGTTCGACGTCGGCCAGGTGCAGGCCGGTGGTCGGTTCGTCGAGGATGTAGACCCCGCCCTTGTCGGACATGTGGGTGGCGAGCTTGAGGCGCTGGCGTTCGCCGCCGGACAGGGTGGTCAGTGGCTGGCCGATGGTGAGGTAGCCCAGGCCCACTTCGGTGAGGTGGGTGAGGATCTTGTGGGCGGCGGGGGTGCGTGCCTCGCCGTCGCCGAAGAACGCGCGGGCTTCGTCGACGGGCATCGAGAGCACTTCGCTGATGTTCTTACCCGCGAAGGTGTATTCGAGGACTTCGGCCATGAAGCGCTTGCCCTCACACACCTCACACATCGTCGACACGCCGGCCATCATCGCCAGGTCGGTGTAAACGACGCCCGCACCGTTGCAGTTCGGGCAGGCGCCCTCGGAATTGGCGCTGAACATGGCGGGTTTGGCGCCGGTGGCCTTGGCGAACGCTTTGCGAATGTGGTCGAGCAGACCGGTGTAGGTGGCGGGGTTGCTGCGGCGTGAGCCCTTGATCGGGGCTTGGTCGACGGAGATGACGCCTTCGTCGATCGGGATCGAGCCGTGCACGAGCGAGCTCTTGCCCGAGCCCGCGACGCCGGTGATCGCCACCAGAATGCCGAGAGGGATGTCGACGTCGACTTTGTCGAGGTTGTTGGCGGTGGCGCCACGAATCTGCAAGGCGCCGGTCGACTTTCGCACCGAGTCCTTGACCGCGGCACGGTCGTCGAAGTGGCGGCCGGTGACGGTGTCGCTGGCGCGCAGCCCGTCGACGGTGCCCTCGAAGCAGATGGTGCCACCCTTGGAACCGGCGGCGGGGCCGAGGTCGACGATGTGGTCGGCGATGACGATCGTTTCGGGCTTGTGCTCGACGACGAGCACCGTGTTTCCCTTGTCGCGCAGGCGCAGCAGCAGGTCGTTCATCCGCTGGATATCGTGCGGGTGCAGGCCCGCGGTGGGCTCGTCGAAGACATAGGTGACGTCGGTGAGCGAGGAGCCGAGGTGGCGAATCATCTTGACGCGCTGGGCTTCACCGCCCGACAGGGTGCCCGAAGGACGCGACAGCGACAGGTAGCCCAGGCCGATCTCGACGAACGAGTCCAGGGTCTGGCGCAGCGACTCCAGCAGCGGCGCCACCGACGGGTCCTCGACCTGCTTGACCCATTCGGCGAGATCGGTGATCTGCATGGCGCAGGCGTCGGCGATGCTGATGCCGTCGATCTTGGACGAGCGGGCCGCGGCGGACAGCCGGGTGCCCGCACAGTCGGGGCAGGTGCCGAAGGTGACGGCACGTTCGACGAAGGCGCGCACATGCGGTTGCAGCGAATCGATGTCCTTGGACAGCATCGACTTGCGCAGTTTGGGGATAAGTCCTTCGTAGGTGAGGTTGATGCCCTCGACCTTGATCTTGGTCGGTTCCTTGTACAGCAGGTCGGCGAGCTGTTTCTTGGTGTACTTCTTGATCGGCTTCGCCGGGTCGAAGAAGCCCGAACCCTTGAAGATGCGGCCCATCCAGCCGTCCATGCTGTAGCCGGGGATCTTGAACGGGCCCTCGTCGAGGGAGAGGTTCTCGTCGTAGAGCTCGGTGAGGTCGATGTCGTTGATCTGGCCTTTGCCCTCACAGGTGGGACACATACCGCCGGTGATGGCGAAGCTGCGGCGTTCCTTGACGGTGACACCGTTCTTCTCGACCTCGACGGCACCGGCGCCGCTGATCGAGGCGACATTGAACGAGAACGCCTGCGACGACCCGATGTGCGGGTCGCCGAGGCGGCTGAACAGGATCCGCAGCATCGCGTTGGCGTCGGTGACGGTGCCGACTGTGGAACGCGGGTCGGCGCCCAGCCGGGACTGGTCGACCAGGATGGCGGTGGTCAGACCCTCCAGGACGTCGACGTCGGGGCGGGCCTGGCTGGGCATGAAGCCCTGCACGAACGCGCTGTAGGTCTCGTTGATCAGGCGCTGTGATTCGGCGGCGATGGTGCCGAAGACCAGGGAGCTCTTACCGGATCCGGACACGCCCGTGAAGACCGTCAGCCTGCGCTTGGGGATCTCGATGCTCACATCGCGCAGATTGTTGACCCGCGCGCCGTGCACGCGGATCACATCGTGGCTGTCGGCCGGCTCTATGGTGGTGCCGGTCTTCTTGGCCGTGCTCATGGGTCTCCCTTGATCAGTCGACATCGCCGGACATCGAATCTACCGGCGCGATGGGTTACTTGGTCTGCTGGATGCGGACCATATTTCCGGCGGGATCGCGGAAGGCGCAGTCGCGCACGCCGTAAGGCTGATCGGTGGGTTCCTGGACGATCTCGATGTCTCCGGCCTGCAGCTTCTCGAACAGGCCGTCGAGGTCGTCGGTGGCGAGGTTGACGCCGGCGTAGGTGCCTTTGGCCATCATTTCGCTGATGACGCGGCGTTCGTCGTCGGTGAGGCCGGGGTCGGCGGCCGGTGGGTGCAGCACGATGGAGGTGTCGGGCTGGCCGGTGGGGCCCACGGTGATCCAGCGCAGCCCGTTGTAGCCCACATCGTTGCGCACCTCGAAGCCGAGTGTGTCGCGGTAGAAGGCGAGCGCGGCGTCGGGGTCGTCCTGTGGCAGGTAGCTCGAGTGGATGGTGAGGTTCATGCCGACCACGCTAATTGTCGGCCGGAGCGGAAGCTTCTCGATTCCTGATCGGTCTGGTCACCTTCTTGACCACGCACGACGGCATGCCCGCGGTCTGTTCGTCCTGACGCTGTTTGTAGGTGCTGGGCGGCACCCCGACGAGTTCGGTGAAGCGGGTACTGAAGGTACCCAGCGAGGACGAGCCGACCGCGAAACACACCTCGGTGACGCTCAGGTCGCCGCGGCGCAGCAGTGCCATGGCCCGTTCGATGCGGCGGGTCATCAGGTAGGAGTACGGCGATTCCCCGTAGGCGAGGCGGAATTGCCGGCTGAGGTGCCCGGCCGACATGTGGACGCCGCGGGCGAGCGCTTCGACGTCGAGCGGCTGGGCGTACTCACGGTCGATGCGGTCGCGCACACGACGCAGCAGCGCGAGGTCGCGCAAGTGCTGTGGTTTCGCGGGTGGGCCGGTCACATGGCCGATCGTCCCACGTCGGACGGTGTTGCCGACACCGGCGGGTCGGTGTGGGTGTCGAGGACCCCGGCGAGTTCGGCACGGAAGTGAGGGCAGGTGCGGAAGTCCTCGGCGTCGCAGTCCAGGACGTGGGTGACGGCGTCGAGGGCGGCGCGCGTGCGGGCGATCTGGTCGGCGAGGCGGTCGCGATGGGCTTCGAGTACTTCTCGGCGGGTGCGCCGATCGGGGGAACGGATGAACAGGATGGCGAGATCGTCGAGGGACAAGCCTGCCTTCTTGCCCAGCACGATCATCGCGATCGTGTCGATGTCGGTGCCGCGGTAGTGGCGGCGTCCGGCCGAGTCACGGGCTGGAGTGAGCAGTCCGCGGTCTTCCCAGTGGCGCAGCACGTGGGTCGCGAGCCCGAACTGGGCTGCCACCGCACCGATCGTGGTGTGTTCCCCGGCCATCCGCCGAGCCTATGCGGTGACGCGGTAGCAGGTGATCACGGCGACGGGATGCCAAGGCAGACGGACTGTTTCGGTGTCGACCGAGCCGAATGCGGTGCTGAGTGCGCGCCGGATCTCGCGGGTTCGGGTGAAGCGGAAGTCGAAGATCGCGGCGCCGCCGCCGGGGCGGAGTACTCGACGCAGTTCGGTGACGGCGGCGGGCAGGTCCGGCCATTCGTGCATGCTCAGGCTCGACACGGCGAAGTCGATGCTCGCGTGCGGGTGGGGCAGCTCGGCGACGTCGGCGACGGCCAGGTCGATCGGCTGCCCAGCGAGGGTGCGCCGGGCGATCTCGATCATGTGCGGGGACAGGTCGATGCCGTGCAGGCGCAGGTCGGGGCGACGAGTCGCCACGTGGGACAACAGCTTTCCCGGGCCGGTGCCGAGGTCGAGGACCGTGGCCGAATCGGTGGTGATGGCGTCGATGTCGGTGGCGATCCGCCGGTACAGGCCGGTGAGGAGCCGGGTGGCGCGCCGGTCGTAGCCGAGGCTCTGTTCGTATCCGAAAGTGGTCATGAGACCACCGTGGTTGTTCAGGTCGACCTGAAGTCAAGCTCGTCGGTCGGGCGCACGGCCGCGGTGCGACCGGGTGCTTGCTGGAATTGCCAGTACAGGTTCGTGTGGGCGATGACGTCTTCGGGTTTCGGTGCGCCCCACCGGGTCTTGTCGCCGGTGGTGTGGGCATCGGCGACCAGGGTGACATCGTATCCGCGCACGAACGCGCTGTGGATGGTCGAACGGACGCAGGCGTCGGATTCCGCGCCCGTGACCACCAGGTGACCGGCGCCCACCGCCGCGAGCAGTCCCTCGAGCTCGGTGTCTTCGAAGGAGTCCCCGTAGTGCTTGTGAACCAGCGGTTCGGTGTCGGTGCGGGTGAGTTCGGGGACGTAGTGCCAGGGATCGCTGTGTTCGACCAAATCCTCGGAGGAGTGCTGGATCCAGATGATCGGGACATCGGCGGTGCGGGCACGGTCGACAAGGGCGTTGATGTTCGCGACGACCTCGTCGCGGCGGGGTGCTTCGTCGACGACGCCGTTCTGCACGTCGACGACGAGCAGCGCGGTGTTCGGGCGGTCGGGCAGCGTGGTCATGGCGATTCCTCTGGCGGTCAGAGCGGGCGAAGGACGACGACGCCCGGGACGGTCTGGAGATACTCGGTCAAGGGGGTATCGACGACCTGGTTGTTCGCCGCGAGCGAGGAGGCGTTGCGGAAGACCGGGCCGGTGGGGGTCGCGACGATGATGCCGACGTGGGTCACGTCGAGCCCGGCGTCGGGGGTGTAAGCGCCGAGGAAGTCGCCGGTGCGAAGGGCGGCCTGGACTGCCCCGTCGACGGCGGCCGCGGGAATATGGGTGACGGCACGGTCGACCACGGCAACGCCCGGCAGGTAGGTGCTGCCGTCAGCTTTCGCGTTGAGATGCTTGGTGATGGTCACCGCGGCGGGGCTCAGGCTCGCGGTGATGTCGGTGGCGGCGAGCCGTTCGCGGGTGGCCCAGTCGGTGAAGAAGTGCTTGCGCTGGGCGAATTCGACGCGACCATCGATGTAGCGAGTACTGACCAGGTTGGTGAGGAACTCGTCGCGGGTGCTGGAGCGGGAGGCGGCATCGATGTAGTCGAGGTAGGTGAAGCAGTCGACGCGGCGCAGATCCGCGACGAGCTGTTCGGGCTCGCTGGCCGAACCGATCAGCATGTTCGCACCGTACGGGGTGCCGAGCAGCCGCGCGGAGAGCCGTTCGAGGAGTTCGCCACGGCCCAGACCGCCCGATTCGGCGCGCACGGTGAGGAGTTCGTCGATCTTGCGCGCGGAAACGTCATCGACCGACGGTGCGGCCGAGGCCGGTGCCAGCGCGCACACGAGCGCGGCGAGCACGAGCATGATCCGGACGATGATGCGCAAGACGCCTCCAGCTGGCCACGGGTCGGTCGGTGCGAGCGCTGTCCACCGTAGCCGAGACGGCGGACAGGATCGGCGACTCAGGGTTCCCGATGCCGCGATGATGGCGGAGTGTGACGTTCGGCCATCGGTGATGCCGATTGTTCGCGAATGGTCTCGTATCGACCGGTCGGTGGGTTGTTCGCGTACCGTTGGCGCAGGTAGTCCGTGTTCGCGGCGTGTTCGCGATGGGGTTGCTCCCCCGGGTGTCGTGGATGTGGTTCGTGCAGACGTCGACCGTTGGCCCGTCCGGGCGGAAGGGATGCCGAAATGCGTGCGTTGACAGTGGTTCCCATGCAGAAGCAATCGTTGCGGGTGGAGGATGTGCCCGACCCGGTCGTCGGTCCCGGCGAACTGCTCGTCGACGGGATCTCGCTGGGTATCTGCGGCACCGACCGCGATATCGCGCAGGGCAACTACGGCTGGCTGCCACCGGGCAAGTCGCAGATGGTGCTCGGGCACGAATCTCTGGGGCGGGTGAAGACCGCGCCCGCGGGCAGCGCATTCGCCCCTGGCGACCTCGTCGTCGGGATCGTGCGCAGGCCGGATCCGGTGCCGTGCGGGGCGTGCGCGCGCGGCCAATGGGACATGTGCCGCAACGGGATGTACGTCGAGCGCGGGATCAAGGAGATCGACGGGTACGGGTCGACGTCCTGGGTGGTGCGCGAGGACTTCGCGGTGCGACTCGATCCGGCACTGGAGAAGGTCGGGGTCCTGCTGGAACCGACGACCGTGGTCGCCAAGGCCTGGGATCAGATCGAGAAGATCAACAACCGCGCCTGGTTCGATCCGCGCACCGTTCTGGTCACCGGCGCCGGGCCGATCGGTCTGCTGGCGGCGCTGCTCGGGCAGCAACGCGGCCTGGACGTGCACGTCCTCGACCGGACCAGCGGCGGGACGAAAGAAGAGCTGGTCCAGGCGCTGGGCGGCACGTTCCACACGGGGACGGCGGCCGCCGCCGCGAAAGAGATCAGCCCCGACATCGTGATCGAGGCGACCGGTGCGCCTGCGGTGGCGTTGCAGGCGATGGAGATCGACAATCCCGGCGTGATCGTCTGCCTGACCGGGGTGTCGACCCCCGGTGTCGATACCGATGTCGATGTCGGCGGATTGAACCGCAACATCGTGCTCGACAACGCGGTGGTGTTCGGTTCGGTGAACGCGAACCGTCACCACTACGAACAGGGCGCCGAAGCGCTGGCCAAAGCGGACGAGTCGTGGCTCGAACGCCTCATCACCCGGCGGCTGCCGCTGGAGAAGGCGCTCGAGGCGTTCGACCCGGGCGGGTCCGATATCAAGGTCGTCATCGACCTGGCCTGACTCGCCGAAGCGAGGTCCGCGGTGGTCAGTCGGCCGCCGCGACCTCGGTCGTGGGGACCGCGCAGCCGTCGGGGCCGCAGCTGTCGCCGTCGGCGATGAGCTGGGGAGCAGGTCGATCGTTCCAGGCGGTGTTCAGTGCCCGGGTGAACGTTTCGGGAGGTTGGGCGCCGGAGACCGCGTACTTGCCGTCGAAGACGAAGAACGGGACACCGGTGGCACCGAGCGCGGCGGCCTCGGCTTCGTCGCGGCGGACCGCGTCGGCGTAGGCATCGGGGTCTGCCAGCACCGCGCGCACCGAGTTCTCGTCCAGACCCGCGCGCACAGCCAAGGCCACCAGGCGTTCGGTATCGCCGAAGACGGGCTCGGGTTCGGCGAAATTGCCTGCGTAGAGGGCGTCGAGCAGGGCTTCCTGCTTGCCCTGGTCGAGGGCGTAGTGCAGGAGCCGGTGCATGTCGAAGCTGTTGCCCGAGTCGCGGCCCGCGGTTCGGTAGGGCAGACCCATCGCCGCGGCCTGGGCGCCGATGCCGCGTTCGTTGGCGGCGGCCTGGTCGACGGTGATGCCGTATTTCTCGGCGATCGCCGGGATGACCGGACGCGTGGAACCGGCGGGCAAGGTCGGATCGAGCTCGAAGGACCGGTGAACCACCTCGACGTCGTCCCGGTGCGCGAAGCCGGCCAGCGCTTCTTCGAAGCGGGCTTTGCCCAGGTAGCAGAACGGGCAATTGATGTCGGTCCAGATCTCTACTCTGGTGGACAAGCGGGCCTCCTGCGGCGCATCGAGGGGTGCGGCGGTGGTCCGCCGGACAGTTCTGGACAGGCGTTCGAATTCGGGGAATGTAACGCCGGCAACGAGGCCGCTATTCCCTGGCGCGTCCGGGCACGACGGGACGAGCACGAGGGGTATCGATGGAGTTCGAGCAGCGGAGGGGGTGGGTGCAGGTGCCCGAAGGATTGGTGGTGCCACGCGCGCTGGGGGGATTGTGGGCGGTGCGCCACGCACAGAGTGAGGCCAATGTGTGGTTCTCCGACCCGGCGACCGAGCAGCGGCCGATGCGGGGCACCGATTCCGCGGTGGAACTGACCACCCACGGGCAGTGGCAGGCGCGCTGTCTGGGCGACTGGCTGGCCGGGCTGGCGGGCACGCAGCGACCCACCCTGGTGGTCTGCTCGCCCTACCTGCGCACCAGAGTCACCTGGGCGGTGATGGCCGAGGCCGCCGCCTCCCGCAACCGGCACCTGCACCCGATCCGCACCCTGGTCGACGAACGGTTGCGTGATCGGGAGATGGGGGTGTTCGAACTGCATCCGTACCGGGCGATCCGGCGACGCGCGCCCGAGGAGGGGCTGCGTCGTGAACTGGTCGGCAACTGGGTCTATCGCCCGCCGGGCGGGGAGTCGCTGGCCGATGTGGCATTGCGGGTGCGCAGTTTCCTCGACGAGCTCGACGTGGTGGCCGCGGGCGAGCAGGTGCTGGTGGTGACGCACGACGCGGTGGTGGTGTCGTTGCGCTACATCCTCGACGGACTCGGTGCGCCGGTACCGGATTCGCTCGAGCCGGTGCCCAACGCGTCGGTGTCACAGTGGCGGCGTGAGGGCCCACGACTGGCGTTGCGTGTGTGGGGCTCGGTCGACCACCTCGCGATGGACGCGGACACGGGCTAGGGGCCGGCGCGACTGACCGATGTCGGCCGCAACCGTTTTCGTGATGGTCGGTGCCGACGCGGCTGTCGTTGGGTGGCGTCGACGGACTGATGGGTCCGTCGGTGGGAGAATGCGCGAGTGGATGTCGCGATCGGTCTGGTTGTCCTCATCGGCTCGGCGACCGCGCTGGCGGCGCTGGCGCGGCGATTCGGGGTGTCGGAACCTCTGGTGCTGACGTTGGCCGGGGTGGCCGCGTCGTACCTGCCGATGGTGCCGCAGGTACATCTCGAGCCGGAGGTGGTGCTGCTGGGGTTGCTGCCGCCGCTGCTCTACACCGCCGCGCTGCGCACCTCGCTGGTCGATTTCAAGGACAACCTGCGCACCATCGCGTCGCTGTCGGTGGGGTTGGTGCTGTTCAGCACGTTCGCGGTGGCGTTGGTGGTGTGGTGGTTGCTGCCGGTGCCGTTCGCGGCGGCGGTCGCGTTGGGTGCGGTGGTCGCTCCCCCGGACGCGGTGGCAGCGACCGCGGTGGCCCGACGCACAGGGATGCCGCGCAGCATCGTGACGGTGCTCGAGGACGAGTCGCTGTTCAACGACGCCACCGCGCTGGTGGCGTTGCGTTCGGCGATCGCGGCGATGGCCGGTGCGGTGACCGCATGGCAGATCGGCGGCGATTTCCTGCTCGCGGCCGTCGGCGGCGGTGTCATCGGGGCCGTGGTGGCGGCGGCATTGGTGATGTTGCGCCGGCGGATCACCGACCCGGTGCTCGATACCTCGGTGTCGCTGCTGGCCCCGTTCGTGGCGTATCTGCCCGCCGAGCACTTCCACGCCTCGGGCGTGATCGCGGTCGTCACGTGCGGGATGATCCTGGGCCACGGCGCGCAACGGTGGCAGGGCGCGGCCTCGCGGGTCGCCGAGACCACCAATTGGCGCACCATCCAGTTCATTCTGGAGAGCGCGGTGTTCTTGATCATCGGGTTGCAGGTGCGCTGGATCGTCGAGGCCGCCTGGCACAGCGGGTTGGATCACGCCACGCTCGTCGTCGCGGCGGTGGGTGTGCTGGCCGCGGTGATGCTGGCGCGCCCGGTGTGGGTGTTCACGCCCGTGCTGGTGGCCAGGTTGTTCGGGCGCGCGACCGAACCGTTGAGTCATGCGGCGGTGGTGTCGTGGGCGGGCATGCGCGGGGTGGTGACCTTGGCGGCGGTGTTGTTGCTGCCCGACTCGACACCGCAGTT
Organism: Nocardia sp. NPDC056541; assembly: GCF_042794235.1. NCBI lineage: Bacteria > Bacillati > Actinomycetota > Actinomycetes > Mycobacteriales > Nocardiaceae > Nocardia > Nocardia sp. NPDC056541. Next base: position 140,674 of record NZ_JBHTUD010000009.1, read on the forward strand.
GCCGGTGCTGGAACTGCTCGCCCTGGTGGTGGTCGGCGGCACGCTGCTGGTGCAGGGCAGTTCGCTGCCGTGGCTGGTGCGGTTGCTGCGGTTGCGCGGACCCAGTCGCGAGGAAGACGCACTCGCCAAAGCCGATCTGCTGCAACAGGCTTCGACCGCCGGCCTGGCCGAACTCGACCGCAGGATCGGACCGGACACCCCCGAACCGGTGATCGAATCGCTGCGACAGCGACTGATCTGGCGCTCCAACGCCGCCTGGGAGCGGTTGGGCCGCCCGGAGGCCGAACTGGTGACACCGACCGCGGAGTACCGGCGGTTACGACTGGCGATGCTGGCCGCCGAACGCGATGCGGTGCTGACGGTTCGCGACGCGGGGGCGGTGGATTACGAAGTCCTCCAACATGTGCTGGCCCGGCTCGACCTCGAGGAATCGATGATCGACCGTTTCGACGAGAGCGACGACGACCGCCGCGCCGAACCGCTGTCCACCGCCGCCGGTGCGGTGGGGTGCGCCCATCTGGAGGAGGCGCCGGCCCTGGCGGAACCGCCCGCTGGTGAGCTGGTGTGTCAGACGTGTCTGGACGAGGGTCTGCGCTGGGTGCATCTGCGAATGTGCACCGCCTGCGGGAACATCGGCTGCTGTGAGTCCTCGATCGGTGACCACGCGAGCGCCCATTTCCGGGACTCGGCGCATCCGGTGATGCGCAGTGTGGAGCCCGGGGAAGCCTGGCGATGGTGCTACGTGGACCAATTGCTCGGCTAGCTCACGGAAGTGTCCGTCCGGCCAGGGGTCGCGAATCAGCGCGGCACGAGACCCTGACGCAGTCGTCGCACCGACGTGGTCGTCAGCCGCGGTGGGAGTAGATCAGTCGCGCGTATTCGGCGAGCAGGTGGTCGAGTTCGGTGGATTCGCCCGCGGCAGCGAGCTGTTGATAGCCGATGATCATCGCCATGCCGAATTCGGTGACGACGGTGGCGGTGGCCGTGTCGTCGACGACGCCGTCGATGACACGGTGCACGGTGCGCCGCCGCGACTCGTCGACCCGCTTGACGGTGACGTGTACCGATTCGTCGTTGGCCGCCCAGGCGCGCAGCGCGGCTTCGGCGCCGTGTTCGAGTCCGCTGGCGAGCACCGACATCGCCCGCACGTCGGCGTCGGCGTCACCGTGGCCGACGTCGAGCGCGCGTAGCTCCACCATCTGACGGTTCTCCCAGTGTTCGAGCAGAGTGTCGACGAAGCCCTGCCAGGAGCCGAAGTGGTGATAGAACGAGCCGCTGGTGACGCCGAGGCGACGGCACAGCACCCCGATGTTGAGACCTTTGAAGCCGAACTCTGCGAGCACCGCCACCGCGGTGTCGAAGTACTGCTCCTTGGTGACCACTCGGGACATCGCGATGCCGTTCTGTTCGTGCGGGCAGGGCCGAAGAATCCGAACAGTACCCCATCGTATCGAGCCCTCGCGCGTACGTAACGTTGTCTACGCTGTGCCCGGGTGGACCGTAGGGACGACGAAATACCAAGTGGCGGAACGAAATACGTGCACAACGGCCCAAAAGCGCATCCGAATGGAATAGCAGAGCGCACGCTCTGTAAACTTTTGTTCATGCCGAGACCGCGCACCCACGACCCGGAGACCGTGCTGGACGCCGCCGAAAAGCTGGCAGCAGGCGCCGGACCCGCCGCTGTCACAGTGCGCGCGGTCGCCGCCGCTACCGGAGTATCCAATGGCGCGCTCTATCACACATTTCAGTCCCGCCAGGTTGTCCTGGCGCGCACATGGTTACGCGCCGCGCACCGATTCCTCGCCCTCCAGTCGGCCGATATCGACCGCGCGGTCACCGCGCCCGACACCGAGACCCGCATCGACGCGGTCCTCGACGCCGCCGAGGCACCGGCGCGACTGGCCGAAAACCATCCCGACTCCGCGCGTCTGCTGCTGATCGTCGACCGCGCCGAACTGCTCGCCGGCGACATCGCGCCCGCACTGGCACAGGAGATCGCCGACACCGAGAAGGCGCTCGTCGCCGCGCTCAACCGGCTCGCGCGCGCCCTGTGGGGTCGCGCCGACCGGCGCGGCGTCGCCACCGTCACCACCTGCCTGGTAGACCTGCCCACCGCGCTGCTGCTGCGCCGCGACCGGCTCATCGACCCCCTGGCCCGCGCTCAGCTGCGTGCTGCCGTGCGTGCCGTCCTCGACCTCGGTCCCCACTGAAAAGGAAACAGCCCCATGCCCACACTGCGCCACCACGATTCGATCGCCGTGCTCGACCTCGGCGACGGCGAGAACCGCTTCTCCCCCGACTTCCTCGACGAGATGAACACCCACCTCGACGCGGTCGTCGCCGAGGGCGCGTCCGCGCTGGTGACCACCGCGACCGGCAAGATCTACTCCAACGGTCTCGACCTGGACTGGCTCTCGGCCAACGGTGACCGGGCCGCCGAATACGTCGCGGCGGTGCACACCCTGTTCGCCCGGGTGCTCACCCTGCCCATGGCGACGGTCGCCGCGATCGGCGGACACGCCTTCGGTGCGGGTGCGATGGTGGCGATGGCGCACGACTACCGGGTGATGCGCGCCGACCGTGGTTACTTCTGTTTCCCCGAGGCCGACATCCGCATCCCGTTCACCAACGGCATGGCCGCGCTCATCCAGGCCAAGACGACCCCCAAGACCGCCGTGGCCAGCATGACCACGGCCCGCCGCTTCGGTGGCCCCGACGCACTGGCACTGGACCTGGTCGACGCCACCGCCGCGGAAAGCGAAGTCCTCGATACCGCACTGGCTTTGGTGGCACCGCTGGGCGGCAAAGACCAGACCACGATGACAGCGATCAAATCCGTGATGTTCGCCGAAGTCCTCGACGCGCTGCGCAACCGGGACTGAACCGATCAGGGCAGCCGGGGGCCCTTGCCCAGGTAGATGTCGCCACGGTCATCGCCTGCCCAACCGCCCCCGGTATAGTCGCCCAGCACGAAACACGAGTCGCAGAACTGCTTTCCGAACACCGTCAGGTAGATGCTGCGGTAGGAGCTGATGGCTCGCATCTTCACCGACTTGTAGGCCGCCTGCGCCGGTGGTTGCGCTTCCAGGAACGCGTAGCGGCGAAAGTCGGCGACCGGTTCGGTGGAGAAGCGGACCAGTCCGAGGCGGCTGAGGTTGCCCAGGTAGTGGTGGTCGCGGTCGGGCAGCGCGCACCCGGCCATGGCGGCGATCATGTTGATGCCGTCGGCCAGCCGTTGCGAGCCGATCCCGAACGGCGCCTTGGTGCGGATGTCGATCGCGGGCTGCGGCCCGGCGACAGCCAGGAAGCGCAGGATCCGGGCTTCGTCGGGTGTCAGGTCGTGCAGGATCGGCACGAACGAGGGGTGCAGCTCACGCGGTTGCTGCGCGGAGTCCCAACCCTCGGTGATCATCGCATCGCCCATCGCCTTGAGATCCTCGGCGTCGACCTTGGTTTCGACCGGGCCGTAGACGCCGGTGGCGGTGCTGGTCAGACCGAGCGCGCTCAACGCCGCCCGCCGAAACAGCTCCACGCGTTCGTCGACGATCTGCGAGATCGGTTCGCCGGAACGGAGGTCGTCGACCAGATCGGTGGCGGTGTGCACAGCGCCCTTGGCCACCGTGCCGACGATGTGGCGCAACGACAATCCCGCGATCCGCGCCAAACCGAGCAGATCGGTCGGGATCCTGGGTTCGCGATCAGGGTTGGGCTCCATTGCTCACACTCCGAAGATCAGCAGGTGCAGCGCGCCGATGAAGGCACCGAGCACGCCACCGTGCAGATACAGCAGCCACGCGTCCTGTTCGATGGCGGTGTAGAGCATTTCGACGAACTCCTCGGGCGGCAGTTCACGCAGTTTCTCGGTGGCGAGCCGGTCGACGCTGGCCGCGGTGGTCTGAGAGAACTCCACGTCCTCGACCAACCACGGCTTCATCTCGGTAGCCAGGCTCGCGCCCGCGGTGGCCTGGATAGCGTCGAAATGGCGGGGTCCGATCGCGAGCCGGGTCACCGACCGCAGCGGGCCCAGAATCCGGTCGATCTCGGCCTCGAGGAAGTGCGCGATGACCGCGCGCGTCTTGTCACCACTGGGCCCGTCGAGCAATTGCTCGGTGACGACATCGAGGGTGACGATCTGATACCCGATCGCATGCCCCAGATCCGCCGCCGCCTGGTACTGCCGTTTCGCGAATTTCGCGACCCCCCACGGATATCGGTAGCGCGGCTGCGGCACGGCGGGCTCGAACACCACCTTGATCGCGATGATGTTGACCAGCACACCCACCGTCGCGCCACCGGCGAGCACCCACGCCCACGCGGGCAGGAAATGCAGGATCTCGTAGAGCCAGCCCGGCAGTGAGATCACCGCGGGGGTGTCACCGTGGGGGGTGCTGTAGTGCAGCAACGACAACCACAGCGCCACGATCACCCCGAACGGGAATCCCAGCACCCCACTGCGGATCATGAACCGCAATTCCGGTGCGCCGAGCCCGTAGATCACGTCCTTGAGCAGTTCGGGCCTGCGCCGCAGGTAGCCCACGACCATCAGCTTCACATCGAGGAGCTGGTCGATGTTCTCGCCGATGAAGTCGAACGCACGATCGGTGATCGCGGGCAGCTCGGCCTCGACCCGGGTGTAGACGGCTTCGCGTGCGCGCGGCGGCATGTCGGCCCACAGGCGCGGATGCTCGGCGACCATGATCGAGTCGACCATCGAGCGCACGTTCGGCATCGCCACCAGCGCGACCTGTGCGGAGATCTTGCGCGGATCCATCTGGTCGAAGAAGTCCTTGGCGGTGCCGATCTTGGCGACCGCGTTGTCGACCATCAGGCTCGCCATCTTCTCCGAGCGCGCCGGAATGAAGCCTTGGAAGCCGAGGATGCCACCGGGGGCGAAGGTCGGCAGGATCTGCACCTTGCGCGGCAACAGCGGGAAGATCGTTTTCAGGCCCGGCACGTAGAAGCCGGTGAACCGCACCGGCGCGAACAGCATGATCACCCCGGTCCAATTGGTGATCAGACCGGCCATGGCACTGAAAATCGGGATGGTGATCATGTCGACCCAGAACTTGCTCAGACCGGTCGTCTTCTCCCAGTCCAGCAGGCCGAAGAAACCCGCCGCCTCGATCCCAGCATTCATCCGGCGTCCACTCCGTTGTGTGGCGAACATCGCGCGTACGGTCATCATAGGCGACCGAACTCCCCGGTCCGGGCAAGTTCCGCGGTTACCCGCTAAACCGGAGCAAACACCTGATCAGACCGGACTCGGCGCTCCCGTTCGAACGGCAATCACCACGCGTGGAGTCACCAGTGGGTGGCCGACACCTCCTGCACGCGAGGGCCGATGACTCAGTGCGTGGTGTTGACCAGCAGCAAGTTGGTGTCGATGTCGTGGGTTACCTTGTTGGCCACCGAGCCCAGAAGACGTGCGGGACCGCTCATTCCACGGTTGCCGATCACGACCAGATCGTATTTCCAGGCCGAGTTGCAGATTGCCTCCGCCGGGGGGACCCCGGTGAGGATGTCGCGTCCGAACAGTTCCGGGTCCTCGACCGCGATCTGACCTTCGACGTCGATCAGGATGTCGGCACCGTCGTCATCGGTCTTGGCCGAAGCCACCAGGAACGGGCGCGCACCCAGCGCCAGGGCGAGCTCGTAGCCGCGACGGACCGCGGTCAGCGAACTCGCCGATCCGTCGGTGGTGAGCCCGATGGTGGTCCAGCGTTTGGGGACCTTGTTGGTGAACACGACGTCGGTCTGACTGTGGTGGGAGACGTGATTGGCGGTCGAGCCGAGCAGTCGCGCCTTGGAACTGCCCAGGCTGCCGCCGCCGATCACGAGCAACGTGGCGGGTTCACGTTCGGCGATCTCGAGCAGCAACGCGCCTGCCGTGCCGTCGAGTTCGGTGCGGGCGACCTCGGTCACGCCGGCTTCGAGCAGGGCTTCGGCGGCTGCCCGAGTGTTGGCTTCGGCCCATTCGGCGTCGGTGGCCGACTTGCGCCCCGCGTCCTTCCACACACTCACCGCGGTGACCGCGACACCGAGGCGCATCGCGAACTCCCCCGCCACCGCTACCGCCGTCTGCGCGGCCTCCGAGCCGTTGGTTCCCACGACGATGCGCTGATAGCACCCCATGTGACGCTCTCCGATCGACGGCAGGTCAGCTGCGCTGTGGCCCACAGTATAAGCGCAGCACACTGCGGGCAACCGGCGCGGTGGTGCCCGTCCGCGAGGTCGCGGGCCCACGTTGGGCTGTGGGCGGCCCTCACTGGTGCTGGGGCGCGGAGGGCAGCGACAGCCGTTTGAGGTGCAACGCGTTGAGAGCGACGATCAGGCTCGACCCCGACATCGCCATCGCGGCGATCTCCGGGCGCATGGTCAGACCCCACGGGGCGAAGACACCGGCCGCGATGGGCAGGGCGATGCCGTTGTAACCGACTGCCCAACCCAGGTTCTGGCGTTCCTTGTGGACCGTGCCGCGACCGATACGCAGGGCCGTCGACACCGCGTACGGGTCCGAGCGCATGAGCACCACGTCGGCGGTTTGGATGGCCACGTCGGTGCCTGCGCCGATGGCGATACCGAGGTCGGCACGGGCCAGGGCGGGCGCGTCGTTCACCCCGTCGCCGACCATCGCGACCTTCTTACCGGTGCGTTGCAGATCGGCGATCCGGTCGGCCTTGTCCTTCGGTAGGACATCGGCGATCACGGTGTCGATGCCGAGGTCGCGGGCGATGCGTTCGGCGGTGCCTGCGTTGTCACCGGTGAGCATGACCACGCCGACACCGAGGTCGTGCAGTGCCCGCACGGCGTCGGCGGAGGTCGAGCGTGCGGCGTCGGCCAGCGCGATCACCGCGTGCGCGTGACCGTCGACGGCGACCAGGACTGCGGTGTGGCCCGAGGCCGCCAGTTCGTCACGGTGTTTCGCCAACTCGCCCAGCTCGATGTGGTCGGCGTCGAGCAGTCCGCGGTTGCCCACGATCACGTGCAGCCCGTCGACCGTGGCCGTCGCGCCGCGGCCGGCCACATTCTGGAACCCGGTGGCCGAAAGGGTGTCCACACCATGGGCTTTCGCGTAGTCGACGATGGCCTCGGCGAGGGGGTGCTCGGATTCGAGTTCCACCGCCGCGGCCAGTGCCAGCACCCGGTCGGTGTCCACGCCGGGCGCGGTGATCACGTCGGTGACTTCGGGTGCGCCCGTGGTGAGGGTGCCGGTCTTGTCCAGCACCACCACGTCGATGCGCGCCGCGTCCTCCAGCGCTGTCGCGTTCTTGAACAGCACACCACGTTCGGCGCCGAGCCCGGTGCCGACCATGATCGCCGTGGGTGTCGCCAGCCCGAGCGCGTCCGGGCAGGTCACCACCACCACGGTGATCGCGAACAACAGTGCTGTGCTCAGCGAAGCACCGACGAGCAACCACACCGCCAGGGTGGTCAGGCTGCCCAGCAGCGCGACCAGGGTGAGCCAGAACGCGGCCCGATCGGCCAGCCGCTGACCCGGGGCCTTCGAATTCTGTGCCTGCTGCACCAATTCGACGATCTGAGCCAGAGCGGTGTCGGACCCGACCTTGGTGGCCTGCACCCGCAGGCTGCCGGTGGTGTTGATGGTCGCGCCGATCACCGCCGAACCCGGCTGCTTGGGCACCGGCATGCTCTCACCGGTCACCATCGACTCGTCGACCTCGCTCGACCCGTCCAGCACGGTGCCGTCGACGGCGATCTTCGCGCCGGGCCGCACCAGCAGCACCTCACCCACCCGCACGTCGGCGGTCGGCACCCGCACTTCCTGACCGTCGCGCAGCACAACGGCTTTCGGCGGCGACAGATCCAGCAGGCTCGTCACCGCGTCGCCGGCGCCGCTGCGCGCCCGCATTTCGAACCAGTGGCCCAGCAGCACGAATGTCGCCAGCATCGTGGCGGCCTCGTAGAACACTTCACCGCCGCCGGTGAACGTCACATACAGCGAGTACAGCCATCCCGTCCCGATACCCACCGAGACCAGCACCATCATGTCGAGGGTGTGGGCCTTCAACGCCGCCCACGCCCCGGTGAAGAAGATCGTCGAGGAGTAGAAGATCACCGGCACGCTCAGGACGAGCATCCAGATGTCGGCGCGCATCCCGAACGGGACGGGCAGGTGCAGGCCGAGCATGTGGGTGGCCATCGGCGACCAGAGCATCACCAGGGTGGAGAAGACCAGCGCGACGAGGAATCGGTTGCGCATGTCGCGAGCCATGTCGTCCATCGACATCGACGCGTGCCCGCCGTGCTCGTGCCCACCGCCGTGCGCGGCGTGGGGCTGATCCCGACTCGGCACGCGATGACTCGGGGACTCGCCGTGCGAGGGCATCGCAGGCGGCGCATGGCCGACCACGGAATCGGCGGACTGCTCGGGTGCGGTGGCGGATTCGGCACCGTGCGGGGCGGGCCGTGTATGCGTGGTCGGCTCGCTCGCCGGGTCGCAGACGTGGGTCGGGACCGAGCGCCCCGCGCAGTGATAGCCACAGTCGCGGACCCAGGTGCGCAGGTCGGCGACGGATGTTCGGGTGGGGTCGTAGGTGACAGTGGCGGTTTGGGCGACCGGATTGGGGTCGACCGCGAGGACGCCGGGCCGGTGGCGCAGCCCGTTGGTCAGTCTCCCGTGGGAGCTGGCGCGCAGTTGCCCACCCACGTGCAGGACGGTGGTGGCGGAGGCCGGTTGATCCTGCGGGTCGGGCATCGCCGCTCCTGTCGCCGGTCGTGCACACGACGCGACAGCGCCCCGCGCTTCACTTCCCGGCGACTCTACCGGCAGCGTGTCACAGGTCGGCGCAGGTCACCGCGGCATCAGGAAGGGCCTCGCCGCGCTGACCTGCGATCGTGTCAGAGACTGACGCCCAGGAGCGCGTCGACGGCGGCGCGGATCAGGGCGGGGGCTTCGGTGTCGGCGCCGCCGTAGGCGATGGCCTGTTCGGCCCAGTTGTCGATCGCGTCGAGTGCCTTCGGCGTGTCGAGATCGTCGGCCAGGTGCCGGCGCAGCCGGGCGACGGTGTCGGTGGCCGAGGGGCCCGAGGTCAGCGACACGGCCTCACGCCAGCGGTCGAGGCGGTGCTGCGCGGCGGTGAGGACCTCGTCGGTCCACATACGGTCGGCGCGGTAGTGACCGGCGAGCAGGCCGAGGCGGATCGCGGCGGGATCGACACCGGCGCGGCGCAGCTTCGACACCAGGACGAGGTTGCCCCGGGACTTCGACATCTTCTCGCCGTCCAGGCCGATCAGGCCGGCGTGCACGTAGTGGCGGGCGAAGCGGCGGGCGCCGGTGATCGCCTCGGCGTGCGCGGCGGAGTACTCGTGATGGGGGTACATCAGATCCGAGCCGCCACCCTGGATGTCGAACTCGGCGCCGATGCGGTTGAGCGCGATCGCCGCACACTCGATGTGCCAGCCGGGCCTGCCGGCGCCGAAAGGCGCCTCCCACGACGGTTCACCGGGGCGTTCGGCCCGCCAGAGCAGCGCGTCGATGGTGTCGCGTTTGCCCGGCCGGTCCGGGTCGCCGCCGCGTTCGGCGAACAGCGTCTCCATGGTGGCGCGGTCGTAGCCGGATTCGTAGCCGAACTGCTCGGTGGCGTCGGTGCGGAAGTAGATGTCGGGGTACTCGGCATCGTCGACGATGTAGGCCGCGCCGGCCGCGAGCAACTTCTGCACCAGCTCCACCACCTCCTCCACCGATTCGATGGCACCGATGTAGTGGCGTGGGGGCAGCACCTGGAGTGCGGCCATGTCTTCGCGGAACAGGTCGATCTCGCGGCTGCCGAGGTCGCGCCAGTCGATACCGTCGCGGTCGGCGCGTTCGAACAGCGGGTCGTCGACGTCGGTGACGTTCTGCACGTAGTGCACGTCGTGGCCCGCGTCGCGCCAGACGCGGTTGACCAGGTCGAACGTCAGGTAAGTGGCGGCGTGACCGAGGTGGGTGGCGTCGTAGGGCGTGATGCCGCAGACGTACATCTTCGCGGTCTCGCCGGGGGTGACCGGGCGGATCTGACGGTCGGCGGTGTCGTACAAACGCAACGGCGGCCCTGTTCCGGGGACTGTCGGCAGGGCGATATCGGACCAGGACTGCATGTCTTCGAGGGTAGAGCCCCTGTCGAGGTGCTCGGCCCGCGGCCCGGCACATGGGGTTGCTCGCGGCGTCGCGGCACGGCCCGCTACCTGCACACAAACGTGTCGCGGCGCGAGCGTCAAGGTTTGCGCTCGAGCAGATCCGCTGGTCACGGGGGTAGCGGGGCGGATCGGGCGTGTCGTGCCCAGTGTGCGGTCCCACCTGGGCGAACGGTTGCCATCGCGATCATTGTCACAGTCCACAACTCACAAAACATCCCTATTGATCCCTATATGTACCTTCGTTTACGGTTGTTTCATGACAGATCGTCTCTATTCGGTGGAGCAGGTCGCCGAACTGCTCGGACTGCATGTCCGCACCGTGCGCAGTTATGTGCGCGACGGCAAACTCCCCGCCGTGCGCATCGGCAAGCAGTACCGCATCACCCACGAAGACCTCGAGACCTTCACCGGACTGCCGATCACCACACCGCAGACGACACCGCGTCGACACGCCGAGTCCTCCTGCATCGTCGAGATCGACGACATCGACCGCGCCACCGTCGACCGGATCACCACTCTGCTCACCGCCACCGCCGGTACCCGAGGCGGCGGCGGTCAGCGGATGCGCGTGGAGACCAGCTACGACCCGGCCCGGCACCGCCTCAAAGTGATCCTGCTCGGCAGCCTCGCCGACAGTTCCCGCCTGCTCGACTACCTGGACGGAATCCTGCGCTCATGATCTACAAAACCGACGAAGGCCGACGGCTCGTCGAGCAGCGCTACCGCGAACACCTCGACGCCTGGCCGGTGCCACGCGAGGAACTGCGGATCGACACCGGCATCGGCGAAACGTTCGTCGTGGCCTCCGGACCGGCGGACGCACCGCCGCTGGTCGTGCTGCACGGCTCAGGAGCCAACGCGAGCACCTGGCGCGCCGACATCGCGGACTGGTCGAGAAGCTTCCGCGTGTATGCGGTGGATCTGCCCGGCGAACCCGGCTTCAGCGTCCCCACCCGGCTGGCACTGGACAGCGATGCGACCGCGAGCTGGCTCGACGAGGTCATCGACGGACTCGGCCTCGACACCGTGGCACTGGTCGGCATGTCGCTGGGTGGGTGGACCGCACTCGATTACGTCCTGCGCAGGCCGGGCCGGGTTACGACGTTGGTCCTGCTGTGCCCGGGAGGACTGGGCAAGCACCGCTACGGCTGGCTCGTGAAGGCGATCGGGCTGCGGATGATCGGCAGGCACAGCGTGCGCGAGATGGCACGCCTGGGCCTCGGCCTGGATGGGGCGCAAGCGGATCCGATCGTCGACGACATCGCGTTGACGTTCACCCATTTCTCGCCCCGCCCTGGAAAACTGCCCATCTTCCGCGACGAACAACTACGCGAAGTGGACATCCCGGTCCTGATAATCGTCGGCGAACGCGACGCTCTGTTCGACTCCGCACGCACCGCCGAACGCGCCCGCGCCTTCACCCGAGGCGAGGTGCGGCTCCTGCCCGGAGTCGGGCACGCGCTACTGAATCAGTCTGCTGCGGTAAGCGAATTCGTGCTCTCGCACGCGGGATGAGACTTCGGTGCCACCGCTCCCCGACGTGCGGCGACACCGAACATGATCACATCACAGTTCGCGGCACTGCATCTGCGCCGCGTCCGGGCCGAGCTGCTGGGTCGCGTAATACGCCGCACCAACCTCGTTGCCGGCCTTCACCGTAACGTCGGGCAGCGGCGCGCCGGCCTGGTTGGTGGAGGAACACACATAGGTCTTCTCAGCCCACCACCCGGCAGGGAACGCCTGCGCGGGCGCGGCAACAGCAGCGGCAGCACCGGTGAGCAGCAACGCGGCTGCGGAGGCGGTGACGATAGAACGGGTCGACATAGGTTTCCTCAGATCTCACGGGGATAACGAAAGTGCTTGGAGCACACTAGCACCGGCGCTGACCAGGCAACAGAGCCTTGGCCACCGTGAGAAACCGCAGCTACAGCCGCGGTGCGCGGACCTCAGTCGACCTGATAGCGCATCAGCATCACCGTTTCGAAGCGCCGCGTCTCGACCAAGCGCAGCCCGATCCGCTGATCCAGTGCCGGGAACATCGGTGTGCCACCGCCGAGCACTATCGGCGAGACGAACAGCTGGTACTCGTCGATGAGCCCGTGTGGCATCAGCGCGGACGCGAGGCTCGCACCACCGACCTCCATGACGCCGTCGCCTTCGGCCTTGATCCTGCGGACTTCCTCGACGACGTTCTCGCTGACCAGGGTGCTGTTCCAGTGGACCTCGGTGAGCGTGCGGGAGCAGACGACCTTGGGTGTGCGGGTCCAGAGTTCGCCGAACTCGCGCTGGATGGGCGGTGCGTCCTCGGGCACGTGCGGCCAGTACTCGGCCATCAGCTCGTAGAGCCTGCGACCGTTCACCGCGACCTCGAGCCCGCGGAATCTGTCGTTGTGGAACTGGTGCAGCTCGTCGTCGGGGTCGGTCCAGTCGATTCTGCCGTCACGGTCGTTGACGTAACCGTCGACTGACACGCCGAATCCGTAGATCAGTTTCCTCATACCGTGTAGACCTCCTTCGCGCTCGAAATTCATCGGCCCCCACCTCACCGTTTCGGACACTACGGGAAGGTGTCCGACCGGATCTGTCAGGCGACACCGAGCACGAGCGCGGCGCCCACGAGCTCGATCAGGCAGTAGAACCAGTTCGGATAGAAGCGCGTCGCGCTGTCGACCAGTCGCGAGATGATGCGACCGCCCGCCATCCCGGCCAGCGCGAAACCCACAGTCAGCGCTGCCCCGGACCGCAGATCGTCGGCACCGAACGCCGACCAGAACAGCACCCCGGCGACGGCCAGCCCGAAACCGCCGTACACCGCGCGAATCTCGGCCCGGCTCACCGCCGTCGCCACCGTCGTCCCGAACGGACGTGCCAGCGCGGCGGGAGCGGCCAGCGCGTACAACCCCATCCCCGCGAACAGCACCGCGACAAGACTCAGCACGACGGTTCTCATCGGCTTCCCCCGACCACGCGCCACTGCGCAACCGACGGAGCCGGACCAGCATGTTGTCGCATCTCTTCTCCTCGCATCGTTGTCCGGCGATCCTCACACCCGGTCCGGCCTTGCGCTTCCGAAAACCTGCTACCGCCACGAAGGACCCAGAATCCGAACCCGCTCACCCGACCCCGGATTCGGTGGTCAGATACACCACGAGATCGCGGGGCAGACCGTGGGTGTCGTGCAGGTAATGGTAGTCGCCGTCGGTCAAGGGTCCGCTGAAACGACGGTGGGACAAGACCTTTCGCCCGCGCCGGAGCAGCAGATCGAATTTGTGTTCCTCCTCGACCAGCAGGGTGCGCACGTCCTGGGAGCGCACGGATTGCCGGAAGTGCCCGAGGGTGTGGTCCACCAGCTCGATCGGCAGGTCCGACAGAGTGCGGGTCGGATCGTCGCGCCACAACGTGGTGAGGGTGCGGCGGAGCAAACGCCGCAGGATGTGACCACGGCCCGACGGGGACGGGGTGACCCCGTCGCCGAGGACGACGATGCTCGATCGCAGATGGTCCGACAGCACTCGCAGCGACCGATCATCGAGCGGGCCCCAGATTCGGGGCAGGGTGTTCAGCCAGGGCTCGAACAGGTCGATCTCGAAGACGGACTGTGAGTTCCGCAGGATTCGCACCAGCCGTTCCAGCCCCAGCCCGGTGTCGACGCAGGGTCGGCGCATCGGTTCGAGGCTGCCGTCGGGATGGCGCAGGTAGCGCATCATGACGTGATTCCACACCTCCACCCACCGGTCATCGGTCATCGGTGTGCCCTGCGGCGTGTCGTCTCCGGTCCAGACGAAGATCTCGGAGTCGGGCCCGCACAGTCCGGTCGGGCCGTTGGACCACCAGTTCTCGTCGACGGTCGGTTCGACCGGCAGACCCAGCTCGTCCCAGGTGCGCCACGACTCGTGGTCGGGCTCGACGTGGTCGTCACCGCCGAACACCGTGACGTGCATCCGGTTCGGGTCGATACCGAAGCCGTCGCGCAGCAGTTCCACTCCCCACCGCAGGCTCTGCGGGCCGCTGTAGTCGCCGAGTGACCACGATCCGAGCATCTCGAACACGGTGAGGTGGGTGTCGTCACCGACTTCGTCGAGATCGGTGGTGCGCAAGCATCGCTGTGAGCCGGTGAGTCGCCGGCCCAGCGGGTGGGGCCGACCCCTCAGATACGGGGTCAACGGGTGCATCCCGGAGGTGGTGAACAGCACCGGATCCCCCGGCGAGGGAATGAGTGATCCGTCCGGTGTGAGTTCGTGCCCGCGTTCGCGGAAATAGTCGAGGAAGGTCCGAACGGTCTGGTCTGTGGTGATCATGGTGGTTGCTCCATCGAGGTGACATCGACCGGAAGCGGCCACCATGACGAACAGCGACAAGACCGACGCACGCCAGCGGACCGTTTCCGGTCGCCGGCATGGGAGAGAAGGTCAGGCGGCAGCGACCGGCGAGCTGAGAGCTCGTGCGGTCGCGGCAGCGAATCGGGATTCGACCTTCATGGCGGCAACGGTAGCAACCGGGCCGGGCGGAGCACGACCGATTTATCGGCGCCGGACCTGCTGTCAGAATGCGGGCCAGGGGATCGGACGCGAGGAGTTGGGGACAGGCATCACCGGGTGATCCAGCAAGGCCTTCGCCCGTTCGGCCAGAGCGGTGATCTCGGCGTCGGTGATGTGGATGGCCAGCGAATCGGCCACGACGCCGGGCAGATTCGCGGCGAAGGTGGTGATGTCGGGGATCAGCGACTCGTGCACCGGTCGTCCCGCCCAGCCCCACAGCACGGTGCGCAGTTTCGGTTCGGCGTGCAGACAGATGCCGTGGTCGACGCCGTAGACCTGCCCGTCGACACCTTCCAGCGCGTGCCCACCTTTGCGATCGGCGTTGTTGAGCAACAGATCCAGCACCGCCATCCGCTGCAGGCGCGGATCGTCGGCGTGGATGAGCGAGACCTCGTTGCCCTGCTCGTCGAGCGCGCGCAGCACTTCGCAGAATCCCGCGGGCACGGTTCCCGGCGTGCACAGATCGACCAGGTCGAGGCGCTGACGGGCATCGGTGCGGTTGTCGACCGAGGTGACCCAGCGCTGCACCATGCCCGGCCCCAGCGGCCCGTCGCGCAGCACCGTTTCGGGGATCACACCCCAGCCGAGGTGTTCGGAGATCAGATACGACGCGACCTCTCGGCCCGCGAGGGTGCCGTCGGGAAAGTCCCACAGCGGCCGTTCACCACGCACCGGCTTGTACACCACCCGCAGCGGGGCACCGTCGGGTTCGGGTGCGGCGATCTCACACACCAGTGTGAGGTTGCTGGCGACGCCGATCCGGCCGACGATGTCGAGGTCACCTTCGGTGAGTACCGGCACAGAAGATCACTCCTCTTCGAGCTCGGCAGCGCCGAAGATCTCGCCGCGCTTGTACCCGTTGGTGCGCACACACATGTGCCCCCGCGAGGACAGCGGTTCCCCGCACAGCGGGCACGGTGGGCGGCCTGCCGCGATCACCCGCGCCGACCGCAACGCGAACTCGCGTGCCTGGATGGGGGTCAGGAAAACCCGCACCGCGTCGGGGCCTTCGTCGGTGTCGTCGAGCACCACCGATTCGTCGACCTCGGTCTCGGTGATCGCGAGCAACTCGACCACCACGGCGCCTGCGTCGGAATCCCAGCCCAGACCCATGGTGCCGACCCGGAATTCGGTGTCGATGGGGGTGACCAGCGGCGCGACATCGCGCACGTCCTCACCTTCGGGTGGCACCTCGGCGCCGAAGCGGCGCGCTACCTCGTCGAGCAGCAGACCCATCCGGTCGGCGAGCACCTTCACCTGCTGCTTCTCGAGCAGCACACTCACCACCAGCGGCTCCTGCACAGCCTGCAGGTAGAACGAACGATCGCCCGGTTCACCGACGGTCCCGGCGACGAAACGATCGGGGGTGCGAAATACATGGATTGCGCGTGACACATGCACCTCCTGATACGTGACCCTGATCGACACTCACGAACACACTCCTCTAAGGAGAATCGCGGTGCCCCGCATTCCCATTATCCGCGTTCGCGGCCGCAGGTACCTCTCCACCAGGTGTCGGTGTCGTCGGTGCGGACGCGGCCAGCGCGGAAAGATCGGCGCCGGTGTCGTTGAACTTCCACACCGACGGCCCGTGCGGGCTGTAGCGGACGACGCTGATCGAGGCCGGTTCCACCGCGATCCGCTGAAAACTGTCCAGGTGCAGGCCGAGGGCGTCGGCAAGGATCGATTTGATGACGTCGCCGTGCGCGCACGCCACCCACAGCACATCCCGGCCCGCTTTCTCGGCCAGCGTGCGTTCGATGTCGCGGATCGCGGCGACCGCGCGCTGCTGGACCTGGGCCAGCCCTTCCCCACCGGGGAACACCGCGCCCGAGGCGTGACCCTGCACGATCCGCCACAGTGGTTCGGTGACCAGCTCGGCGATCGGGCGCCCGGTCCAGTCGCCGTAGTCGACCTCGATGAGGCGTTCGTCGTGGTCGGGTTCGAGACCGAGTTTCTCGGCCAGCGGCGCCACCGTGCGCTGACAGCGCAGCAGCGGCGAGCTGGCGATGTGTTCGATCGGCAGCATCGCGAGCCGGTCGGCCACCGCGGCGGCCTGTTCGGTACCGCGCTCGGTGAGTTCGACACCGGGGGCGCGGCCCGCGAGGGTGCGCGCGGTGTTGGAGGTGGACACTCCGTGCCGGAGCAGGATCACCGTCATGGGACCAGCCTAACCATGGGTCGGGGTCGGGATCAGGTGGCGGAGACGACGCCGGCGGCCAGCAGGGCCATCACAGCGAGGCCGACGATGATCCGATACCCGACGAACCAGTAGAACGAATGCTTGCCGACGAACTTCAAAAGCCAGGCCACCGAGGCATACCCGACGAAGAACGCCAGCACGGTAGCGACCAGCAACTGCGGCCCACTGGCATTGAGCCCCTCACCTGCCGGTTCGAACGCGTCAGGCAGGCTGAACAGCCCGGACGCGGTCACTGCGGGGATCGCCAGCAGGAAGGAGAACCGCACAGCCGCCTCACGCTTCAAGCCGAGGAACAGACCCGCGGTGGAGGTGGCGCCGGAGCGGGAGACGCCCGGGATCAGCGCCAGGCACTGTGCCAAGCCCATGACGATGCCGTCGCGGGTGGTGAGCTGTTCGATGGGGCGTTCTTTCTTACCGAAGTACTCACCGGCTGCGATCACGAGGGCGAAAGCGATCAGCATGAACGACACCAGCCACAGATTGCGGGCACCGGTGCGGATCTCGTCCTTGAACAGATACCCCAACACACCGATCGGGATCGTGGCGATGATCACGTACCAGCCGATGCGATAGTCGAGTTCGCGCTGGGTGTCACGTTCATGAGCTTCGCGGGCGCTGCGGTCCATCACCGGCAGTTTCGTGGTCACCCGATCGCCGACCGCGACCTCACGCTGCGAGCGTTCCCGCCACCGCATGCCGAGGGTGGTGAACCAGGCGACGAGGATGCGCCAGATGTCTTTGGCGAAGTACACCAGGACCGCGAGTTCGGTGCCGAGTTGAGTGACAGCGGTGAACGAGGCACCCGCGTCGTCGCCGAAGAACACGCCCGAGACGATCCGAAGGTGTCCGGAGGAGGAGATCGGCAGGAACTCGGTGAGTCCCTGCACCAATCCGAGTACCAATGCCTGGAACCAGGTCATCGACTCGCCCAACACGTCCTCCTGCTGACTCGCGCCCGAAAGACGGCGTCCTCCTGGGCTTTTCCTGCACCTGCGGCTGTGACCGCCACGATCTCGCAGCGACCCTACCCGTCGTCGCGGTCGGTCGTCGCCCTCCCATCACCGAGATCGAGTTCTGCCGCGCCGTGGCACGGGTCGCCGAGCGAGGCAGTGGTGGTGCGCGCATTAGGCTGTCGCCGTGACGAATGCGCGGGCGCGGTGATGGAACAGCGAACGGTGGGACGCAGCGGACTTCGGGTGTCGCGAATCGGGTTGGCGACCCATACCTGGGGGACACATACCGATGCCGATGAGGCATCGGTGCAGTTGGCGGCGTTCACCGAGGCCGGTGGCACGCTCGTCGACCTCTCGCCCGTCTACGGCGAGGGGGTGGCGCAGCGGATCCTGGCGGACCTGCTCGGCGACCTGGTGTCGCGTGACGAATTGGTGCTCAGCGGAAGCGCGGGTGTGGTGATGCACGCGCCCGGCGCCGGGGTCGGCGACTCGGTGCCCGCGCCCGCGGCGGTGGGTCCGGTGGTCGACGCGTCGCGGCGCACGCTGCTCAAACAACTCGATCGGACCCTGCTCGAACTGGGCACCGACCATCTCGACATCTGGAGCATCGCCGCCTGGGATCCGTACACCCCGCTCGATGAGGTCGCGGCAACCCTCGAGACCGCGGTGCGTACCGGACGCACCCGGTACGCGGGGGTGCGTGGTTTCGCGGCGTGGCAGTTGGCGAGTCTGGCCGCGATCGCGCCGATCAGCGCCGCGCAGACGCCGTATTCGCTGCTCGCGCGTGGCACCGAGAACGATGTGATTCCCGCCGCCCGCCACCACGGGGTGGGCGTCATCGCGTCGGCGCCGCTGGCGGGTGGGATCCTGACCGGCAAGTATCGCGACGGTGTCCCCGCGGATTCGCGGGGTGCCGACGAGGCGACCGCGGCCGAGATCCGGCGCAGGCTCGACGACGATCGCGCGACCAGGGTGGTCGACGCGCTGGTCACCGCCGCCGACGGGCTCGGCACGTCGCCGCTGGCGGTGGCGCTGGCCTGGATCCGTGATCGGCCGGGCATCACGAGCATGATCGTCGGTGCCCGCGATATCGGTCAGCTCACCGGTGTGCTGGCCGCCGAGACACTCGAGTTGCCGCGAGCGATCGCGGCAGCGCTGGACGATGTGAGCGCCCGTTCCGAATGATGGCTAGCCTTACCTGCATGAAACTGCGTGGTGTGCTGACGGCGATGCTCGCGGCGACGGTGCTGACCGGCGCCGTCGCTTGCACCGCAAGCAATCCTGCATCGACTGCCAATTCCGGTGGGCCGGTGACAGCCCAGCTCGCCGACCTCGACCCCGTACCGATCGGACCCGCGCCGAGTCCGCGATTGCCGGTGACGGTGAAGTCCCATGACGGCACCGATGTGACGATCACCGACACCTCGCGGATCATCGCCGTCGACCGGTACGGCACCCTCGCCCAAACCGTCTGGGCCCTCGGCCTCGGCGCGAACCTCGTCGGCCGCAGCACCTCGGCCTCGTTCCCCGCCGTCGCGTCCGTGCCCAATGTGGCCGGTGGCAACGGCAGCCTCAGCGTCGAAGCGGTCCTGAACCTGCGCCCGTCGGTGTTCCTCACCGACACCACCAGCGCGGCCCCCGCCGTGCGTGAGCAGCTACGCGCAGCCGGGGTGACCGTCGTCTACTTCGACCCCGAGCGCAGCATGGACGGCGTCGTCCCGCAGATCGAGGCCGTGGCCACCGCACTGGGCGTTCCCGAGGCGGGCAAGCAGCTCGGCGCGCGCACCCACGACGAGATCGCCGCCGCGACCGCCCGCGTGCCGAAGCAGGATCCACAGCCCAAGATCGCGTTCCTGTATCTGCGCAGTGCCGCGATCACCATGATCGCCGGACGCGGCTCGGGCGCCGATTCGCTGATCACCGCGATCGGTGGCGTGGACGCGGGCACCGCCTCCGGGGTGAACGAACCGTTCGTGTCCATCACCAGCGAGGCGATGATCGCCGCCGCCCCCGATGTGTTGCTCGTGATGTCGGACGGGCTGAAATCGGTGGGTGGCGTCGAGGGACTGGAGAAGGTGCCCGGCATCGCCCAGACTCCGGCGGGGCGCAATCGGCGCGTGGTCGACATGTCCGACGCGGTGATCCTCAGCTTCGGCCCCAACACCGGCCGCGTCGTCTCCGCGCTGTCCGACGCTGTCTACGGCAAATCGGCATGAGCGATCAGCAACCGTGCCGGGTGGACACCGCATGAGCGAGGTGCCCGACCTGACCGAGTCCGCGAACGCCCCGCGGATCACCGACTCCACTCCTGATCCGCTGCCGCCCACCGCGCACCGGGCCACGCGCGTGACCGTCGTGTTCGCGGTCGCGCTGCTCGCCCTGCTCGTGCTGGCCGTGGTGTCGGCGGTGCTCGGGCAGGTCCCCACGACCGCCGCCGAGGTGCTCGGCAGCGTGGCGCACCGGATCGGCCTCGATATCGGGCCCCTGCCCGCGCATCCGGCCGGTGAGGTGACGCTGTGGGAGGTGCGGTTCCCTCGCGTGGCCCTGGCCGTCCTGGTCGGCGCCTCGCTCGCGACAGCGGGTGCGTTGCTGCAGGGCGTGTTCGCCAATCCGCTGGCCGAACCCGGCGTCATCGGGGTGTCGGCCGGCGCGGCGGTCGGGGCGGGCACCGTGATCGTGGTCGGCGGCGCGTTCGTCGCCGCGTGGTCGGTGGCAGCGGCCGCCTTCGTCGCCGGTCTGATCACCACCGCGCTGGTCTACGTGCTGTCGAGGTCGGGCGGTCGCACCGAAGTGGTGACCCTCATCCTCACCGGTGTCGCGATCAACGCCTTCGCCGGCGGGTTGATCGCGCTGCTGCTGTTCGTCGCCAGCCCCGCCGCGCGGGATCAGATCGTGTTCTGGCAGCTCGGCAGCCTCAACGGCGCCACCTGGCAGTCGGTGGCGGTGGTGGCGGCGCTGGCCTCGGTCGGCATCCTGGCCGCGATTCTCATCGCACCACGCCTGGATCTGCTCGCGCTCGGCGATTCCGCGGCCCGCCACCTCGGTGTCGACGTGGAGCGGCTGCGCAGGCAGGTGATCGTGGTGGTCGCCGTGCTCACCGCCGCGGGCGTGGCGTTCAGCGGCATCATCTTGTTCGTCGGCCTGATCGTGCCGCACCTGGTGCGCATGATGGTCGGCCCCGGCCACCGGGTGCTCGTCCCGCTCAGCGCGATCGTGGGCGCGGTGGTGCTGCTCGGTGCCGACGTCGTCGCCCGCACGCTGGTCCACAACGCGGACCTGCCACTGGGCATGCTCACCTCCCTGATCGGCGGCCCGTTCTTCTTCTGGCTGCTGCGCCGCACCCGTGCCCGCGCAGGAGGTTGGGGATGACCGACACCACCCGCGAGCGCCGCGCATCCTGGCGTTCGCTGTTCGCACGAACCCCCGACGTGCCCACGCGCCCGGAGCTCGGCGCCGTCACCCTGCGCGCCACCGGGCTCACCGTCGAGCGGGGCACCCGTACCGTCCTCGACGAGGTCGACTTCCAGGTCGCGGCCGGAGAGATCGTCGCGCTCGTCGGCCCGAACGGTGCGGGCAAGTCCAGCCTGCTCGCCGCGCTCGCCGGCGAACTCGAGCCCAGCGCAGGCACGGTCAAACTCGAAGGCCACGCGCTCTCGCACTGGACCCCCGCCGATATGGCCCGCCGCCGCGCGGTGCTGCCCCAATCGCACGCCGTGGGCTTCCCGTTCACCGCGCGTGAGGTCGTCGCCATGGGCCGCGCCCCGTGGCTGCACACGCCCGCCGCCGGCGACGACGACGCCCTCATCACCGCGGCACTGGCCGCCACCGACGTCACCCACCTCGCCACGCGCGTGTTCCCGTCGTTGTCGGGCGGCGAGCGTGCCCGGGTGGCCCTGGCTCGCGTTCTGGCCCAGGACACCGCCACCCTGCTGCTGGACGAACCGACCGCGGCCCTCGACCTCGGTCACCAGGAAGCCGTCCTGCGCTTGGCCGCCACCCGCGCCGCCGAGGGCGCCGCTGTGGTCGTCGTGGTCCACGACCTGGGGGTCGCCGCCGCCTACGCCGACCGGGTCACCGTCTTGGACGCGGGACGCGTCGCCGCCGACGGCCCCCCGCGCGAGATCCTCACCCGCGAACTGCTCACCGCCGTTTACCACCACCCCGTCGACGTCTTCGACCACCCGACTACCGGCGCCCAACTCGTCTTGCCCGAACGCGGTCACCACTGACGCAACGGGTTCGTCCTGATCGAACGCGACCGTGCCGAGGAAGCGTCGACACGCGGGCCGCAGCAGCGACGGAGGGCTGAGCGGGGCTGAGTAGGCTGGGCGCCGAGGTCATTCGTCCACCGCGGTCACCATCGCACACGACGATCGGTCCACTCGTCGCTCGCGAACGTGGCTCGCTCCTATCGTAAGAGGAGATCCGATGAGCCCCACCATCGCCAGCGTCGTCATCCCCGTATCCGATCTGGCCGCGACGAAAGCCGTCTACACCACCCTCTACGGCGAACCCCACACCGACGAGCCGTACTACGTCGGCTGGGCAGTCGGAGACGTCCAGATCGGCCTCGACCCCAGCGGTGACGTCACGGCGGGTCCGGTCGCCTTCGCCGGAGTCGACGATGTGGACAAGGCCAGAGCAGCGGCGATCGCCGCGGGCGCGACCGAACGGACCGCCCCGCGCGAAGTCAGCCCCGGCGCCCGTATCTGCGTCCTGGAAGACACCGACGGCAACGCTTTCGGCATCATCGGCAAGTAGCGCACGAGATCGTGGCACGCACGGCCACGATCTTTCGCCCGAGTTATTGACCTAGAGGTATAGAACGTCTACCGTCGAGACATGGCCAGGCCCCAGAACTTCGACACCGACACGGTCCTCGACCGCGCGATGGACCAGTTCTGGACCCACGGCTACGCCAACACCTCCCCCGCACAGCTCGCCGATGCCACCGGCATCGGGAAAGGCAGCCTGTACAACACCTTCGGCAGCAAACGCGCCCTGTTCGACATCGTTCTCGACCGCTACGGCCGACTCGGCGTGGCCATGGCCGAGGATTACATGTCCCGGCCCGGAACCACCCGCGAGTGTCTGCGCGAATACCTGCGCGCCGCGGTCGATCTCGACATGGCCTCGCCGACCCGGCGCGGCTGCCTCGCCGTCAACACCGCGGCAGAACTCGGCGGTCACGACGCGGCAGCCACCGCGGTGTTGCGCGGCATCGAACAACGCATCGTCGCCACCCTGGCAGCCCGTATCGACCAGGGCCGCCGCGACGGCGACGTCGACCGTGAGGTGGACCCGAATTCGATTGCGGCCCTGTTGTTCACCACCAGCGCGGGTCTGCGTCTCATGGCGAAGACCAACGATGCCGCCCAGCTGTACCGCCTCGTCGACGTAGCACTGACCACCCTCTGAAACCCTTCTTCCCGCCAGCACTTTCCGCATGCCCTAATTATTGACCTGTAGTTCAAGAAAGGTACGAGCATGGATCTCGAACTCACCGGCAAGACCGCCGTCGTCACCGGAGCCTCACGCGGCATCGGTCTGGCCGTCGCCGAAACACTCGCCGCGGAGGGCGTGCGTGTCGTCGGCGCCGCACGCACGATCACTCCCGAGCTCGACAAGGTCGCGGCCGCGACGGTCGCCGCCGATCTGGGGACCGCGCAGGGCGTCGCCACAGTCATCGACACCGCGCTGGAGGAACTCGGCGGCATCGACATCCTGGTCAACAATGTCGGCGGCGGCGACCCGGATCGGCTCACGCTGGCCGGGTTCCTCGACACCACCGACGACCAGTGGCACCACTTCCTCGACATCAACCTGTTCAGCGCGATCCGGGCCACCCGCGCGGCGCTGCCGAGCCTGCTCGATCGCCGCGGCACCATCATCAACGTCTCGTCCATCAACGCACACCTGCCCGCGGTGGGCCCCACCGGCTACAGCGAAGCCAAAGCCGCCCTCACCTCCCTCGGCAAACGGCTCAGCGAGGAGTTCGGCCCGCAGGGCGTGCGGGTCAACACCGTCTCCCCCGGCCCCGTCGGCACCAGGATCTGGCGCGACGAACACCGCATCGGCGCCAAACTGGCTGCCGCCCAAGGCATCTCCCACGAGCAACTGCTCGAGGCGCTGCCCGAACAGTTCGACATCGCCTCGCGCCGGATCTCCGAACCCGACGAGGTCGCCGCGCTGATCGCCTTCCTCGCCTCGGCCAAGTCCGCCAACATCCTCGGCGCCGACGTGGTGATCGACGGCGGCATCATCAAGACGATCTGATCTGGCCCGCGCGGTACCTCGGTATCAGATCGAGGTACCGCGCGGGAGTGATGTGGTCGGGCAGGTGGCGTTCCTAGCGTGAGTGATATGCCCACAGTCTCGAAGATCGCCGCCACGATCGCTCTCGCCGGAACCGTCGCCGGTGCCGGAATCGGTGTCAGCTCAGCCGACTCCGCACCGACCGGTGCCGCGCAACGAGTCGCGGTGATCGGCCTCGGCGGCACCATCGCAGGCACCTCCGACCGGCGCACCGACCTCGAAAGCTATCGGCCGGGCACCCGCCCGATCGCCGAACTCGTCGACTCGCTGCGCCCCGAAATCGGTGACGTCGCCGCCGTGACCACCGAGGACTTCGGGCAGAAGGGATCCGGCGAATACACCGTCGCCGACCTCTACGACCTGGCGCAGCTGGTCGAACGTCGCCTCCGCGACCATGATTCGGTCGTGGTCAGCACCGGTTCGGCCACCATGGAAGAACTGAGTTACTTCCTCGACCTCACCGTGCGCAGCACGAAACCGGTGGTGGTGACCGGGGCGATGCGACCGTGGACCGCGATCGGCAGCGACGGACCGATCAACCTGTACAACGCGATCCGCCTCGCGGCGAGCAACCGCACCACCTGTTTCGGCACGGTCATCGCCCTCAACGAGCAGATCCTGCCCGCCCGCGACGCCACCAAAACCGACTCGACCCGCGTACACACCTTCACCACCCACGAATACGGCGACCTCGGCACCATCGACCAGGCCGGCATCCGCGTGCAACGCGCCCCCGCCCGCATCCGGCACTGCGACGACCCCGCCCGCTGGACGACCCCGTTCGACCTCACCACGATCCCCCGCGACACCCTCCCCCGTGTCGACATCGCCCACAGCTACCTCGACGCCCCCGCCGAGCCCATCACCGCCGCCGTCGCCGCGGGCGCCAAGGGCATCGTGTTCGCGGGCACTCCGTCTCCGAGCCAGGCGAGCGCCGCGATGGCGACCAAGGGCATCGCCCTGGTCGCCACCAACGGCTACGGCTCGGGCGCGATCACCGTCGACCCGAGTATGGGCGTCGTCAGCGGCGGCGACCTCGCACCCAAGAAGGCACGCCTGCTGCTCCTGCTGGCACTGGCCACAACCGCCGACCACGACCAGATCGTGGCCTGGTTCCGTGATTACGGCAATCAGCAGTTCTGAGCGGGCTATTTCCAGATGATCTTCAGCAGGGCCGGTGTGAGCACCATTCGGATGATCGTGGCGTCGATGATCAGGGCCACGATCATCCCGTAGGCGATGTATTTCATCAGCACCA
Organism: Nocardia sp. NPDC056541; assembly: GCF_042794235.1. NCBI lineage: Bacteria > Bacillati > Actinomycetota > Actinomycetes > Mycobacteriales > Nocardiaceae > Nocardia > Nocardia sp. NPDC056541. The sequence continues at coordinate 166,081 of NZ_JBHTUD010000009.1, forward strand.
GATCCGAGAAGCCGAACGCGCCGGTCACCACGATCAGGATCGCGGCCGCCGAGGTGATCACCCCGCCGGTGTGGGCCACGCCGTAGCGGATGGATTCGGCGGCATCGGCGCCCGCGGCCCGTTTCTCGGCGATCCGGGACAGCAGGAACACCTCGTAGTCGGTGGACAATCCGAAGATCACCGTCACGATCAACGCGACGACCGCGAACATCAGCGGTCCCGGCGTGAACTGGAATGCCCCGGACCCGTGCCCTTCCACGAAGATCCAGGTCAGCACACCCAGGGTCGAGACCAGGCTGAGCGCGCTCATCGCGACGGCCTTCACCGCCAGGATCACCGACCGGAACGCCACGATCATCAATGCCAGCGCCGCCGCGATCAGGATCGCCAACAGCAGTGGCAACCCGTCGATCAACCCGTTGATGCTGTCGCGTTCGAGCGCGGGGATGCCGGCGACCATCACCTGCACGCCCGGTGGGGCGGGCAGCGCACGCAGTGCGTCGATCACGCGGTCGGCGTCGCGTTTGTCGCCGAGCCCGGCGGAGAGCACGTTGACGTTGTCCTTGGTCGCCGCCGCAGGTTCGAACCGCCCGGTCAGTCCGGGAACTTGATTGGCCTCGAACCGGATATCGCTCAACTGCTGGGGTGAGGCACCGACCACGATCAGTTTCAGCGGTTCGGTGCGAAAACCGGGAAACAGGTGATCGAAGTCTTCCTGAGCCACCCGCGCGGGGTTGTCGGCAGCCAGGTATTTCTCGCTGATCCCACCGAACTCGATGTGGCGCAACGGAATACTGAGCGCGAGCAGTCCGAGCACGATCGGGATCACCACCGCCCACGGCCGTCGCATCGCCCACTGCGCCAGCCGGGAGAAGAACCCGGCATCGATCTCGGCTTCGGTCTTGCTGCGCGAGAAACGTTTCCAGCCCAGCCAGTCGATCCGGTGGCCGGCGATACTCAAGGCGGCGGGCAGCGCGGTGACCGACAGCAGCGCCGCCAGCATCACCGCGGAGATGCCACCGTAGGGCACCGAGCGCAGCACCCCGTTCGGGAAGATGAACAGCGCACCGAGGCTCAAAGCGATGATCGCCGCGGAGAACAGCACCGTGCGCCCCGCTGTGGCGACGGTCCGCGCGGTCGCGTCCTCGACCGATCGCCCGGCCGAGAGTTCCTCCCGGAACCGGGTCACCGTGAACAGTCCGTAGTCGATCGCCAATCCGAGCGCGACCAACGTCATCACCGCGCTGGCGAACACGTTGACCTCGATATGGGCGGTGAGCACCCGCAAGATCCCGGAGGTGCCGAGGATGGTGAGCCCACCGATCAGCACCGGCAGCAGTGCGCCGATCACCCCACCGAACACGAAATACAGCAGGATCGCCACGATCGGCAAGGCGATGATCTCGGCGCGCTTGATGTCGTGCTGCATCCCGATATTGATGCCCTCGACCACCGGCTGCAGCCCTGCCAGCTGCACTGTCGTCCCGCCGGGCCCGGCGCCGGGGACATCGGCGTGCAGGTGGGGTTTCAGCGCGAGGTAGTTGTTGACCGTCGCGGTTCCGCCGCCCCCGGCCAGCCCGATGCTGGCGAAGGCGTGCTGTTTGGTCGGGTCGGAGGCATTGGCGGAGAAGGGGCTGTCCCAGTAGCTGTCGATCTTGTGGATGCGCTCACCGTGCTGTTTGCGCAGGTCGGCCAGCGCGGCCGTCACCGGTCCCCGGACGGCGGGATCGTCGACAGTGGTGCCGGGTGGGGCGGTGTAGATGACGATCAGATCGCCGTCGGTGTCGCGGCCGAAAATGTCATCGGCCAGTTTGGACGCCGCCACCGACTGACTCGACTCGTCGAACCAGCCCTCCTGGGTGTAGCGGTCGGCGAGGTCGCGACCGAACCACCCCGAGATCAGCACGGTCAGCACGAAGAAGCCGAGCACGAGGAATCGGTGGCGGTAGACGAACCTGCCCCACCGCATGGATCGAGATTCGCGCATCTCAGCCGCAGGCGGCGGTGCGGTAGTCGGCCGAGCGCAGGATGCCACACAGGTCGGTGCGCGAGATCTTCCACTTACCGTCGAGCAACACGAAATGCACGATGGTGGTGCGCACGTTGGTGCCCGAACCGTCCTTGTCCAGGCGCATGGTGGCGGTGAGTGTGCCGTCACGGTTGTCGAAGACCGGGTCGACGACGCCGTACACCGCGTGGGGGTTGTCGCGCAGCGCCTTGTACATGTCGGGGATGGCGTCGGAGAACGCGGCGCCGTCTTCGATCAGTTCGGTGCGTTCGACATCGGGCAGGTTGGGGTCGAGCGCGCGTTTGATCTGCGCGTCGAGCTGTTGGGCGGTCGGCAGCGGCACATTGGCCTTGCTGGCCGAGGTCGCGACGGAGGAAGCGAGGGAGGCGTTGGCCGAAGACCGTGCGGCGTCGACCGAGGCCTCGTCGGTGGTTCCCGCGCACGCGGCGAGGGCGACGAGGGCCGTGAGGCAGGCGGTGGCCGCAGCGGCCCTGGCGGAAAGTGTGGAAGACATCACCATCTACATACCATCAATGACGGCACTGATCCGTCCCAGGATGGCGCGAACTGTGGAGATGTCACTGGTTGCGGGCGCCTCGACAGGGTCGGCGTCGAGGAGCAGATCGCGCACGAAGGCGCTGACGCTGCGTTCGTCGCCGAGGTCGATGTCGGTCACCTGCGCCTGAGCTTGGGCCACCACGTCGTCGGATCTGGGCACCGCGTCGCCCAGGTCGGCGCGATAGATCTGCACCGTGAGGGTGGCGCGGTGAGTGCGGAAGGCGAAGGGGTGACCGTCGTCGGTGGTGCCGAAGCCGTGGGCGAACGGTCCCACAGAGATGTCATCGATGCCGAAACCCGCCGGTGTCCGGTCGGTCATCGTGGGGATCTCCTGCCGTTGCATGGCGATCAATTGCTCGACACGTCAACAGTAACGCGCGTCACCGACAGCTCCGACGCCAGATACCCGGTCGGAGCTACTGGTGAGTCATCATGGTCAGATGGTGATCAAGGCAGTCACCTCGTGCGGATTGAAGGAGTTCGGTGCATGCGCCCTCGTGGCTCGGTCGCCTCTGCGTTGGTCGGCGCGGCGGTTTTGGTGGTACTGACCGGGTGCAGCGGTGAAGACGGCGGTCCCGATGTGCCGACCAGGGCGCCCGCGACCGCGGCGGTCTCGCCCGCCGCGGTCGATCCCGCGGGGCGGGTCTTCGCCGCGGCCGCGACCAAAGCACTGCTCGCCGAACGCTCGACCGGTCTGCTCGCCGCCCTCGATACCGCGGGCACCACGCTGTCGCTGATCGACCCCGCCGCACCGGCAACCTCACGCGCGGTCGCCCTCCCCGCCGTCGGCGCGGCGCTGGCTCAGGGCAGGCCGGGAGAGGTCCTCGTCGCCGCCCCCAACCGGGTTCTGCGGGTGGACGCGGGCACGGGCGCGCTCACCGAGACCGCTGTCGACGGTGACGTGCACAGCGTGCACACTCGCACCGACGGCACACTCGTCGTCGGCACCGCCGACGGCACCGTGCGCGAACTGAACGCCGACGGCACCGTCACCCGCACGATCACCGGTCTCGTCTCGGCCGACGCGATCGCGGTGACCGGCGAGAACATCACTGTGCTCGACCGCAAGCAAACCGCCGTCGTCGCGGTGCGCGAGGACGCGCTCGGCCTGATGCTGCGCGCCGGCGACGGCGCCACCAACGCCATCACCGACCCGCACGGCCGCATCATCGTGGCCGACACCGCGGGCGGTGAACTGCTGGTCTACTCGGCCGGTCCGCTCGTGCTGCGCCAGCGTTTCCCGGTATCATCATCGCCTTACGCGCTCGCTTACGACTCGCGGTCGGAGCTGGTGTGGGTGAGCGCCACGCTGAGCAACGAGGTCGTCGGCTACGACCTGTCGACCGGCATCGGTGTCGAGGTGGCCAGGCTGGCGACACTACGCCAACCCGACGCGATCACCGTCGACGAACGCACCGGCGACCTGTTCGTCGCCTCGGCCGCGGGCGATGGCCTGCAGCGGATCGGCGTGCAAGAGCAAAAGAGAGGGCAGTGATGGCCACACCTCGCAATGCGCGCTCGGCGTTACCGCCGAGCTGGGAAACCAGCAACGACGACTACGAATACGTGCCCCTGCGGCTGCCACCCGAGGTCAACCGGGTCACCGCCTCGATGCGACTGGCCATCCAGGCCGAATTCGGTGGCTGGGAGTTGTCCCGGGTGCGCGCCTACACCGACGGCAGTCGCCGGGTGCTGTTGCGCCGCCGCAAGAATGCCGTCCTGCCTGTGCCCGAACCCGGATTGTGAGCCGACCATGTACGCCCTCCTGTTACGCCTGATGTTCCTGATCCCGCCGGAGCGGGTGCATCACCTGGTGTTCGCCGCGCTGCGTTTCGCCACCTGGTTCCCGCCGACGCGCTGGCTGGCCCGCAAGCTCACCGTGGTGGGGGACCCGATCCTGGCCACCACCGCGTTCGGTGTCGACTTCCCCGCGCCGCTGGGTCTGGCCGCCGGTTTCGACAAGAACGCCGACGGCGCGAATGCCTGGGGCACACTGGGTTTCGGATTCGCCGAGATCGGCACGGTCACCGCGCATGCCCAGCCCGGCAACCCCGCGCCGCGACTGTTCCGGCTGCCCGCCGACCACGCCCTGATCAACCGGATGGGTTTCAACAACCACGGTGCCGCCGCCGCGGCCGCTCGCCTGCACGGCGCGCGCCCCACCGTCCCGATCGGCGCGAACATCGGCAAGACCAAGGTCACCGAACCCGACGCCGCCGCGGGCGATTACGCGACCAGCGCCCGATTACTCGGTCCGCTCGCGGACTTCGTCGTCGTCAACGTCTCCTCCCCCAACACCCCCGGCCTGCGTGACCTGCAGGCCGTGGAGTCGCTGCGCCCGATCCTGCAGGCTGTGCTCGACAGCGTGTCGGTGCCGGTCCTGGTGAAGATCGCCCCCGACCTGTCCGACGACGACATCGACGCCGTCGCCGACCTCGCGGTCGAGCTGGGTCTGGCGGGCATCGTCGCCACCAACACCACCATCCGCCGTGACGGCCTGGCCACCCCGGCCGCCGAGGTCGAAGCCATGGGCGCGGGCGGGCTGTCGGGCGCCCCCGTGGCGGAACGTGCGCTGGAGGTCCTGCGCCGCCTCTACACCCGCGTCGGCGATCGGGTGGTCCTGATCTCGGTGGGCGGCATCGAAACCCCCGAGCAGGCCTGGGCCCGCATCCTTGCCGGGGCCACCCTGCTGCAGGGCTACACCGGGTTCATCTACGGTGGCCCCTTCTGGACCACCCGTGTCCACCGCGGCATCGCCGCCAACCTGCGCGCGGGTGGCTACGCCCGCCTGTCCGACGCCGTCGGCGCCGAGCACCGCGCCCACTCGGCCTGAGTTCTCAGCCGTAGTTCGCCTGGGGCGCCCGGTCGTCGTGCATCGATCGGGCCGGGCGTAGCCGGGACAGTTGCGCCGGTGGATCGTGCAACGACTCCCCTGCTGGCGCGTCGTCGCCGTCCCGGCGAGCGTCGATGCGCTTGGCGAGCTTGATCAGAGCCTGCTGCCAGATGATGCCGAGCAGATCGGCGCGGGCACTGATCTCGGCGTGCGCGAGCCGGTCGTGCACAGCGGCGAGATCGCTGACGAGTTCGTCGAGCTCCATGCCCGCCCAGGCCTGCTCACGGGTGAGGGTGTACTCGGGCAACCAGCTCAATCGCCAGCCGCCGGTGTCGGTTCGCTGGGCGAATTCCGGCGTGCGGTCGCTGCGTAACGTGTCGTCGGTGCCATGAATAACCATCGCGGACCTGCCTTCCCCGGCGGGGCGCTGCGCCCTCCCCGAGCGTCTGGCGGGGCATCCACTCCCCGTAATCCAGTGTGGCATTTGCCAATTGTCTTGGTCAATTGCCATTGTTAGTAGGTAATTGCCGGATTTCGGGCGTGGCAAACCCGGCATTGTGGCGATCGCAGTGCGGCGTCCGCCCCGATCGGGTGCGCGCCGGCCTCGACAAGTGGACGGGAGGCAGCATGCCGATGGTTCCCCAGGATGCCCGCGTCGCCGCGATCCGCTCCATCCTGGCCAGGCTGGGTAAGTACGCGGGCTTGAACGCAGAACGCCTGCGCCACACCGAGATCGACGCTGCGCCGCTGCTAGAGCTGCTGTCGGTGCGTCGGCACGCACGGCGTACCGGCGCCAGTGTCGAGGCCTCGATCCTGCCCGTGGTGCGCGAGGTCACGCAGTGGCTGGCGCCGACGGACCGGCTGATCGTGGACGCGGCACTCTCGCTCGGGCTGTTTCGCGACCGCTCCGGCGTGGGTGTCGATGTCGAACGCCTGTACGCAGACAACCTCGGGGAACGTCGAGAGGCCTTGACCGAGCAGTGGATCGCGCTGCACACCCTGCTCGATGTCGACCCCGTTCCGGAGGCGCCCACCGTCAAACGGTTGCGTACGGTCTCCGAACACAACGCCTTCACCGCGCTCGCCGGGCTGCTCGCCACCGATTCCGGCTATCCGATGGCCGGACCCTCCGTCGCCCAACCCACCGCCGTGCCCGCGCAACGCGGTGTCGTCACGGTCTTCGGTGACGCCGTCATCGATCACCTCTACCGGGTCGACTCCTTCCCGGCCGCCGACAACGCGGCCAGCGGCAGCTTTACCGGGCACCCCGGCGGCAAAGGGCTGAACCGGGCGGTCGCGGCAGCCCGTCTCGGCATCGGCGTGCATCTGGTCTGTGCCGTCGGCGGCGACGAATACGGCCGTCGCATCCTCGAATTCATCGAATCCGAACGCGTCCACCTCGACCTGGTCAAGGTCGTTCCGTTCGCGACGTCGCTGGTCACCGCCGTGGTGATCACCCCCAACGGCGAGAGCCGCATCATCGGCTGCCGTGACAATCGCGTCCAGCTCCAAGACGAAGACCTCCACCGTCCCGAACTCCGCGCCGCCCTGGAAGCCTCGGATGCGGTGATCCTGAGTTTCGAACCGCCACCTTCGGTGATCGAGCAGGTGCTGTCGATGGTGTCGCAGATGCGGCCCAAACCACCCGTTATCGTGTGTCCGACACCGGCCATGCCGGTACCGCAGAGCCTGTATCGACATCTGGGCGCGGTCGACTACCTCGTCGGCGCGGCCGCGGACCTCGACGCGCTGCTGCCCGATGTATCCGCCGAATCCGCCGCCGATATCGCCCGGCTGTTGCGCGGCCTCGGAGTCGGGACCGTGTGCACAGTCGAGAACTTCCGGTGTGTGGTCGCCTCCGACACGATCGAGACAGTCATCGACCATTTCCCGCAGGTACTCAAGGCCTCGGTCGGTGCCGCCGCCGCCTTCACCGGCGCGCTGGCCTATCGTCTCGTCAATTCCGGAACCCCGCTCACCGCAACTGATTTCGTGTGGGCGACCGCGGCGATGATTCCGACCCAGAATCTGGGCGCGGTGGCGGTGTCGATGCCGAGTGCCGAGGAGATCGACCGCATCGTGCGCCTGTACGCGCCCCCGGCCTGATCCGGGGGTAAGGTCGCGACATTCAGCTCACGCCTGTCCGGCATCGGCGCCTTGTCGCCCTGTCCACGCACGGAGGATCGTTGACCATTCTGTCGTTCGGCGGTGCCAGGACCGGGGAAACCGGTGCCGATACCGCACACCGACTGGGTCGCCAGGGCAAGCAGCTACCGATTCGGGTGATCGAGATCCCGGACCGCGACGACGGCGGGCACCTTTTCCTCTTCGGTGAGCCCCGCGACGGCTGCCTCGTGCGGGTGCACTCGCGATGCCTCTACGGCGAGGGTCTCGGCTCCGACGACTGCGACTGCGGCGGGGAGCTCACCGAGTCGATGGACCGCATCCAGGCCGAGGGCGCCGGTGTGCTCGTCTACCTCGAACAGGAAGGTCGCGGGGCCGGCCTGATCTGGAAGGCCCGCGGCTACCGGGAGAGCGAACAGTCCGGCACCGACACCTTCGACAGCTATCGGCGCCTCGGCCTCGACGCCGACACCCGCCGCTACGAGCCCGCCGCGCACGCTCTGCGCGACCTCGAACTCACCCGGGTCCGGCTGCTCACCAACAACCCCGACAAGTGCCGGGCGCTCACCGAGGCCGGGATCACCGTCGAGCCCGTCGCCCTCACCATCGCCTTGCACTCCCCGCGCGGCAGGCAATATCTGCAGGCCAAACGGCGCCACCGCCAGCACACCATCCCCGCCGATCCGCTCGCCGACGAGCAGCGATCGGAGCGGGCGCGGTCGTGGTGGCGACCACGAGGTCGCCGGTAACCCCCCTCGTAATCCCGTATGTCCGGTTACGATAAGTGAGCCACGCCACTGTTGCCGCCCCTGTCTCGAGACAACGAGGCAGTTTCGCTCGCATTGGCTCGGCGTCCAGCTCGGCCTATGGGAACAGGGATATGACAGACATCGGTTTCGCGCACGCATCCGGGGTCACGGTGCACACCGTGCCCGCCGCCTTCCAGCAGACCGCCGCGTTGCGGCCCGACCAGATCGCCTTGCGCACGGTCGGTGGCACCCAGGAGATCACCTGGGCCGAATATGCGACGAGGGTGCGCGCACTGGCCGCCGGGTTGACGAAACTCGGTGTGCGTCACGGTGACGCGGTCGGCATCATGCTCACCAACCGACCCGAGTTCAACCTGATCGACACAGCCGCCCTGCACCTGGGCGCCATCCCGTTCTCGGTGTACAACACCAGCTCCACCGAACAGATCGCGCACGTGTTCGCCAACGCGGGCAACACGGTGGTCATCACCGAGCAGGCGTTCCTCGACACCATCCGCGCCTCGGGCGCCGAGATCGAGCACACCGTCATCGTCGACGGCACCGCCGAGGGCACCGTCACGTTGGCCGAGCTCGAATCCGATCCCGCACCGGACTTCGATTTCGACGCGGCCTGGCAGGCGGTCCAACCCGGCGACCTGGCCACCCTGATCTACACCTCCGGCACCACCGGCCCGTCCAAGGGCGTCGAGCTCACCCAGAGCAATGTGATCGCCCAGGTCGTCGGCCTGGTCTCGGGTCCGCTGCCGGTCGGTTTCGACGACCGCGCGGTGTCGTATCTGCCCGCCGCGCACGTCGCCGACCGCATCTCCGCGCATGCGATGAGCCTGCTCACCGGCATCCAGATCACCACCGTCACCGATCCGCGGGAGATCGCCGCCGCTCTGCCGGACGCCCGTCCGACGGTGTTCTTCGGTGTGCCGCGGGTGTGGCAGAAGATCAAGGCGGGGATCGAGAACAAGCTCGCGGTCGAGCCGAGCCCGGTCAAGAAGGCACTGGCCAACTGGGCGATCGGTGTCGGCGTCGCGCAGGCCAAGGCGAAGCTGGCCGGTGAGAGTTCGCTGGTACTCGGCGTGCAGCACAAGATCGCCGACACGCTCGTGCTGGCGAAACTGCGTGACGCGCTCGGGTTCGCGGAGCTGAAGTGTGCGGCCTCCGGTGCCGCGCCGGTACCGCCGGAGACCCTCGAGTACTTCCTCGGCCTCGGCTTCGCCGTCACCGAGGTGTGGGGGATGTCGGAAACCGCGGGCGTCGGCACCTACACCGAACTCGACAAACCGCGCCCGGGCTCGGTCGGCCGGGTGATGGACGGGTGCGAACTGCGTCTCGACGCCGACGGTGAAGTGCTGCTGCGCGGCCCGATCATCACCCCCGGCTACCGCAACATGCCCGACAAGACCGCCGAGGCGATCGACGACGACGGCTGGCTGCACACCGGCGACATCGGCACCCTCGACGCCGACGGCTACCTGCGCATCGTGGATCGCAAGAAGGAACTGATCATCAGCGAAGCGGGCAAGAACATCGCCCCCTCCAATATCGAGAACGCCATGAAGGCGGCCTCGTCGATGATCGGCCAGGCCGTCGCGATCGGCGAGGCCCGCGCCTACATCACCGCCCTGATCATGCTCGACCCCGACGTCGCGGCCTTGCGCGCCAAGGACTTCGGCGCCACCGACGCCACCCACGCGGAACTGGCCCGGCGCAAGGAGATCGTCGACGAGGTCAGGGAAGCGGTGCTCGCGGGCAACCGCAAGCTCTCGCGGGTGGAGCAGATCAAGCGTTTCGTGATCGTCGAGAACCTGTGGGAGCCCGGCGGTGACGAGCTGACCCCGAAGATGTCGCTCAAGCGGACCCCGATCTCGAACAAGTACGCCGAGACCATCGCCGAGCTCTACGCCGCGACCCCGCCCGAGCATGTCGTCAACGTGAAGTAGTTGCGAAAACGGCGGTGGCCCTGGAAGTCTCAGGGCCACCGCCGTTGCGCGTTCTCAGTTCTGTTCGTAGGTCCCGATCAGGGTGGCCCTGGCCAGGGTGTGGAAGAACAGGTTGAACCCCAGGTAGGCGGGCGTGGCGTCGGGTCCGACCTCGAGTTCGGGCACGTCGACGGCGTGCACGACCACGAAATACCGGTGTGGACCATGGCCTTTCGGCGGTCCCGCACCGACGAAGCCGGGAAAACCACCGTCGTTGCGCAAGTTCACCGCACCGGCGGGCAGGCTGCCGCCTTCGCTGCCCGCACCGGTATCGAGGGTGGTGACCGATGCCGGAATATTGGCCACGGCCCAGTGCCAGAACCCCGACGCGGTCGGTGCGTCCGGGTCGTACACCGTCACCGCGAAACTCTGCGTGCCCTCGGGGAATCCGGACCAGCTCAGCTGCGGCGAGATGTCCTTGCCGCCGGCACCGAACACTCCCGACACCTGATCGTTGGCCAAGGGCTGACCATCGGTGATGTCGGCGGAGGTAACGGTGAACGAGGGCACCTGCGGCAACGCGTCATACGGGTTGTAAGTCATCGAGGACCTTTCGGGTCGAGGTCAGCTGTGCAGAAGGAAGTGTTCCAGCACCCGGGTGCCGAATTCCAGTGATGCCACCGGCACCCGCTCGTCCACCCCGTGGAACAGGGCGGTGAAGTCCAGCTCGGGAGGCAGCTGCAACGGTGCGAAACCGAAGCAGCGAATCCCCAAGCGGGCGAACGCTTTCGCGTCGGTGCCACCCGACAGCATGTAGGGCACGGTGCGGCCGTCGGCGTCGTGGGCCAGGACCGCGTCGTTCATGGCGTCGACGAGGTGGCCGTCGAAGGTGGTCTCGTAGGAGTCGAGTTTGGTGATCCATTCCCGCTCCACGTCGGGTCCGATCAGCTCGTCGACCTCACGTTCGAACGCCGCCTGCCGTCCCGGCACCACCCGGCAGTCGACCACGGCCTCCGCGGTCTGGGGGATGACGTTGGCTTTGTACCCGGCCTGCAGCATCGTCGGATTCGCGGTATCGCGCAGGGTGGCGCCGATGATGCGCGAGATGGTGCCCAGCTTGGCCAGCTGACCTTCGATATCGGGTCCGTGCGGGTCGAACGCCAGCCCGCTCTCCTCGCTGACCGCGGCGAGGAACTCGGCCACCGAGTCCGACAGCACCACCGGGAAGGTGTGGCGGCCCAGGCGCGCGACAGCTTCGGCGAGGATGGTGACGGCGTTGTCCTCGTGCAGGAACGACCCGTGCCCGGCGCGGGCCTTGGCACGCAACCGCATCCAGCCCAGGCCCTTCTCCGCGGTCTCCACCAGGTAGAGCCTGCGTTCGGTGCCGTCGGGGCGGGGCACGGTCAGCGAGAACCCGCCGACCTCACCAACGGCCTCGGTGACACCGTCGAACAGGTCGGGCCGGTGCTCGACCAGCCACTGCGAGCCCCATTTGCCGCCGTTCTCCTCGTCGGCCAGGAACGCGAACACCAGATCGCGCGGCGGAACCGTGCCCTCGGCCTTGAACTGGCGGGCCAGCGCCAGCGTCATCCCGACCATGTCCTTCATGTCGATCGCGCCGCGCCCCCACACGTAGCCGTCGCGCACCGCGCCCGAGAACGGGTGCACGCTCCAGTCGGCGGCCTCGGCGGGCACCACATCGAGGTGCCCGTGGATCATCAGCGCCCCGCGGCTGGAATCGGCGCCCTTCAACCGCGCGAACACGTTCCCGCGCCCGGGCGCACCGGATTCGACGTATTCGGTCTCGTAACCGACCTCGTGCAACTGCTGTGCCACCCACTCGGCGCACGCACGCTCACCTTTGGTGGTGGACAGCTCCCCGGTGTTGGAGGTGTCGAACTGGATCAGCTTGCTGACCAGCTCCACCACCTCGTCTTCCGCGCGGGACCGCCCGTTCGAACCAGAATTCTCGCCAGATGCCGACACGTCCCCTTTCCTACCACCATTCGCGCACCCGTCGCGCCACCTGCCGCCCTCAGGACCCTTGCGCCGCTGCTCGCGCGCCGAACTCGGCGTGAGCAGAACTAGGAATTCGCCTGCGTCCCGGTGGCGTGCTTGGCTGTTGTGATGCGAGCGCAGGTTGTCCGAGTCGGTGTCCGCGTGCTGGCCGGTGCCGCGACGGCGATCGGCGCTGCCGGGGTCGCCTTGCATTTCATCCGCTGGCCGCTGGAGCCGCTCGTCCTCGCGGCTTCGGGGGCGCCCTATCTGATGGGCGGTGCGGTGCTCGGCGTCGCCGGTTTCACGGTGACCAGGCAGTGGATCGCGACCGGTGTGGCCGTGGTGGTGGCGGGCGCGGGGATCGCGACACAGGTGCCGCTGTATGTCGCACAGAACGGTGGTCGGGGACAGCCGATCGTGGCGATGCAGGCCAATCTGCTCTTCGATGGTGCCGATCCGCGGGCGCTCGTCGACCAGGTGCGTGCGCGCGACATCGCCATTCTGACCGTCAACGAGCTCACCCGCGCGGCCGTGGCGAGCTTGTCGCAGGCCGGCCTCGACGAGTTGCTGCCCCACCGCTACCTCGCACCGGGCCAGACTGCCAGCGGTACCGGTATCTGGAGCCGATTCCCGTTGTCGGACACCGTCGAATACGACGGCTACGTCCTCAATCAGATCTCGGCCACCGCCACCGTCCCCGAGCTCGGCCCGGTCGCGATCTACGCCTTCCATCCCGTCCCGCCCGTCTACGACACCGGTGTCTGGGCCGACGAGCTCGCCCGCTTGCACGAGATCCTGCGCCTGTCCCCCACCGATCGCCCCGTGATCGCCGGCGGCGATTTCAACGCCACCTACGACCATGCCCGCTTCCGCGCCCTGGCGTCGGGGCGTTTCGCCGACGCGGCGGTCCAAGCCGGCGCGGGTCACCTGGTCACCTACCCGACCGACAAGGCCATCCCGCCGCTGGTGGGCATCGACCATTTCCTGCTCGCGAATGCCCGCGCCACCAGCGTCGAAACTGTCGCCGTACCCGGCGCCGATCACCGAGCGCTGGTGGCGCGGATAGTCCTCACAGCCAAGGGTTAGACCCGGTATTCGGCTGTTGCAGAACGTATTTCGGCGGGCCGGAGACGACCCGGCGGCTGGCAGGCGATGCACGGGGTCGCGCGATCGCTACTCGCGTTCGGCGCTGCGTTCGGCCAGGCGCACTCGCCACTGCTCCATGGCCTGACGCAGTGCCGCGCCGACGATGGCGACGAACTCGGCGGATTGTTCGAAGCGGGCGCCGGCCGGGGTATCGGGGCCCAGGATCTCGACGCCGCGCCGGGTCATGGCCGACAACGAGTTCTGCATCTGCACCGAGGCGACGAGGTTGCGCAGCCAGATGTCGTCGTCGACGAGGTAGCGCTCGCGCCGTTCACCGGGAACCAGTTCTCGGCGCAGCATGCCCTGCTGTTCGAGAAAAGCGACCGCGTTGGAGATCGAGGCCGGGCTCACGCGTAGTCGCGCGACCAACTCGGCGGCGGTGAGCGCTCCGGAGTCGGTGATCTGCAGGCAGGCAAGCACTCTGGCTTCCATCCGGGGCAGACCCTGTTCGATGAGCAGCGCGGTGAACGACTCGGTGAAGTCGGCGACCGCGCGGGGGTCGCGCCCGTAACCACCGTCGGGGATCGGTGGCGCGAGCGGTTGGGCCTGCTTGTGGCGGCGTGCGCGCTGCTGGGTGGCTGCCTGCGCGCGTTCGGCCCGGTAGTCGTCGGGTCCGCCGTTGCGAGTGACTTCGCGCATGATCGTCGAGGCCGGCCGGCCGAGCGCGCGCCCGATCTCGGCGTAGCCGAGTCCGTCCGCGAGCCCCGCGGCGATGTGCTGACGGTCCGCGTCGGTGAGTCTGCCTCCGGGCATCGCTGCTGGTCACCTCTCTGTCGACCGGTACGAAGCGGGTGGCCCGCACCACGCCCAGTATGCATTCACCTTCATTTCATTGCAAAGCGCAACGCACGAGCCCGTTGCATTCACGCTCATTGTCATTGCACTATCAGCGCTTTATCGTTCTCTACCACGCATTTTCACTCAAGTTGACTGTTGACAGATGAGTGAACGCAATCTACCTTTTGGTCATCAGTAAATGCCGAACACCGCAACGCAAGGACACGACAATGACTTCCTCGAACCCCACCAGCACCATCGCCCCCTGGACCGGCATGGTGACAATCGACGACACCGAACTGGCCGTCACCGACACCGGCGGCACCGGAACCCCGGTGGTCTACCTCAACGGCCAGTTCGCCACCCAGGGCTACTGGCGCCGGGTCATCGCCGACCTCGGCCCCGGCTACCGTCACATCACCTTCGACGAGCGGGCTCGCGGCAAGTCCAAGAAGTCGGCCGACTACTCCTTCGACACCTGCGTGCGCGATATCGACGCGATCCTCGCGGCCAGAGGTGTCACCGAGAAGCCGATCCTGGTCGGCTGGTCCTACGGTGCCTACCTCGGGGCGCACTGGACCAGCCGCAACCCGGCCGGTGCGCTCGGCGCGGTCCTCGTCGACGGCGCGTTCCCCTACGACTGGCTCGACGAGGCGATGGAGCAGCGCATCCGCAAGCTGTTCAAGCGGCTCAGCTGGGTGCTGCCGCTGGCTCGCCCGACCGGGCTCGCGCCCCGTTTGACCGCACAGCAGCAGGCCGACAGCAATATCGAACTCGGCAAGCTCTCCAGCGTCAGCGCACTGGGTCCGGTGCTGAATGCCATCACCGTCCCGGTGCGGTATGTGGTCGCTTCGGGAACCTCGTTCGGCAGCCGTGGCGACGAGCAGGAGAAGATCCGCGCCGGACTGGACGCGGTGCTCGACAGCAACCCCAACATTCGCGTCAGCGCCAAAGTCGCCAGCAACCACGGCGCGATCCTGCGCAAGGACTTCCGCGCCATCGCCGACGCCGTCCGTGAGATCGAGACCACCGCCTCGCGCTGACTCGGTACCGATTCCCTTCCCCCACAAGCAGAACCCCAAGGAGAAACGCCATGTCTGTCACCCTCACCGCCCAGGAAAAGATCACTGTGCGCACCGCCGCATACGGTGCGGTCTCCCTGCTCGCCGCCGCGGGCGGGGCTACCGGCAAGCCGCACAAGATCGCCACCACCGGCACCATCGCGCTGTCGTCGGCGACCGGTGTGGTCGGGCACGTGCTGGCCGAGAAGTCCGGGCACATCGCACTGAGCGGCTCCTCGGTCGCCGAACTCGCCGATCAGGTATTGCCCGCCCTCACCGCGGCGGTGAGTCTGCTCGGCCGGTACGACCCGGTGGAGGCCGAGAACTTCCGCAACACCATCGCCGTCGCCCTCGACACCGCCCAGCTCTACCAGACTCGGCCCAACCCGACGATGGTCGACATGACCCGCAAGATCACCGGAGCACTCGCCGCCGCGTGATGAGATACCCACTCGCGCAACCACAGCCGTGTCACAGGGCCCGTGACACGGCCACCGTGGTGTGCCGGGTGATCACCGATCGACGACAGCGCTCTCGCGCGCGGCGAGCACCATATCCACCCGCGCCTCCATCGCTTGACCGGCCGCGCGCAACGGTTCGGCCGAACGTAGTGTGCGGCCCAGAATGAATGCCCCTTCCAGTGCGGACAACATCGCCAAGATCAGCTCGCGTGCCGCGGCTTGCCCGACGCCGCGTTCGACGAAATACCGTGTGCCCTGGTCGATCCAGTCCCGCACGACCTCCGCGGCCACCTCCCGCAAAACCGGTTCGCTGTCGGCGATCTCGCCCGCGACGGTGCCGACGGGGCACATGTTCATCCACCCCGACTCCTCGAGTGTGCGCGCGGCGTCGTCGAACGCGGCGGGCACGGCCACCCGCAGATCCTCGTGCGGGTCCATCAGTAGCGGTAGCAGCTGGATGTAGGCCGCGCCGGTGCTGCGCAGCGCCTCGGCCGCGATCTGCACTTTGCCCTGCGGAAAGTGGTGGTAGAGCGACCCCATCGGCGCCTCGGCGGCGGCGGCGATCTGTTTGACGGTGATCGCGCTGTAGCCGTGGACACGCATCAATTCCGCGACCGCGGTCACCAGTCGCTCGCGGGTACTCGTTGACATCTGCTCGCTCACTCCACCAGACTAGAGCAAACACGCTAGAGCAAACGCTCTAGCCGTGGAGGGCAAGGGAGGATGTCATGGCGATCGTCGAACTCGATGCGGGTCGGCTCCACTACCGCGAACACGGCGAAGGGCCCCCGGTGGTCCTGCTGCACGGACTGTTGATGAACCACACGGTCTGGGATTCGGTTCTCGACCATCTGCCCACCGGCTTCCGCTACGTCCTGCCCGACCTACCGCTGGGCGCCCACCCCGAACCCCTGCGCCCGGGCACCGACCTGAGCTTGCGCGGCCTCAATCAGCTCGTCGCCGACTTCCTCGCCGCACTGGACCTGCACGACGTCACCCTCGTGCACTCCGACTGGGGCGGGGCCCTGTTCCTCACCGCCTACGGCCTCGACGAACGAGTCGGGCGCTTGATCATTTTCCCCAGCGAAGCCTTCGACAACTTCCCGCCCGGCCTCCCGGGCAAAACCGCCACGCTCGCCTCGGCCCTGCCCGGCGGCATCACCCTGGCCTTGCGCCAGATGCGCATCGGCTGGCTGCGCCGCAGCCCCGTGATGTTCGGCTGGATGGCGAAAACTCCCCTCCCCGACGCCCTGGTCCACGCCTGGACCGAACCGGGCCTGCGTGACCCCCGCATCCGCGCCGACCTGCTCGCCTACACCCGCTCCGGCTTCGACAAGCGCGAACTCGTCACCAACACCGAAGCCCTGCAGCACTTCTCCGGCGAAACCCTTGTCCTGTGGTCGTCCGCGGGCAAAGTCATGCCCCGCTCCCACGGCCACCGCCTGGCGGCACTGATTCCCCGTTCCCGCCTGGTCGAAATCGACGACGCCTACGTTTTGTCGATGCTCGACCAACCTGCCACCGTCGCCACCGCGATCACCGAATTCCTCGCCACCTCCCGTGCCACCCGGGCGTGACCTACATCACTGATCGATCCTGTCAGGGTTTCGGCGGCCGTCTCGTTCAGAAGGCACGCGAACCAGACAGGAGCCACTCATGAAGCACCGCATCGTCGTCCTCGGGGCCGGATACGCCGGGGCCTTCTCCGCCGGGGTACTGGCCCGCCGACTCCATTCCGACGACTTCGAGATCACCGTCGTCAACGCTGAACCCGATTTCGCCGAGCGGCTGCGCAATCATCAACTCGCCGCCGGGCAGAATCTGCGCCACCTGCCGCTGACGCAGGTGTTCGCGGGCACCGGCATCCGGCTGCGGGTAGCGCGGGTGAGCGGCGTCGACGTCGACCACCGGACGATCACCATTGCCGACGGCAACGACATCGACAGGCTCGAATACGACACCCTGCTCTACTCGCTGGGCAGTACCGCCGCCGTCCACGGCATCGCCGGGGCCGCCGAGCACGCCTACCACGTGGCATCCCGCCCAGCCGCGCTGCGCCTGCGCGCCCGGTTGGCCGCCCTGGGCACGAACGAGAAGGTCCTGGTGGTCGGCGGCAACCTGACCGCGATCGAGGCCGCCACCGAGATCGCCGAATCCCATCCAGGGCTCCAGGTCGGCCTGGCCACGCGCGGTGAACTCGGCGGGTGGCTGGGTGGCAAGGCCCGCCGCCACCTGTTCGACGCCGTCGACCGGCTCGGGATCACGGTCCACGAGAACACCACCATCACCCGGGTCGACGCGGCGGGCGCGGTTGCCGCCGACGGCACCACTTTCCCCGCACAGGCGACGGTGTGGGCAGCCGGGTTCGCGGTGCATCCGATCGCCGCGACCAGCGGTCTCGCGGTGGAACCCAACGGGCAGATCACCGTCGACCGGCAGATGCGGTCGGTCTCGCACCCCGACGTTTACGTCGCCGGTGACAGCGCGTTCGTCATCGGCGACAACGGTTTACCGTTGCCGATGTCGTGCGCGTCCGCCGGATTCACCAGCATGCAGGCCACGGCCACGATCGTCGGAGACCGGACCGGGCGCAAGATCTCGACGACCTCACTGTCGTATGTGGGCAACCACATCAGCCTCGGCCGCAAGGACGGGATCTTCCAGGTGGTCGACGGTGACGCGCGATCGAAGTCGTGGGCCCTGCGCGGGCGAACGGCCGCCCGCGTCAAAGCGGTGATCCTCGGGGTCAACCCCTGGAGCCTGAGCCACCCCACCTTCGGCATGCCCAGCCGCCGGTACCGCGCGGTCACCGATCGACCCCACGCCGTGGTCGCGACCTAGAGTCGTGCTCATGGACACTGCCACCGTGGCGCGTTTCGAGGCCAGCCGCCACCGGCTGGCCTCGATCGCCTACCGTCTGCTCGGCTCGGCCGCCGACGCCGAGGACACGGTCCAGGACGCGTTCCTGCGGTGGCAGGCCGCCGACCGCGACTATGTCGAGGTGCCGGAGGCGTGGCTGACCAAGATCGTCACCAACCTGGCGCTGGACCGGCTCCGCTCGGCGAAGGCGCGCCACGAGCGCGCGGTCGGCGCCTGGATGCCCGAACCGCTGCTCGACGGCGACCCGATGCTCGGGCCCGCCGACACCGTCGAGCAGCGCGAATCGGTGACCCTGGCGGTGCTGACGCTCATGGAACGGTTGTCGCCGACCGAACGCGCCGTGTACGTGCTGCACGAGGCCTTCGCGTACCGGCATGCCGAGATCGCCGGCATCCTCGACATCACCGTGTCGGCAAGTCAGCAACACCTGCACCGTGCGCGAGGGCGGATCACCGCCGCGCGCACCACCATCGACATCGACCACGGCGCCGCCCGCCGGGTCGTCCAGGCGTTCATCGAGGCC
Source organism: Nocardia sp. NPDC056541 (assembly GCF_042794235.1). Classification (NCBI taxonomy): domain Bacteria; kingdom Bacillati; phylum Actinomycetota; class Actinomycetes; order Mycobacteriales; family Nocardiaceae; genus Nocardia; species Nocardia sp. NPDC056541. The sequence goes on from NZ_JBHTUD010000009.1 coordinate 185,133, forward strand.
GCCACCTCGGGTCGCACCGATCGGCTGGTCGCGCTGCTGACCGATGACGCGACCGGCATCTCCGACGGCGTCGGCGGCTCGGCCGCGAAGCTCATCCGCTACGCGAGCCCGCAACGCCTGGCCACCGCGGTGCGGGCCGGTTTCACACCGAGCCCGGCCAAGCGACGCCTCGCCGGTGGCTCGCCGTCGATCTACGCGGTTGTGGCCAACGGCTGTCCGGCCGTGCTCGTCACGCTCGGCGATCGAGTCCTCGGCGTCGCGATCCTGGAGATGCGTGCGGACAAGATCGCCGGCATGCGCAGCATCGCCGCACCGCAGAGGCTGGGACGTCTCACCGCCGAATGGCAGCGGTGCGAGCATGACGCTCCGCTGGTCCGATCGTGGTGATCAGCTGTTTTCAGGAAGAACGCGCGACGCCGAGAGACAACGCCGCCCACGCTTTCGGGGCGCCCGGCTGATAGAACCGGTCGAGTTCGGTGATCTCGAAACCCGCTTCGGTGATCAGTCCCGCGATGTCGCGCGAGAGGTGACACCCGCCGGCGATCTTCTGCTGGATCGGGTCGAGGCGATGCTGCCAGAGCTGCACCGATTCCTCCGGCGCGAGTCCGTGTTCGACGAAGTGCAAGGTGCCGCCGGGGCGCAGGACCCGGCCGATCTCGGCGAGTGCCGCCGCGATGTCGGGGATGGTGCACAAAGTAAACGTCGACAGGGCGGTGTCGAAGGTGGCGTCGGGAAACGGCAGCGACTGGCCGTCCAGGCCCGCGCGTTCGATCGGGGTCGAGCTGCCCGCGACACGTTTCGCGGCGATCTTCCACGCGGTATCGGCGGGTTCGACCCCGCTGACCCGCTCGACCGCGGCCGGATAGAACCCGATGTTGTTGCCCGACCCGAACCCGATTTCGAGCACCTCGCCGTGTAACCCGGCGCAGGTTCGCTCGCGCAGCGGCCCGTTCTGGGCGACGCCGCAGACTTTGTCGGTGAGGTGCGGGAGGATCCGGTCGGTGTAGAAGCCCATCCACCGATCATCCTCCCGCCACCGCGTTTTCTGCACCCGGTCGCGCTCAGCCCAGTCGCCGGTCGAAGACCTCGGTGCTCGCGCCCGAGGCCGGGTCGACGGTGAGCACTGTCAGGTTCACCGAGTCGGCGGTGAGGTCCAAGACCATGAACCCCAGTTCGTGCTGGGTTTCGAACAGCGCGCTGTGCGCACCGCTCGTCAGCCGCGGCTGACCGCCCGCGGTCTTGCCCGCCGCGCCCGACACGATCTGGCGGGTGCCCTTGGTCGCCGGTGTGGGTTCGAGCACCTGCAGGGTGTGGTCGTGGCCCGACAGCAGAAACGACACCTTGCCCAGCACGTGGTCTTCGAAGAATCGCTTGGCGTGCACACCGTTGATCGGTTCGACCGGCAGGCCCTCGTAGTTGCCCGCGTCGCCGTGTGGGCCGTTGCTGATGTAGGCCTGATGGGTGCAGGCGATCTTCCACGGCGCGGTGGACTCGGCGAGCGCGCTGTCGAGCCAGGCGCGCTGTTCGTTCATGTACGGACCGTCGACGGCCCAGTAGGGGTCGAGGAACGGCGGGATGTAGGCCGCGAGGGGGTTGATGTCGAGCACGAAGAACTCCACGACCGGGTTCTGTTCGGGCACGCGCACCGAGTAGTAGCGGCTCGGCATCCACCAGCGCTGTGACTTCGCATGGTAGGCCACCTCGAAGTTGCCGCGCGCCAGCCAGCCGCCGTCGCCGGGGAACACCGAGCTGGTGTCGTGGTTTCCGAGCACCATCGCCCACGGAATGTCCAGTCCCGCATTGGGATTCTCGAATTTGGTGGCGAACTGTTCGTCGTCGGGCCCGTTGGGTCCGGTGTCGTAGATGTTGTCGCCCAGACCCACGGCGAGCGAGAACGGCCGGCGTGCGTGGAATGCGCGTGCCGCGTCGGCTACCGCCCACTGGGTGCGGGTGCCGGTGCCCGCGTCGCCGGTGACCAGCACCCGCACGTTACGCCCGGCCTGCGGGGTGAACTTGGGCACTTCGGCAGGCACCGCCGCGGCGGGCGTGAGCCCCACCAGCGACAGGCCCGCGACGACACCGGCGGCGCCTGCCAGAACTTCACGACGGCCGATTCCGGACGAGAACTGATCGTGCATGGTCACCTTCTGGGTAATGGCTCTATTGGACAACTGACCTGATCGAAGCACACTGACATGATCGTGACGCCGCCGCAGCCTAATGGGCGCGGCTCACGGATCGTCCGTCGGTCACGCGCATGTCGGCGAGCGTGAATATTTGCCCGACCCGGAAGCTCGTTCAGTTCAAGTCGAGTAACTCAGATCTCCCCCGACACGGCAGACCTGCGCCGATCCCGTTGGTCTTCGAGCAGATCCGCCAAATCGCTGACGACGACGTCGGCACCGGCGGCCCACAAGGCCGAGGCGCCGGTCCCCCGGTCGACCCCGATCACCCGGAATCCGCCCCGGCGCCCCGCCTCGACCCCCGACACCGCGTCCTCGATCACCACCGTGCGCACCGGATCCACGCCCAGACCCCGCGCGGCCGTGAGGAACATGTCGGGCGCCGGTTTGCTCGCGAGGCGCTCGTCGTGGGCGACCACGCCGTCGATCACTATCGCGAACCTGCCCAGCAGGCCGACGGTGTCCAGCACGAGCACCGCATTGCGCGAGCTCGACACCACCGCCATCGGGACACCGGCGGCGGCGAGCGCGTCGACCAGGCGCAACGACCCGTCGAACACCTCGACACCGTCACCACGGATGATCTCGGTGAAACGGACGTTCTTGCGGTTGCCCAACCCGTGCACCGTCTGCGCGCCGGGTGGATCGTCCAGCTCGCCGTCGGGCACGCGCACGCCGCGCGAGGCGAGCACCGACCGCACGCCCGCCGCGCGCGCTTTGCCGTCCACCAGCGCGAAGTAGTCGGCATCGGTGTAAGGGGCGGCGTCCGGCGCGATGGCGGGCAGGAACTCGGTGAACAGCGCCGACCACGCCCGCCGATGCACCGCCGCGGTGTCGGTGAGGACGCCGTCGAGATCGAACAGCACCGCCTGCGCGTCGAAGACGCCGGTCATGGCGCCCCGACCTCGACCACGACACCGGGTTCGAGTGTCACCGGCTGACCCCACACCGTGATCTCCACCGATGGCCCCGCACCGACCAGCTCGAAGCGCGCGTCCCGGTGCCCGAGATCGGCCCGCACCGACCGACCCCGCCAGTGCACCGCGTACCGTAACCGTTGCCAGGACGCCGGAAGCGCGGGTGCGAAACGCAATCCGTCGGCGTCGGCGCGCAATCCGCCGAAGCCGTGCGTCGCGACCTGCCAGGTGCCCGCCGCCGACGCGATGTGGATTCCCTCTTCGGTATTGCCCTGGTTGTCGTCGAGATCGACGAACGCCGACCGCTCGAAATACCGTTCCGCCGTGCGGCAATCGCCCACCTGCAACCCCACGATCGCATGGATCGACGGGCTGAGCGACGACTTGTGCATCGTGCGCTGCTCATAGAACTCGTAGTTCAGCCGCCGGGTGGCCGGGGAGTATTCGTCGGGCAGCATGTGCAGCAGCATCACCACATCGGGCTGTTTGAGCAGCGAGGTGGTCTCGCAGTCGAAAGGGCTGTAGCCGACCGGAAGTCGCGGCATGCCGTTGTCGTCCCAGTCGACGATGGGCACCACCGTGCGATCGAAATAGCCGTCGAATTGTTCGATGACACCGCAGTCGGGATCGGTCGGCGCCCGCAGCCGGTCCGCGGTGGCGAGCCACAGGGCTGGTTCACCCGCCTCCAGCCCGATCGAGGCCATGAGCTCGTACACCCGCTGGGGCCGTTCCCGCGACATCCGTTCGTACACCGCCGCCGCCTGCTGAAGATGCCAGTGCACCAGCCTGTTCGTGAACGCGTTGTTGTCGACGTGGGAGTGGAACTCGTCCGGTCCCATCACCGTCCGGATGGCGAGCCGATCGCCGTCCTCGACGCACCGCTGCACCCAGAATCGAGCGGTGTCGAACAGGATCTCCGAGCCTTCCCCGAACAGGTAGTCGTCATCGCCGGTGACGGCGGCGTAGCGCATGATCGCGTAGGCGATATCGGCGGTGATGTGCAGTTCTTCTTCGCGGGTGTAGAAACGGTCCTTCCCGTCCGGGGTGTATTGCGGACACTCCTCGCGGCCGGTATCGGCCGATTCCCACGGATAGCGCGCGCCGCCGGTTCCGTTGTCGGCGGCGACTTCCCGTGCGCCGGGCAGGGTGTGGTGGCGGTAGCCCAGCAGCGCGCGGGCGGCGCGCGGCCGGGTGAACAGGAAGAACGGCAGCAGCATCACCTCCGTATCCCAGAAGACATGCCCGCGATAGCCCTCGCCGGACAGCGCTTTCGCGCCGATGCTCACGGTCGGATCGTCGGGGTCCGCGGCGATGAGCAGGTGATAGATCGCGAACCGCAGCGCCTGGGTCACCCGATCGTCGCCGACCACTTCGCAATCGGCGGCGGCCCACATCCCCTCCCACGCCGCCCGGTTGGCCGCGGCGGCGGTGTCGAACGAGTCTGCGCGCGCGACGGTGTCGAGTGCGCGCGCCCGAGGTGGGCGCACCGCTCGGTAGTCGCGACTGGTGGCGATACCGACGAGCTTGTCCACCCGCACGGTTTCGTCTGCGCCCACGTCGAAATGCCACTGCACCTCGATGCCGTCGTGGCGGACCCGCTGGTGACGCTGCCCGCTGTCGGCCGAGCAGGTGAAGGCATAGGCCAGGTCGACCCCGCTGTCGATGGTGCGGCTTTCGATGACGCCGACCTCACCGTCGAATCCCGCACCGACCGACACCAGGTGCGTGGACTTGGCCCACTTGTCCCACTTGCGTTCGTAGCCGAATGCCGTCTGTTCGTGGTAGGTCGGCAACCGTTCGAGATTGCGCCGGTTCGCGTCGATACCGGTCCGCACCGTGACCGCCCCCGCGTAATCCAGGCACGTCACCTCGATCCGCAGACAGCACAGATCTCGGTCGGCGGAACTGGCGAACCGCTCGGTCCGCAGCCTGGCCCGCGCGCCGCTGGGCAGCCGGAACACGGTGTCGCGGTGCAGGACTCCGCTGCGCAGATCCAGTGCACGATGATGCTCGACCACCTGCGCGGACTCGGTGTCCAGGCGAAGACCGTCGACGAAGACCTCGCTGTCGAGCCAGTCCGGCGCGTTCACCAGATCGATGACCGGGGAGTCGTAGGCGTCGTAGACACCGGCGATGAATGTGCCCGGCAACGCCCCTGTGTGCCGTTCCTCGAGCGAGCCACGGGTTCCCAGGCGCCCGTTGCCGATGGTGAACATCGTCTCGAAGTAGTTGGCGCGCTGCGGGTTCCAGGCGTCCTCGACCACCGTCCACGAGGTGGTCTCGCTCGTGTGGGTCCGGGCGTTGCCCGTCTCACCGCCGCGGACCGCGCGCGATGCCCGGTTCGTCTGCGCTGGGTAGCCGTAGGCCGAATGCATCACGCAGCCTTCCTCGTCGAAGGGTGATCGATGACCGCACTGCGATGGTGACGACGTGGTCGAGCCGGTGGCGCTTCGGGCGGGGTCAGGTGCTGGCGATGGGCCGTTCGTAGCCGGCGGCCTCGTCCATGTCCTCGAGCGACATCCCCTTGGTCTCGGGCACGAACTTGGCGACGAAGCCCAGCGACAGCAGCGCGAACACCGCGTACATCCCGTAGGCGAAGCCGAGCGAGAAGGTCTTCAGGCTGGGGAACGAGACGGTGATCGCCCAGTTCGCCGCCCACTGGCCGGCCGCCGCGAGCGACAGCGCGGCGCCACGGATCCGGTTGGGGAACATCTCCCCGAGCAGCACCCACACCACCGGGCCCCAGCTCATGCCGAAGAACACGACGAACAGGTTGGCCGCGACCAGCGCGATCGGACCGAGCGCACCGGTCAGGTGTGGCTCCATGACGCCTTCGGCGTCGGGCAGCTGGTCGGCGCCGCCGAAGCAGATCGCCATCGTGGCCAGGGTGACGGTCATTCCGATCGAGCCGGTCAGCAGCAACGGTTTGCGGCCCACCTTGTCGATGAGCATGATCGCGACGATCGTGGTGGCGATGTTGACCACCGAGGTGAACACGCTGATCTGGAACGACTGGGATTCCTCGAAGCCGACGGCCTCCCACAGCACATTCGAGTAGTAGAAGATCACGTTGATGCCCACGGCCTGCTGGAACACCGACAGCATCAGCCCCACCCACACGACGGGATAGAGCCCGCCCGCCGGTCGGCGCAGGTCCTTCCAGGACGGCTTGGTATCGCTGCGCAGGCTCTCCTCGATCCGGCCGATGGTGAGCTCGAGGTTCTTCTCACCGAACAGCATCGACAGCACGCGCCGGGCCTCGGGGATCTTGTGCGTGGCGACCAGGTAGCGCGGCGACTCCGGGATCGTGGAGGCCAAGACGCCATAGACCACGGCGGGTACCACCATGGACAAGAACATCCAGCGCCAGGCTTCGAGCCCGAACCACAGGATCTCGCTCGCGCCACCGGCGAGGTGGGCGAGCACGTAGTCCACCAGCAGGGCCAGGAAGATGCCGAGCACGATGGCCAGCTGTTGCAGTGATCCGAGCCTGCCGCGGATCCGCGCGGGCGAGGTCTCGGCGATGTAGGCGGGGGCGATGACCGAGGCCACACCGACACCGAGACCACCGATCACCCGGCCGACGACCAGGATCCACACATCGGGCGCGAAAGCGGTGACCACCGCGCTGATGAAGAACAGGACCGCGGCGATCTTCATCACCTTGAGCCTGCCGATGCGGTCGGCGATCCGGCCCGCGGTCATGGCGCCCGCGGCGGCGCCGAGCAGCGCCGAGGCCACAGCGAAGCCGAGAACGGCGTCGGCGACATCGAATTCGGATTGGATCGCCGAGACGGCCCCGTTGATCACGGCACTGTCGAAGCCGAACAACAATCCGCCCAGCGCCGCCACGGACGCGATCCGGATCACGCGGCTGCCCGAGGCCGGCTCGCCGTCGGGGAGAGCGGACTGGTCGGTGAAGGAGCCTCCATCATGCATCGGCGTCGTCCTCTCCACGGCGGGCAGCAGTGCCTCGCGAGTAGCGGCGTGAATCAGATCACAGTCTGCCCCGAACGGGGTGCCATCTGCACCAATTCACGATAGCGAGCCCACATCGCCGTGTTGCCGGGTTGGCGCGGCAGCCTCGCTGCGCTGGGCACCGCGCGTTCATCTTCGCGACACGCACACCATTTAGCGTCACGGGATGACCGATGTCGAGATTCGTCCGATCCCCCGTGATGTCAGCGAGATCGCCGATCTCGCGACCGTCGTGAACCTGGCCGACACCACCGGATTCACCGTCGACGACAGCGACGACGACGATCCGATCCTGCTCACCGAACCCGGCGGCCTGGTCGTCGACACCTGGCGCGAAGGCTACCCCTACGACGAGCGCCTCTCGCGCCTGCAATACGACCTCGACAAGCGGTTACTGCAGATCGAGCTACTGAAACTGCAGAACTGGGTCAAGGCGACCGGGCGCCGCGTCGTCATCGTGTTCGAGGGTCGCGACGCCGCGGGCAAGGGCGGCACCATCAAACGCTTCATGGAGCACCTGAATCCGCGCGGGGCCCGGGTCGTGGCACTGGAGAAGCCCTCCGCGCGCGAATCCACCCAGTGGTATTTCCAGCGCTACGTCGAGCACCTGCCCGCCGCGGGCGAGATCGTGCTGTTCGACCGCTCCTGGTACAACCGCGCCGGGGTGGAACGGGTGATGGGTTTCTGCACGCCCGAACAGCATCGACGGTTCCTGTCGCAGGTGCCGCTGTTCGAACGGATGCTCGTCGACGACGGTATCGACCTGGTCAAGTTCTGGTTCTCGGTCTCGCCGCTGGAGCAGCGCACCCGCTTCGCCATCCGCCAGGTCGACCCGGTCCGGCACTGGAAGCTCTCGCCGATGGACCTGGCCTCGCTCGACAAGTGGGACGACTACACCGCGGCCAAGGAAGAGAACTTCGAGCACACTGACACCGATCACGCGCCGTGGATCGTGGTCAAGAGCAACGACAAGAAGCGCGCCAGGCTCAACGCGATGCGGCACGTGTTGAGCGGGTTCGATTACGGCAACAAGGATGTCGAGATCGTCGGCACCGCCGACCCACTGATCGTGGGCCGCGGGCGCGACGTGATCGGGTCCTGAACGTTCTAGCGCGTCAAGGCGACTCGGTGCGCGTCGAGCATCAGGGTGGCGAGCTCGTCGCGCTCGGTGTCGTCAAGGACATCGAAGCAGGGTGCGATCAGTTCGTCGGTCAGCTTCTCCGCCGCGTCCCAGCGCACCCGCACATCGTCGGTGACCGTCTCGAACGGTTCGGTCCAGCCGAGAAATTTCGCGTGACCGGGGCCGTCGAGGATCGGGGAGCCCGCGACCAGGATCGCCTGCAGCGGGGTGAGTCCGTTGGCCAGCACCGCGACCAGGTGCAGTCCGCCGCGGAGCTCGCGCAGCACATGGGTCAGTTGCAGCACCGCGGCCCGCCCGTCCTCGGGCACCGGCATGGCCCGCCAACCGGCGAACAGGGGCAAGCCGGTCGAGGGTGCGGCATCGACCACGCGGCGCAGCAGCTGTGCGAGCCGGTCGGCCTGCTCGAACGCGGCCAGTTTGCGTTGCCCGAAATCGCGACACGCGAGCATGTATTCCACCGCGGCGCCTGCGGCGGGCATCGGCACCGATTCCCATGCGGCGCGCACGCATCCGGGTTCGAAGAAGCCGAAGGCGGCGGTCACCACGTCGGCGTCGACGTCACCGAGCACCCCGCCACGGCCTCGCGTGTAGGCGCCGTGGAACCCGGCCACCCCGGTCGTCTCCCCGAACGCCCTGGCCTCGCGCGAGATCATGAACGCCCCACCGAGTTCGAGTACCTGCCGTTTGACCGTTGCCGACGTCATTCGTCTGCCACCTTCCACTGTTGTCCACTCCAGGCAGACTTTAGCGTTGCATAGTCAGATGCGATAGCCCTTCGCGAGGACAACGACCGAAATCCGTCGACCGCACTGCTCTACCGGACCTAGGCTGGATGGCCATGACCACCCAGCTCGTGGCGATCTTGTCCGGGCGCCGGTGTCTCCACCGACAGCGAAATCCCGGACTATCGCGGCCCTGCGGGCCTGTGGCAGGGCGATCCCGACGCCCAGAAACTGGTCACCTACGACTACTACATCGCCCTGCCCGCCCTGCTGGCGACGTTGGCCGCGACGAAGGCCGAGCACAGCGGCTAATCTCGGCAGATGACCGTCGACACCGGCCGCACCAGCCGGAAGACCTGGCTCACAGTCGAATTCGTCGCCCTCTTCTTCGGCCTGACCGGTTTGTTCGCGGTGTTGCTGCGCGGTGTGAGCCCGCTGCCTTTCCTTGTGGCGATCACCGTCGGCATCGTGATCTACCTGCGCCGCACCGGTTTCGACCGTGGCAGCTTCTGGCGGGCCGACGCACTGCGCCCCGCCCTGCCCGGCATCCTCGCGCTCTGGGCGATCTCGGCCCTGACCCTCGCCGCCGCGGTGGCGGTGTTCCGGCCCGATTCGCTGTTCGATCTACCGCGCGAACGTCCCCTGATCTGGGTCCTGGTCCTCGTGTTCTATCCGCTGGTCAGCGTCTATCCGCAGGAACTGCTGTTCCGCGCCTTCCTGTTTCACCGCTACGCGCCGATCTTCGGAGACGGTCCGCGCATGATCGCCGCCAGCGCCGTCGCGTTCGGTTTCGCCCACTTCATCGTCGGCAACCCGATCTCGGTGCTGCTGAGCGCGGCGGCCGGCGTTCTCTTCGCAGCCCGGTATCGGCGGACCCGCTCGCTGCTCACCACTTCGGTGGAGCACGCCCTCTATGGCATCCTCGTCTTCACCGTCGGCCTCGGCGACTTGTTCTATCACGGGGCAGCGGCCGCGTAACTCTCTCGATGCGGGGCCGAGGTGAACTATCGTCGACGTTGAGTCGTAGTGCTGGATGGTGGGGGTCGAGACTGCGGCCGCCCGGGGCGATGGCGGGGACCTGATGCGAGTGCTGTTCGTGGCGATGCCGCTGATCGGGCATCTGTTCCCGATGATGCCGCTGGTCGACACTCTGCGCGAGCGCGGGCACGACATCATGGTGGCTACCGGCGGGGACGCGGCCGCGGTGGTGCGCGCGCGATTGCCGGTAGCCGATGTCGCCCCGCCGATCAACTATCTGCGTGCCGCGGTGCGCGGGCTGGGGCGGCATCCGGTGCTGGCGGTGCGGTCGGGGAAGGGGATGGCGGACGCACGCGGCGGCGCCCACGTCTTCGCGGTCACCAATCGGCCGATGGTCGAGCCGCTGCTGCGTGCCGCTACCGAGTTCGCGCCGGAGGTGATCGTGCACGAGCCGTTCGCGGCGGCCGCGGCGATGGTGGCCGACCGGCTCGGCGTACCCACGATCCTGCACAACATCGCCCTCGACAACGGCACGGTGATCCGCCGTGAACTGCTGCGTCTGCTCACCGACGCCGCCCTGCCCGCTCCGGCGAGCACCCTGTCCATCGCCCCGCCCAGCATCGTCCGGGTCGAGGGGCGGCCGTTGCGCTACACCCCGTACTCCGCCCCGGGCGCGGACACCCCCGCGTTCCTGCGCGAACCGTCCACACGCCCACGCATTCTCGTCACCCGCTCGACCATGCTCGGCGACGGTCCGGACACGATGCTGCGGGCGATCGTGCGCGCCGCACCGTATGTCGATGCCGACATCGTCATCGTGCGACCCGATCGAAAGACACTGCGCAACACCGCACTTCCCGCGAACATCCGCACGACCGGGTGGATCGCCCTACACGAAGCTCTGCCCCACTGCACTGCCATGGTCAACCACGCGGGAGCCGGTTCGGTCTATGCCGCCCTCCACGCCGGCGTCCCTCAGATCGCCACCCCCGCACCGGGCGACCGAGCCTGGAACGCGAGCTCGGTGCAGCGACGCGGCGCCGGACTGTCGGTGCCTGCCCGTTCGATCACCGCCGCCCACCTCAACGCCCTGATCTCTGATCCCGACCTGAGGACGAACGCACGTGCGGTCGCCGCCGAGATCGCCGCGATGCCCGGTGTCAGCGACATCGCCGACGAGGTGACCCGATCGGCCGCCACCCGATGACCTAGGGCGCTTGCACCAGCGTCAGCGTCGACTTCTTGCGCACGGTGAAGCCCAGCGTCTCGTACAAACTGATCGCCGTCGTGTTGTGTGCGACCGCGTGCAGAAACGGTGTCTCACCCCGCGCGCGGATTCCGGCCCCGACCGCCCGAATCAACCGCGAAGCGATCCCCCGGCCCCGAAATTCGACATCGGTGCACACCGCGCTGATCTCGGTCCACCCCGGAGGATGCAGCCGCTCCCCCGCCATCGCCACCAACCGACCCTCGACCCGCAGTCCGAGATAGGTGCCCATTTCGATGGTCCGCGGCGCGTACGGGCCGGGTTCGGTTCGGGCGATCAGCTCCAAGATCTCGGGAACATCAGCGGCAGTGAGTCTTTCGAGCTCAGGATCGAGGGCAACCCGCAATCCCGCGCCGTCCATCTGCACGGTGTCGAACTCGGCGAGCACCGCCCACTCCGCCGGCACCACATGACCGATCCCGCGGATTCCAGCACTGCCGCCCGACCCGAGCACAGCGCCCAGATCAGCCCAATCCTGCTCGTCGAGCACCGCCGGATGCCCGACGAATCGCGCGACTTCCGGCTCATAGCGCCCGATCCGCCCCGTCCACCGCGCGAAACGACTGTGCTCGCCCCGCAACGAAGCCCGCACCGGATCATCGAGCGGATGCACCGCGATATCGACGTCGACGGTCAACACACTCTCCTCACCAGGCAACCCGACCGCCGAAACGTTAGCCGAGCACACAACCGCCGGTCACCGTTTGCACTCACCACGATTCCGACCCCCTCGGCCTCGAGCACATCCCGCAACGAGCGGACCGAGTCAATACTCGGCGAGCGAAAGCTGGATATCCAGTTCCAGTAGATAGTGATTCACCGCCACAGCGGCCCTGGATCCCGCAGCCGCGGCGTGGACGAGTTGCGCAGGCGAATCGGCGACATTGCCCGCGGCCCAGATACCAGCGACGCTGGTGCGCCCCGTGGCATCGACAGCGACCCAACCATCGTCGCCGACCGCGCATCGCAGCCGAGTGAGCAGCTCATCACGGGGAGTGAAACACGGCCCGACAAAGACCGCCGTCCGCGAAATGAGCTGTCCCGATGCGAGTTCCACGCCGTGGAGGCGACCGTCCTGCACAACCACTCGGTTCACCTCTCCTTCGACGACGTGAACGCCGCGCGCGGACAAGCGGCGGCGCTCGTCGTCCGACAACGCGATCTCTCGCGGGAAGAAGAGGACGTCGTCGGACCACTGACGCACCAGCGACGCTTGGTGCACGGAAAATGCCCTGTTCGCGCCACCCAGAACCGCGAGCGGTGCGTCTCGCACCTCGTATCCGTGACAGTACGGACAGTGAAGAACCCCTTGTCCCCATTGCTCTCGAACTCCAGGGATCGCCGGCAGTTCATCGCGCAGGCCCGTCGCTACAACCACTGCCCGCGCCACAACGACGGCCCCGGCTTCGGTCTCCACCGAGAAATGTCCGTCGACCGCTGCGATGTCCACGACTCGGCCGGTCAGCACCTGCGCACCGTAGCGGCGCACCTCCGCGCTGCCTGTCGCCAGCAACTGCCCCGGCGCGACTCCGTCCCGGGTCAAGTACCCATGCGTCGTCTGGGCAGCCATATTTCGGGGTTCACCGGAGTCGATGAGCACTACCCGACGACACGATCGAGCCAGAACCAGCGCGGCACTCAGACCGGCCGCGCCCCCACCGACCACCACGACATCGTGAACCACAATTCCCCCTCGACCACTCCGCACGACCTTGTCGCCGTCCGGGTACGCTCCGAACGTACCGAATTGTTCACTAGTTAACAAAAGGAGAGGTGATGGCCGAAAAGTCGCTCCGAGAACGGACATCCGATCTCTGGCGTGTCCGAAACCCCGACCTCGACACCTCCGCCATGGTGGTGGTCGGCCAGATCAAACGCATTTCCGCCCTGCTCGACCGCGCCGTGGAGGACATCTACGCCCAGGCCCACATCACCCCGGCAGAGGTGGGCCTACTTGTACCCCTCCGGTACGCCGACCCACCCCTCACCGCGATCCGTCTGGCCGAACATCTCGGCATGTCCAGGGCAGGCGTCGGAAAAACACTCACCAAACTCGAACGGCGAGGACTGATCACCCGCACCCAGAACCCGACCGATCGACGATCGACCCTGATCCGCCTCACCCCGGCAGGGGTTGGCCTGATCGACGAGGTCTTCCCCCGCGAACTCGAAGCCCACGCACAGCTACTCACCGACCTGGACCAACAACGTGCCGCAGTACTACAGGGCTTGGACCACCTCGCCCAGAGTCTCGAAGCTCGAAGCAACGGTTGAGACCAAGCCCGAATAGCTCGTACATGGCGATCTCACGCGGCTGCTTCACCGACAGCTCGGCGGTGACCGTCTCGGCCTGAACGAAGATCGCGAACCAGTTCGTCGCTGGATCCTCATACGGTGCGTTCATCGGCAGCACACCAGCATGAGACGTGGCAGAGACATCAGCGTCAGCAACCGATCCAACTGCCCCAACATCACCTCGGCCTGATCTCGGGAGAACCCGAAAACCATCAGCGATCAGTCGCGTCGGTCCGATAGGGCGGCGCGGCGGGTGTTCGGTGGGCGGATCGTGTCCGGGAACGTGTCCGCTAACCTTGCGTTTTGTGTCGAGGATTGCGGTGATCGGTGGTGGCCGGATCGGGGAGGCGTTGATCGCTGGGCTTCTCGAATCCGGGTGGGCGAGCGAGGACCTGGTGGTTGTGGGGCGGGTGTTGGCGCGGATCGAGCGGTTCGGCATCCGGGCGATGACCAGTCTCGCGGATGCGACCGAGAATGCGGATCTGATGGTGATCGCGGTGAAACCGCGCGATGTGGACGGCGTGCTCGCCGAACTGGCCGAGTCGATGGTTGGCAGGGCGCGCGATCAGGTGCTGGTGTCGCTGGCCGCGGGTGTATCGACGGCACGGATGGAAGCTGAGCTGCCCGCCGGTTTCCCGGTGGTGCGGGTCATGTCGAACACCCCGATGCTGGTCGGCCAGGGCATGAGCGCCATCGCGGCGGGCCGTCACTGTAGCGAGGAGCAGTTGCGGCTGGTCGGTGAGGTGATGGAGGCGGTCGGCAAGGTGGTGACCGTCGCCGAGTCGCAGATGGACGCGGTGACCGCGGTGTCGGGTTCGGGGCCCGCGTATTTCTTTCTGGTGATCGAGGCCATGATCGACGCCTCCGTGCAGCTGGGTCTGTCCCGGGAGGTAGCCACCCAGTTGGTGCAGCAGACCATGCTCGGTTCGGCCGCGTTGTTGACCGAGTCGGGCCGGTCTTGCGTGGAGTTGCGCGCTGCCGTCACCTCACCCGAGGGAACGACCGCAGTGGCGATGCGAGAACTCGAGCGGGGTGGTGTGCGTTCGGCTTTCGGTGAGGCATTGATCGCGGCAGAACGCCGTTCGGCCGAACTGGGTGCGCTGTCGAACCAGCCTCGCTCTATTCCAGGCCGGCTGTCCGAATCCCTGCCTCCCCCAGCGATTTCCGGCCGCCGACCGCTGTTTGAGCCGTCGAAAGGCGGGCATTCGCACTGAGCAAGGACAAACCTCTACCGGAGGGACAGCGTCGTGTTCACACATCTACGAGGGGCCGTGTTGATCGGGCTGCTGGTTGTCGCCGGCTGCGCTACCAGCACCGAGGCACCTGATCCCGGTCTGCCGCCGTCGGCCGAGGGCGCGCCGGAAATCTCCGATGAGGCGGCCGCGCACCTGTGCGAGATGATGGCCCCGGATCTCGATAATTGGCGTGCGCAGGGAGTCACTGTGGCGCGCGTGTCGTTCAACGCCACAGTGCAGAACTGGGCGGTGCGCAGCGGCGGCATCAATGTGGCGGTGGCTCGCAACCGCGAGGTGATCGATGCCGTCACCCAGCAGCACTGCGCTGATGTGCGCCAGCAGGCCATGCAGGCCCTGGATGTGCCGGATCTGGCCTCAGCGCTCGCCGGAGTCTGAGACGCCTGCGTCGGAAACCACGGCGGGCGCGGTGTCCTCGGCACCACGACGCCGGTCACGCAACACCAGCACGCCTGCCGCGACCGCCCAGATCACCGCGAACGCGACCGCGCGCATCAGGCTCCAGTTGACCATCAGCATCACGAGCGCGACACCACCGAACAGTGTCAACAGCCGGGCGGTACTCGTCTGACCTTTCATCGCCAGATCATCGCACGGCCCCAGCCTCCTGCCAGGACGAGCTGTCACCACATCGCTCAGGTCTCGACCCGCACGACCTCGTCGCGAACCGCAGGCCGACGAGTGGCCCACGCCAATGCGGGCACGATCAGCAGCGCGATCCCCGCACCGAGGAACGCCAGACCCGGGTAGTCGGCGAATGCCACGACGACCCCGGATCCCAGCCCGCCCCCAGCGCCCGCGACAGCGATGCCCACATCGACGGTGCCCTGCGTCCGAGCCCGGGTGGCGACCGGCGTCGCATCCGCGATCATCGTCGTCCCCGCGACCAGTCCCAGATTCCAGCCCACCCCGAGCAGTCCGAGCGCCACCGCCAGCGCCGCGACCGAACTCGGCGGTGCGAGCGCAGCCGCCGTGGCGGCCGCGACCAAGGTGGGGCCGGCCGCCCCCGCCCCCCCCCCCCGCCCCCCCCGGCCGGGTGTTCAGGGTGATGTC
The DNA here is from genome assembly GCF_042794235.1 of Nocardia sp. NPDC056541. Classification (NCBI taxonomy): domain Bacteria; kingdom Bacillati; phylum Actinomycetota; class Actinomycetes; order Mycobacteriales; family Nocardiaceae; genus Nocardia; species Nocardia sp. NPDC056541. The sequence continues at coordinate 200,920 of NZ_JBHTUD010000009.1, forward strand.
ACCAGTGCACGCCGGGCAGCACCCGGCTCATGCGGGCCGCCGAGTTCGGCATCACCATCAGCGGCGCGAAGACCGGGCCGAGGACGGTGAGGGCATTGCGCGTAGGTTCGGCGGGCTCGGTGACCGCGGCGGGAACGGACTTACCCTGTGCCGCAGTGGATTCGCCGAAGAACCGGAACCCGGTGTGCATGATCGTGCGCTTGAGCGAGGGCAGGAACATCTCGACCGCCTGGGCGAAGGTGCCCGCGGGGGTGTCGATGCGGTCGGGGCGTTCCAGCAGAGCGCGGACCACGATGTCGGCCGCCCGGTCGGGGTCGGGCAGGGGCAGCGAACGGTAGAGATCGGTGGGCGCGATCATCGGGGTGCGCACGAGCGGCATCCGGATCGAGGTGAAAGACACACCGTCGCCACGGTTTTCGACGGCGGCGATATCGCTGAAGTTGTCCAGGGCGGACTTGCTCGCGGCATAGGCGGCGAAGCGAGGTGCCTTGGTCTGCACGGCGATGGAGGAGATGTTGACGATGTGGCCGAAGTGACGCTCGCGCATCGAGGGAAGCAGCCCCAGGATGAGGCGGACGGCACCGAAGTAGTTGACCGCCATGGTGCGTTCGAAGTCGTGCATCCGGTCCACCGAGTTGGCCACCGAACGGCGGATGGAGCGACCGGCGTTGTTGATCAGGTAGTCGACATGGTGGTGCTCGGTCAGCACGGTCTTGACGAGGAGGTCGACCGCCTCCGAGTCGGTGATGTCGCAGGGGTAGGCGAACGCGGTGCCCCCTTCGGCGCGCACGGATTCCGCTGCGGCCGTGAGATCTTCGACGCCACGGGCGATCATCAGCACGATCGCGCCACGGCGGGCGACGGCGTGGGCCGTGGCCAGGCCGATACCCGAGGACGCGCCGGTGATCAGCACCGTGCGGCCCGAGAGCGGGTGCGCGTCGGCGGCGGGACGACCGCGGTGCGGGTCCAGATTGACGCGCCAGAAGTCCCAGAGACGGTCGGCGTAGGTGTCGAAGGCGGGCACGGTGAGGCCGGGCAGTACCGCCTGGGTGGAATCGGAGACGAAGTCGGCGGTGAATCCGACGTGGGGTGCGACCTCGGCGGGAATGCCTGCCTGTTCGAACAGGAAGTCGCGCACCGTGTTCGCGCCGGGCACGTGGCCGAGCCCGCTCAGCGCGCGTGCGCTGCCGGGCACGGTGCCGATGCCGACCGGACCGCCCGCGGCGGCGGCCAGTGCGCGGTAGATCTCCCCGAACGGCTGCGGCCGCGGGTTGACCAGGTGGAATGTGCGCCCGTCCAAGCCGTCGCGGCGCACCAGTCGCACCATCGCCTCGGCGACGTAGTCGACCGGCACCACATTGGTCGCACCCAGATCGGGCAGCGGCAGCGGCAGTTCGGACGGCAGGCCGGCCAGCGTCGAAATGGCCGAGAAGAAGTAGTACGGGCCGTCGATCTTGTCCATCTCGCCGGTCCGCGAATCGCCGACGACGATCGCCGGGCGATATACCCGCCAGCGCACGTCGGTGGCCTCGCGAACAAGTTTCTCCGCGGCGAACTTGGTGCGGTGGTACGGCGAGGTCAGGTTCTGGCCGAGGTCGAAATCCTCCTCGAAGAATTTGCCGCGGTGATCGCCCGCCACCGCCACCGAGGACACGTGGTGCAGGGTGGCATCGAGGTTGCGGGCCAATTCGATCACCGAGCGAGTGCCCGCGACGTTGGCCGCGTGGGCGGTCTCCTCGTCGGCGGTCATGTCGTAGACCGCGCCGAGGTGCAGTACGTGATCGGCACGCGGTGCGCCGTCGCCGAGACCGAGGCCGTCGGCGGTCAGGTCCCCGACCAGCGCGAACACGCGGTCGCTGTCGGGATGTTGCGCATTGTGTGCGGTGAACTTGGGCAGCGACTCGGCGCGCACCAGCACGTGCACGATCGCGGTGGGGTCGGCTGCGAGCAGCCCCCGCACCACGCGTCGACCCAGAAATCCGGTACCGCCTGTCACGATGTAGGAAACCATCGCTCCTCCTGAAAATCTCGAAACACGGTGTCGCGCAACAGTGATCGGCATGCGGCGGTGAATGCGAAATCAACGGTTGAGGTCCAGCAGCAAAGTGGCTGGAGAGAAACCGGGCACATCGTCGTCCCGGCTACGCTTACCGTACTCGTCAGTAACCTAGCCGGGCAAGCTGATGGCGTGGTATCACCGTGTGGGAATTGTCACCCATCGCCGCAGGTCAAAGGGTATGTGTGACAGATACTTTCAGTAACCGAGAGTTTCAGACAACATGTCGCTACCGATCCGCCAGGACGTCGCCGACAGTGCTCGCGATCCTGGTGCGGAACACTTCGGGGGCGAAGGTGCGGGCGTGCTCGCGGATCTTCACGGGATCGTAGGACGCCGAGCGGAATTCGCCCATCACGTCGGCCAGCGCCGCGACGACGTCCGCATCGGATCCGGCCGGTACGTACTCGCCGGTGACGCCGGGGCGCACCGTATCGAGGGCGCCACCGGCACCGACCGCGAGCACGGGCGTGCCGCAGGCCATCGCCTCCACCGGGACGATGCCGAAGTCCTCGATGCCCGGCATGAGCAGGGCTTGGCAGCGCCGGTACATGTCCTGCAACAGCTCGCCGGAGGTGGCGCCGAGGAAGGTCGTCTCCGAGCCCGCGATCTCGTCGAGCTGCGCGCGGAACCGGCCTTCGCCGAGAACCACCAGGCGAACCCCGGCCCGCTGCGCGGCGCGAATGGCGAGGTCGGCGCGCTTGTAGGGCACGAGCCTGCCCGCGCACAGGAAGAAGTCCTCGCGTGCCACCGACCGATCAGGGGTGAAGCGGCTGACCTGCACGGGCGGGTTGACGACCGAGGCGGGCAGCCCCCACCATTCGGTGACCCGCTCGGCGACCGCGTGCGAGTTGGCGATGACGTGGGTGAGCCGCGGGGCGGCGCGCAGTTCGCCCCGCCGGGCCAGGGTGCCCAGCGCGCCCAGCGCCAGCTGCCCGATACGACCGCCTGCCTCCTGTGCGCGGAATTCGCGATCCCACGCCCAGCGGGCGGGGGAGTGCACGTAGGCGACCACCGGTGCGTCGGTGGCCAAGGCGGCCTGGGTGGCGAACGCGTGATGGCTGATCACCACGACATCGAAGTCGCGCAACGGCATTCGCCGCAGCGCGCGCGGGACCAACGGGAGCAGGGGAGCGTGCCTGCCGCCGGTGTAGGTGTGCGCTGTGCTGAGCCAGGTGTCGTGCACAGTGCGCACGGGCTCGCGCAGGCCGCCCGGCGCGACGATCGGTGCGAAAACCTCGGCATCGGGCCAGGTTTCGACGAATTCGCCGACCACAGCCTCGGAGCCGCCGAACTCGGTGAAACGTTCGTGGACGATGGCGACACGGGTCATCGGCGGGTGCTCGCTTCGATCTGTCGGGGCGCGGCGGTGCGACGCAGGGCGGGGGCGACCGGGCGACCGGTCAGCAGGCCGTCGACGGTGCCACGGGCGAGGGCGGTGCGGTACACCCGAGCGGCCTCGGCGAACGCGGCGATGGTGTGGTCGACGGCGGTGTCGTCGTGGGCGGCCGAGGTGACGAACGACTGACCGAGGACGCCTCGGGTCAGCATCTCCTGGATGAACAGGGTTCGAAAGGCTTGGGAAGCAACACCATCGGCGTCGTGCGTACGGAAAATGGAGCAGGACGGGCGCCCCGTCACCGACAGGTGCCCGGCGATGCCGAGCTCGGCGGCGATCGCGTTCGCTCCCGCGGCCAACCGGCTACCGGCCGCTTCCATCCGGGCGACCGGGTCCTCGGTGCGGTAGGCGTGCACCACCGCGCGAAATGCCGCCAGCGACGCGGTCTCCGGGCCGTGCGTGGTCGACAGCAGGAACACGCGGTCGTGGTCGGTCCGAAGCCCGCCGCGTTCCATGAACTCGCGTTTGCCCGCCAGCGCCGCGATGGGGAAACCGTTTCCCATCGCCTTGCCCCAGCACGACAGGTCGGGGGCGACGCCGTATACGGCCTGCGCGCCACCCGCCGACCAGCGGAAACCGGTGATCATCTCGTCGAAGACCAGCAGGGCGCCGTACCGGTCGCACAGGTCGCGGACCGCAGACAGGTAGCCGTGTTCGGGTTCTCCAGTGGCCGTCGCGGGTTCCATCACCACGGCGGCGATCGGCGCCGCGGCCAGGACTCGACGCAGCGCGGAGAGGTCGTTGTAGGGGAAGGTCACGGTGTCGACCAGGGGGATACCAGCTGACATCGGTGTGGTGCCGATGAACCAGTCGTCGACGGAGAAGAAAGGCTGCTGACAGACCGCGACGCGGTCGCGTCCGGTCACCGCGCGGGCCAAGCGCACCGCGGCGGTGGTCGCGTCGGAACCGTTCTTGGTGAACTTCACCATGTCGGCGCCGGGGACCAGATCCAGGAAGTCCTGGGCGGCCAGCAGTTCCAGCTCGGTGGGGCGGGTGAAGCTGACCCCGTCGGCGATGGCCGACGACACCGCGTCCAGCACGGGTCGGTACGCGTGGCCGAGCGTCACCGACCGCAACCCCATCCCGTATTCGACATAGCGATTGCCGTCGGCGTCCCACACGTGCGCGCCCTTGCCGCGCACCAGGATCGGCGCCATGTTCTCCGGGTACTGATCGGCGCCACGAGCGTAGGTGTGCGCGCCGCCCGGCACCAGATCGTGCAGGCGGGCCTGGATCTCATTGCTGCGCTGGAACGTTCGCATCAGCGGCGACCTCCGTGACTCGGTGGTGTGGTCAGGGCCCACAGGCGATGGTCGGCGCGGACGCCCGTGGGGCCGCAATGGTCGTGGAGCACACCTTCTTCGGTGAAATGGGCGGCAGTCAAAGCGGTGTTCGGCGCGGGGTCGGCGCTGGGGACTTCGGCGGCGATCCGCCGAAGCCCGAGTTCGTCGAACCCGTGTTCGGCGACCGCCCGCAGCGCCGCCCCCAGCTGCGTGGCCTCGACGAGCTCGGGATCCGCCCAGGCCGACAGCCGGGCGACGCGCCCGGTCATCGTCGGTTCGAACAATCGGATCTCCCCGGCGTACCGGCCCTCGGTGCGGAGCACGAGGACCAGCCCGCCGGGTGACCGCAACCCGTGACGGGCGTTGCGCAGGGCGCGGTGCCACTCGCGCCGATGCCGGCGCCGGTCGGTCGGTGCGAGCCGGGCGCGGTGTGCGGTAGCGGCCGCCTGCCAGTCGACCCGGTCGGTGCGGGACAGGCTGCGCACCGCGATGTTCGGTGCGCCGCTGACGGTGATCCGCACCGCCCGGGCGAACGCGTATCGACGCAGACGGCGAACGACCATCCACAGGAACAGCCGCAGCGCGGCGATCGCGATGATCGCCGGTGCGGGCCCACCGGTGCGCGAGGATGGATCGGTTGCTGGCGCCGGGAACCGTGGCGCAACCGCGAAAGTCTCGGGGGTCGAACTGTCACGTGCGGTCCACGCCCACAACGCGTGGTCACGCAGCGACCCACCCGCGTCGAAGGCCACGGCCATGGTGGCTTCCTTACGGAAGCCGAGGGCGCGCACCGATCCGGCGGCGGGCAGGTTGGCGGGCGAGATCGGCGCGACAACGCGTACCAGCCCGAGCGCGGTGACCCCGTAGTCGAGCAGCATCGCGCCCGCCACGGTGATCACCCCGTGGCCTGCCCAGCGGGCGTCGATCCAGGCGCTGGACTCGGCGGTTTTCGTCGCAGTGTCGATGACGCAGTACTCCAACTGTCCGACGAATTGTCCGTCGACCTCGATCGCACCCGCGTAGCGGCGTCCGGCGCGCATGTCGGCACGGGCCAGCAGACATTCGCGCGCCCAGCGCCGCGCGGTGTGCCGTCGTTCCCACGGCAGCGGGGAGGTGCTCCAATACGGTTCGATATGGGCGCGATCACGCAGTCGGATCTCGCGCCACGCGGCGAAATCCGACATCCGGGGTGGGCGCAATCGGATCTCGTGGCCGTTGTGTCGCACCGGGCCGAGGGTCAGCTGTGACAATTCGCGGTCGCTCGGCCGTTGTTTGCTTCGGTAGGAGATGGTCACGCCGCGGAGCTAGCTGTCGCGTGGTTCGGTGGGAGTCGCGCGCGGACTGCCCGGCGTGTACCCGACCCGAGGCAGCGCCATGGTCTCGGGATCGTGCGAGAGGGTGGCCGAGCGCGGGGTGACCGGGGCAGCGCGGCGTGGCGGCGTGTCGAACGACGCCGGGGGAGTCGGCGACGCGCGCATCCGGGAATCGGCAGCGGGTGCACGGGTTTCCACCGCGGGAGCACGGTTTTCGGGTGCTCGGGTTTCCGGCGTGGGCGCGACCTTGTCGATGTCGACCCCCGTGGGATCGGCAGGCTTCTTGCCGCCACGTCGACGGCCACGAGCCACCCCGGCCAGCACCAGACCTTCGGCGACCACGATCACTGTGGCCAGCGCGGCGAACAGCCCTTCCTGCACCGGGTGCGGGGCGACCAGTTCCCAGGAGGGCGCGGTGAGCACCGTCAGACGCGCCGGGCCGAGTACCTGGCGGAACTCGGTCTCGCGCGCGACGTCACGGGCGTCGAAACTCAACTCCGGGCGCAGCGGATCATCGGAGAGCCGCTTGGAAAAGGTGTCCTCGACCGCGCGCCGGTGTGCCTCCAGGTCGGCTGCGGACCGGGCGATCGCCTCGGTCCGCATCTGGGAACCGACGCTGTCGAGCGACTGTTCGACCGCCACGACCAATTTCGAGGCCTGCTCGGGCGAGCCGGCCTCGGCGGTGATGATCAGCAACGACGGCGCGGGACCGGTCATCGCCGACACCCGGGAGCGCAGATCCGCTTCCGAGGGTGCGAGCCCGTTCTTCACCACATCCGAGAGCACGCGAGTATCGGTGACCATCACGATGTAGGGCTGGGTCAGTTCGTTGAACACCGCGCCGATCGAGGGCTGCGAGATCTGGACGGTGATGCTCGCCTGGTAGGTCCGCTCGCTCCCGTCACGAACCAACCACACCGCGCCGCCGACGATGATCGCGGCGACCAGGGCGAACGGCAGGACCCGGATCAGCTGGCGGAGGTGGCCCGCGATGTTCACCACGGGCATCGACCGCCCGCCGGAGTCGAGGTCGGCGGTCGACGGCGACTCGGTACTGCTCACACTTCCCCCACATTTCACGCATCAACACTTCTCGATCACCGGCCCCCGAAGCCGGTACGGCCGTCACTTCGGCACGACCGAGTTGCGATGACGATACCTCAGGTCGGCCGGACGGTCGCGTCGGCGAACGCGGCCGAACCCCGCCGAACCTGCACTGTTCACTGTCCGGTAAGTCGCTGGGAATTCCACGGCGAACATCCGCGCGACCCTCCAGGTAGTCTGATCTACGTTCGCCCTTGATGGGTGCGGGACGGCTGAGCCGTCGGCAAATGGATGTCATTGAGGGGTAACGGCTGTGGGGGTTCGAGTGTCGGTATGTGTACCGGCCTTCAACGCGGCGCGCACGATTGTCGAGACGCTGGAGTCGATCAGCGCGCAGGATTTCGACGACCTCGAGATCGTGGTCGTCGACAACGCGAGCACCGATGGCACGGGTGATCTCGTGCGGGCGTTCGACGATGCGCGCATTCGGTTGTACACCAACGACACCACCTTGCCGATCGAGCAGAACTGGAATCGGGCGATCGAACTGGCCGGCGGCGAGCTGGTCAAGCTGGTCTGCGCCGACGACATGATCGCCCCGGGCTGCCTGTCGGCGCAGGTCGAGTCGATGAGCGATCGCGAGATCGCGGTCGCCGGCGCCAAGTTCGACGTCGTCGACGACGACGGTGTGGTCCTCGCACGGGGGCGCGGGCTGCCAGGACTGGTGGGCCGATGCTCGTCGCAGACCGTACTGCGCACGCTCGTACGCAAACTACCCGACGACGTGTGCCCGACCGCGGCGTTCCTGTTCCGTCGCGCTGATTTCGCCGCTACCACCGGTTTTCGCGCGGACTTCCTGTACGCGATGGATGTCGACCTGGTCGCGCGGCTGTGCGGACGCGGAGAGTTCTTCGGCCACGATCGGGTGCTCGCGATCAACCGCGCGTCGGTGTTCAACTACTCGAGTACGACATCGTCGGCGAGCAAATTCGCCGACGTGCTGCGGTTCAACCACCATCACCATCGGCAGTTCGCTGACCGCGTCGGTGTGATCGATGTCCTGATCGGCGACGGTCGCGTGCTGCGCCAGGCGCTGGTCCGGGTATCGGCGCGGGCCGCGCGGTTGTTCGGGCGAGGCGCGCGGCAGTGAGCTCCCTGTTGTACGTGGTGGCCTTGCCGGTGGCATGGGTCTTCCTGCGCTGGATCTGGCATCGGCCCCAACGCGGGGTGTTGCTGGTGGCGGCGTTGGTGCCGTTCAACGGATTGCTGCTGATCGCGCCGGCGTGGATGCGGGTCGACGGCTGGAAAGAAGCGATGCTGCTGCTCACCCTCGCGGTGGCGGCGTTCGTGCCCCACGGGCGAGTCGACCCGCGTCCGGCGTTGCCGTGGTGGTCGATCGGCGTGGTGCTGTGTGTGTTCGGGGTCGGTTCGGCGTTCCTGACAGCGGGAATTCTGGGCATTTTCGCGATCAAGATCACGTTCTTCTACTTCATCGTGGTGCCGCTGATCCTGTACCTGCGGCCGTTCACCGCGCGCGATCGCGATCTGCTCATCACGATCATGATGGTCGAGTCGGTCGGAATCGCGGTCTTCGGCTTGGCGCAGCAGGCGATCGGGCCCGCCGGGCTCGCGGAGATGGGCTACAAATTCAACGAGACGATCCGGTTCTCCGGTGGTCTGATGCGCTCGTTCGGATCGTTCAACCAACCGTTCCCGTTCGCGTTCTATCTGGTCACCGTCTTGCTGGTGGGCGGATCAGTCGCGCTGGCCGCGCCGCGACGGCTACGCAATCGACTGTTCCTGCTGACGACTCCGGTGCTGGTGGCCGGTGTCGCGGCCAGCGTCGTGCGCGCCGCGCTCCTCGGGTTGCTGATCGGTGTGCTGGTGCTCGCGGTTGTCCGCTATCGGCGACAACTCAAAGCGGTGATCATCGGTGGGGTCGTGTTGATCGTGGTGGCCGGCGTCGGGGCGTCGTCGCAGGCGCGCAGTTCGCTGTTGTCCTCGGACAGCCTGGCCGCGCGCGAGACCGGGTGGAAGGTCGTGACCAGAACGGTTCCGAGTCATCCGTTCGGTGAGGGCCTCGGCTCCACGGGGGCGGCCAAGGCGGCCCAACTCGTCGCCGAGCTCGGCCCGGCCGCCGAGAAATTGCCCTATGCCACCGGCGAAGTCCAGATCTACGGGCGCCCGTACCAACCCGACAACTACTACGTGAAGCTGCTCATCGAACTCGGGCCGATCGGGGTGTGGTTGTTCTGCGCGATCCTGGTGGTGATCTATCTGCTCGCGCTGCGTTCGGCGCGCACGATGACCGGCAACGACGCCGCACTGGCCCTCGGGGTCGCGGCGGCCGTGTTGTCGAGTGCGGTCGCGGCGGTCGCGTCGAGCTACTTCGAGATCTTTCCCAGCGATTTCTACTTCTGGTTGCTCGCCGCGGTCGTCGGCTGCGCGGTCTCCCAGCACTCCCCAGCCCAGGCAGTCGAGCGCAGCCCCGTCCCCGAACAGGTGTCATGAATTCTGCTGCGAACAGCCGGCCCACCGTGTGTTTCGGGGCGTTGGCCTACCGACCCGACGGCGCCGGGGTATCGACGTATCAGCGGGAACTGCTGGCGCAGTTGCCCGCGCTGTTGCCGGGTGCCGAGTTGTCGGCGCTGGTCCAAGCCGACGCGGCGAGTTCGCTGCCGTCCACCGTTTCGGCGGTGTCGCGGCCGGTCGCGGCGGGTGCTCGCCGCGCGTGGCACGGCGTCGCGCCGCTGCGCGGATTCGATGTGTTCCACGGCCTCGATGTCGACCTTCCGCTGGTCGGGCCGCGCGCCACGGTCGCCACGGTGCACGACCTGTCGGTTTTCGATGTGCCGTGGGCGTTCAGCCGCTATCGGGCGCGCGGAGAACAGCTGCTGGTCCGGACGTCGTTGATGCGGGCCGATCTGCTGATCGCGGTATCGGAATTCACCGCCGAACGGATCGCGGACAAGTTCGGCCGTGCGGCGGTCGTCGTGCCGCTCGCTCCCGCCGACTGGGCGCGCGTCCCCGAGGCCTCCGCGGTGGACCGGGTGCGTGCCGACTACGACCTGCCGCCTCGATTCATCCTGCAGGTGGGGACCGTCGAGCCGCGCAAACAGGTCGGGATGCTCGCGGAAGTGGCGCGTGCCCTCGACATTCCGCTCGTGCTGGCCGGGGCCGGATCCACCGGTCCGCAGGCCCCGGCCACCGCGATCGGTCTCGGTTATGTCGACGCCGCCGATCTGCCCGCGCTGTACGCGGCCGCGACCGTGGTGGCCTACTGCTCGGAGTACGAAGGATTCGGGCTGCCGCCGGTGGAGGCCATGGCGTGCGGTGGCGCGGTGGTGGCCAGCGCGGTCGGCGCGCTGCCACAGGTCTGTGGCGACGGCGCCGTGCTGGTCGCGCGCGCGAATGTCGAGTCGTGGACGGCGGCCGTGCGCCCACTGCTGCACGACAGCGTCGGTAACACCGCACTGCGCGAGCGTGGTCTCGCCGCGGCGTCGACGCTGAGCTGGCGGGCCACCGCCGAGGCGACGGTCGGCGCCTATCGCGGCGCCGGGTTGATTCCGTGACGACCGAGGCGAAACCGTCGGTTCCCGATCGCCCGATCGGTGGCCGCGCCGCGCTGTCGGGCCGGGCCGCCGCCAACAACACCGCCGCGATGCTGGCCAGCCGGATCTTCGCCGCGGTGCTCGGCCTGCTCGGCACCATGCTCACCGCCCGCATGCTGCCCGCGGTCGAATGGGGCTACTTCTCCTTCGTGTTCGGTCTGCTCGGCATGCTCGCGATCGTCACCGATCTGGGTGTCGGGCGTGCGGTCATCGGAAAACTCGTGCACGGCGAGCCCGCCGAGGTCGCCGAGATCGCGAGCTCGTTCATCGCGCTGCGGACCGTACTCGGGCTGCTGGGCTACGGGGTGGCCCTGGGCTATGTGGTGGTGCTCGGTTGTCCACCGCAGGTCATCGCGGCGACAGCCATCGCGGGGCTGGTCGTGGTGGTCGCGACGCCGAGCAACGCGCTCACCGTGCTGTTCCAGTCGACCATGCGCTTGACCTTGGTCGCCGCGGCGGAGTCGATCGCCCGCCTTGTCCAGGTGGCGCTGACCGTCGTGGCGGTGCTGTGGGCACCGACCTTGCTGATCGTGGTGATCCCCGCCGTGGTGTACGAACTGATCGCCATCGCGATCAAGATCGTCGGCGTGGGGCGGGGGCTCGGTGGACCGATCCCGGCGCGCCGCGTCGAACTGCGCTGGTGGGGCGGCATGCTGCGCGAGGCGCTGCCGTTGAGCATCGGCCTGGCCTTGATCATCATGCTGCAGAAGGTCGGCCTGCTGCTGCTGGGTCATTTCGACACCTTCGAATCCGTCGGGATGTTCGCGGTCGGCATGAAATTCGCCGACCTCGTCGACACCGCGGCGATCGCTGTCGTCGCCCCGTTGACCACGCTGCTGATCGCGGTATGGCCGGCCGACCCCACCGGATTCCGGCGCTACTTCCGCCAGTCGGGTGCCGCGCTGACGGCCCTCGGTCTTGCCGCGCTGGTCGCCTTCTGGCCGGTCGCGACCCAGGTGATCGACCTGCTCTTCGGTGCGAAGTTCGTGTCCGCGGTCGACGCGAGTCGCTACCAGATCATCGGCGGACTGCTCGGCGCGCTGGCCCATCTGGGCCTGGTCGCGCTGATGGCTGCCGGGCGCAACTACCTGATTCCCTGGATCGCGTTGCTCGCGTTGGCGGTCGACCTGGCGTTGTCGTGGCCGCTGATCGCGTGGCTGTCGTTCGAAGGCGCGGCCGTCGCCGGTCTGATGGCCAACGTCGTTCTGCTGATCGGGGTGTGGCTCGCGCTCGTCGCCACGGTGCGGATCGGGCGGTTGATCCCGGTCACCTCGGTGGTGTCGGTCAGCGCCGTCGCCGTCGCGGTGATCGTCCCCGCGACGATGATTCAGCAGCGGTGGGAGCCGCCGTGGATTGTCACCTCGACGGTGGCCGGTGTGTTGTACCTTTTCCTCGCCGGCTGCGTTGTGCGCTGGACCGACGGATTGACGATACGAAGCGTGCGAGGGCCGAAATCTGATGACACTGTGGCGATTCGCTCGGATGATCACCACCGTGGCTCTCACCCTCACCCTGCTCGGATGCGGGACACCGACGATGTCGACCGTGCTCGATGAGCGCGTGAACGAGACCGGACTCGGCATCGCGGGCGGGCACTCGTGGCTCACACTGAGCACCGGCGAATTGGACCGCCAGATGAAGGGCGTGGTCGACGCGGGCGCCACCTGGATCAGGATGGATCTGGACTGGTCGCTCATCGAGCACGATCGTGGCCGCAAGGACTGGTCGATGACCGATCGGGTGGTGCGGTCGGCGCGCGCCCATGGGCTGCACGTGCTGGCCATCCTCACCTACTCACCGCCGTGGGCACGTCAGGATCCGGGGCCCGGCGGAAACAAGGTCGCCCCGTACCCCGCGCTGTTCGGCCAATTCGTCGCCGACGCGGTCGAGCGCTACCGCGATCAGATCAAGCACTGGGAGGTCTGGAACGAGCCCAATGTCACCAGCTTCTTCGCGCCGTTGCCCCATGTGGGTCTGTACGCCCAGCTGCTCCACCAGGCGGCGACGGCCGTGCGCACCCGCCAGCCGGGTGGTCAGGTGTTGGTCGGTGGCTTGGCGCCCGCCGCCGACAACGGCCGCGACATCGCGCCGTCGACGTTCATCGAGCGCCTCTACGCGCTGGGCTCGGCTCTCGACTTCGACGCCATCGCGGTGCACCCCTACTCCTATCCGGAACTGCCCTCGTCACCGAGCCGGGACAACGCCTTCCAGAACCTGACTCGAATTCGGGCGATCATGGACGCGCGCGGCGACACATCGAAGCGGTTGTGGCCCACCGAATTCGGCGCGCCGACCGGTACCGGAGCACGCGCGGTCGACGAGCAGACCCAAGCCGAGATACTCGGCGGCGGCCTGGACTCGATGGCGGCGATGCCCAATATCGGCCCTGTTTTCGTCTACTCCCTGATCGACGCGGGCGACGATCGCCAGAACCTGGAGGACAACTTCGGCATGCTCCGTCGCGACTATTCGGCGAAACCGGCACTGGCGCAGGTCCGCGCCCGCGCGGAGGTGCTCCGTGCCGGACAGTGACCACGGGCGCGAGCTGGTATTCGTCGCTCACACCGGACAGGCGTCGGGCGCGGAGAACGTGATGCTGGCCCTCGTGGACTTGGCGCTGGAACGTGGCTACCGGGTGCGGGTCGCCTGCCCGGATGGTCCGTTGCGGGAACGGCTGCCCGCCGCAGTCGAGCACATCGGCATCGCCGGGCTGGGGCTGGCGGGTGAACGGGGCCTGCGCCGGTTGACCGCCGCGCTGGTGATGCTGAAGAACTGGATCGGTGCGGCGCGGCGGCTTCGGAAGCCGCTGCGCGACAGCCGAACCCGGATCATTGTCAATTCGACCATGGCGTTGCCCGCGCTGGCGCTGGCCTGTCCGCATCGGCGCTCGGCGGCCTGGTTGGTCCACGACATCCTCGCCAGCCGACGGCAATACGGCGCAGCCTGGGCCGGTCGTGCCGCGGTGGGCCACGCCATCGCGGTCTCCGAGACCGCCGCGGAGCCGCTGCGCCGGCGCGGCTTCGATGTCGATGTCGTGTGCAACGGCGTGACCTGGCCGGTCGAACCCGCGCCCGTCATCGAGCGCACGCCACCGGTGGTCGGCATCCTGGGGGTGGTGACCTCATGGAAGGGCCACCACGTTCTGCTGGAGGCCGTCGCGGGGTTGCCCGAGGTGCGACTCGAAATCGCCGGTCGGGCATTGCCCGGCGACGTGACGTATCTGGCCGAGCTCCGCGAGCGCGCCGAACAGCCCGACCTCGCCGGTCGGGTCGCCTTTCTCGGTCAGGTCGACGCGATGACCACCCTGCGGGGCTGGGACGCGGTGATCTCGGCCAGCGTGCTGCCCGAGGCCGGTCAGCTCGTCGTCCTCGAGGCGATGAGCCTGGGTGTCCCGGTGATCGCCACCGATCACGGTGGTTACGCCGACGACCGCGTCATGGTGTGCGTTCCCCCCGCTGATCCGGTCGCCTTGCGGGCGGCGATCGAGCGGGTCACCGGTGACCCGCGGTTGCGGTCGCGCTTGCACGAGGACGGTCGGGCTCGTGTCGCGGCGGCACACGATCGGTCCCGCACGCTGCCGCAGATGCTCGACGCACTGCTCGGCACGGCACCGTGACAGCGATGGACCCGGCGAGTGAGTTCGCTCGCCGGGTCCATCGGGTCGTGATCAGATCGAGAAGGTCTTGCCGTAGGTAACGACGGTGTCGCCGGACGAGCCGACGATCCGCACGAATGGGCGGACATTGGTCTGGCCGAGCACACCGGTGACAGTGCCGTGGAAACCCGAAAGACGCAGTACACCTTCGGCTCCGGCGATATCACCGCCCGCGACCTCGACCTCCTGGATGCCGGGGCCGAAGCCGGCGGCGAGTTCGATGCCCGCGCGCGGGATGAGGCCGTCGAGCTTCACGGTGGGGCCGTCGGCGCCGACCTCGAGGCCGAGGCTCGGGGTGGACCACTCGAACTTGATCCTGCCGTCGAGGGTGGCGGGGTAGCCGACCTGATAGCCGAGCGTGATGCGACCGGACCAGGTCTCGGCGTCGGGGCCGGTGACCAGGTAGGAGGCCGCGCCGCTGTGGAACCATTCGCGGGTGAGCGGATTGCCGTCCAGTGGTGCGACGAAGTCGATCCGGGTGTCGGACTGGATCGCCTCGACGGTGCGGTTCTTGCCGTCGAGAACAGTACTGCTGCTGTCGATTCCGGCAGCAGCGGCGCCTGACCCCATGGCGAGACCGACAGCGATGGCCGATACCATCGCCGCGATCCGGAGCGCGCGTGGTGCGAGCACGGTGGTTCCCCTCATCAGAATTCTTCCCCTGGACACTCGCCCGTCGAACGCTGCGTTCGGCGCCGCATTTCCCCTTGCGACCCGGGCACCGGCCACCGCGACACTGCGGCGGTCCAGCGGTGACCCGAACTCGATCATGGTGCGGCGCTGGGCATTTCCGAGTATCCCACGTCCTGCGATCATGCGCCGATCGACATAAGGTCGGCTATCCCACAGTCTTGCCATGCCTGTCTCGGTTGCGTGGGCCCGCCGGATCGTCGATCATCCACCGCCCGTCGAGTTCGGGCAGTGCGGCGCTCACCTCGGCGAGCAGGTCCGGCAGCGTCAGCAGCACGACGTCGGGCTCGGCGGCGACCAGTTCGGCGGGGGAGATGATGGGCACATCGGTGCCGGGCATCCGGCAGCCCTGCTTTCCCGGAGCGGCGTCGGCGACACCGGCGAGCAGGCCGCGGTGCGCGCCCGCCATGCTCAGCAGCGCCACCGCGCGCGACGCGGCGCCGTAGGCATAGACCCGACGGCCCTGCGTGGCACCGGCGTCCAGCCAACCGCGCAGGGCGCGGACGTGACGGTCGACCGTCTGCTGCAACTCGGCGGCCGCGCTCAGCGCGTCGGCTTCGGCGACGAGAAGGCTGTCGATGGTGGCGTCGGGGGTGTGATCGCCGTGGCGAACGGCCAGGAGCACCGTGCCGCCGTAGAGGTCGAACTCCCACGCGGTGACCACGCTCATCCCCGCCGCCCGCAACAAGGTGCGCAGAGCGGACAGTGAGTAGTACGCGAAGTGCCCGTGCCGCAACGCGTTCCATTGTCCCTGCGTGACGATGGTGGCCAGTGAGTGGTATTGAACGAGCAGCACCCCGTCGGGCGCTGTCGCCGCGGCCCGTGCCGCAAAGGCCGCGCGCTGATCGGGTTCGTGCATGATCCCGAAGCAGTCGAGCACCACATCGGCCGGTTCCCCGGTGTTCTCGGTGAAGCCGTGCTCGGCGAGCAGGGGCAGCCAGGTGCCGCCGTGCGGGCTACCGAATTCGGTGACCGTCGATCCGCGCAGCAGCCCGGCGGCGTGCACCAGACGCACCGCCTCGGCGGCCTGGTCGCGCAGGGCCAGCGGCTCGATACCGCGGGGCTCCGCGGTGACAGTGTCGTCGTCGGCCAGCTGAGCCAGCCCGCATGCCGCGCATTGGTCCACCCGCAGGGGGTGGCCGGATTCGGTGGCGGCGACCGGAGCGTCACGTGGCGGAAAGTGATCCGCCGCCGGGACCGCGCCGAGATCGAGGACGGGAACGAGCGCGGTCTTCGCGCAGCCGCGGCATCGGTGGGTCATGGGAGTATGGCCTCGTGCGTATCGAGCGGACCGAATTGGCCGACGTAGTGGTACTCGTTCCCGAACCGTTCCGGGACGAGCGGGGGTTGTTCACCCGTACCTTCGACGCGGGCGAGTTCGACGCCCATCTCGGGGTACCGGGTGCGGCGGCGGCCTTCGTGCAGGATTCGCAGTCGCGGTCGGTGCGCGGGGTGATCCGTGGCATGCACGGGCGCGGCGGGCGCGGTGAGGCCAAGCTGGTGCGGTGCGCGCACGGCGCCGTGCACGACGTGCTCGTCGACATTCGTCCCGGTTCGCCGACTTTCGGTGCGCGCCAAGCGTTTCGGCTCGACGACGAGCAGTTCCATCACCTCTATGTGCCGCCGGGTTTCCTGCACGGGTTCCAAGCGCTCACCGAGATCGCCGACGTCTGCTACCGCATCGACCGTCCGCACGATCCCGCCGAGGACCTCGGGGTCGCCTATGACGACCCCGAACTGGCCATCGCATGGCCGTTGCCCGTCGGCCCGGTCTCCGCACGTGACGCGCGGGCCGGGACCTGGGCCGCGCTGCTGGCTACGCTGACGCCGGCGCACTGATCCGGCGCAGCTGTGCGTCGAGCACCCCGGAGTCGCACAGGCCCTGCAGGTGCGGCAGCCGGGTGTACCGGCGGAAGAACGCGTCGGCGGTGAGTCCGCGCGCGGTGTACTCGGTGTAGAGCTCGGCCGCGCCCGCAGGGACCGTCCACTGGGCCTCGAAGCCGAGAACCGCACGCGCGTAGGAGAAGTCGACCCGGTAGGACCGTGGGTCGGCGCCGTTCTCGCCGGTGATCAGCAGCCGGGATCCGGGGACCGCGTCGACCACCGAGGCAGCGATCTCGGCGACGGTGAGGTTGTTGACCTCGGTGCCGATGTTGAACGCCCGGCACGAGATGTCGGCGGCGGGTGCGGTGAGGCAGGTGGCGAACGCGGCGGCGATGTCGGCGGCGTGCACCAGGGGCCGCCACGGGGTGCCGTCGGAGAGCACCTTCACCTCGCCGGTGAGTACCGCGTAGCCGACCAGATTGTTGAGCACGATGTCGGCCCGCAACCGCGGCGAGAAGCCGAAAGCGGTGGCGTTGCGCAGGAATACCGGAACGAAGTTGTCGTCGGCCAGCGCGGCCACATCGTCTTCGACGCGGACTTTGCTCTCGGCGTAGGGGGTGATCGGGCGCAGCGGGGCGTCCTCGGTGACGAGGTCGGCTCCGGCGGCGCCGTAGACCGAGCAGGTAGACGCGTAGAGGAACCGCGACACCCCGGCCTCCTTGGCGAGGCGGGCCAGTCGCACCGACGCGTGATGGTTGATGTCGTAGGTGATCTCCGGCGCCAGGGCGCCCAGGGGATCGTTCGACAACGCCGCGAGGTGGATCACCGCGTCGAAACCGCGCAGCTGCTCGACGGTCACCTCGCGCAGGTCCACTGCCGAACCGTCGGGGTCACCGGCGAATTCGCCGAGCAGGCAGTCGGCGAAGTAGCCGATGTCCAGGCCGGTGACCTGGTGGCCCGCCGCCCGCAGCACCGGCACCATCACGGTGCCGAGGTAGCCCTGGTGCCCGGTGACCAGTACCCGCATGTTCACGTCTGTTCCCATCTGATGATCGCTTTGTCGAGCACGAACGCCTCGGCATACGGTGCGTGGCACTGCACGCCACGCATCCGGGCCAGCCCGAGGAAGGCCTGTTCGTCGAACCAGTCGCGGCCCGTCTGCGACGGATAGTGTTCGTGCAGCAGACGCGACTTCTGCTGTACGAGTGCGTGACTCAGTGGGTGGTAGAGGGTGGGAGTCGGAGTATCGGTCTCCCATTTGAGGATTTCGTAACCCAGGGTCAGGTGATTACGGAACTCGGTGGGCACCAGTTCGGCGAGCAGCCGGTGGTCCTGGTGGGCATCGCCACGATGCGGCGCGAACACCACCTCGGGTTCACCGCCACGACGAAAGACCGCCAGTGCGTCCTTGATCCGATCCCAGTGCGCGGGCGCGCGGCCGTCGGGCACATCGAGGACGTGCAGTTCCGGCTTGTTGCCCGAGCAGAACGCGGTGAGTGCCGCCCGCTCCTCGTCCTCACGTGCGGTGCCGCCACCGGAGAGGACGAGCGCGCGTACCTCGACCTCGGGATCGGCGCCGGTGAGCGCGAGAAGCGTTGCCCCCATCCCGATCGCGATGTCGTCGCAGTGCGCGCCGAGCACCGCGATCCGGCGCGGCGGGGTGGTGAACAGCCCGATCACGGCCGGTCCCACACCATCCACGGCCGGGTGCCGTTGCGGTAGGCGTCGTCGAGTTCGGCGCGTTCCTTGAAGGTGTCGGCCGGTTTCCAGAAACCCATGTGCTGATACCCGAAGAGCCTGCCCTGCCCGGCGAGCGCGCCGCACGCGTCGGCCACCAGATCGCCGCCAGGGGGCAGCAGATCGAAGATCTCCTGGCTGAGCACGAAATATCCGCCGTTCTCCCACAGCGGCATCTGCGCCACCGGCACGATGTCCTTCACCTCACCGGTCGGCGAGATGTCCACACAGTGGAACGAGGATTGCGGCGGCACCACCATCATCGATGCGGCCGCACCCGAGGCATGGAAACGCTCGATCATGGTGTCCAGCGGTGCGTCGGTGAGGACGTCGGCGTAGTTGGCCAGGAAGTATTCGTCGCCGTCGAGGTGCTCGCGCACGCGGCGCAGTCGCTCCCCGATCGCGGATTCGACGCCGGTGTCGACGAAGGTGATCGTCCAGTCGCTGATGTCGCTGCCCAGCAGCTCCACTTCACCGTTGCGGATCACGAAGTCGTTGGACGCCGACTCCTGGTAGGTGAGAAAGAAGTTCTTGATGTGCTCGGCGCCGTAACCGAGACACAGCACGAACTCTGTGTGTCCGTAGTGCGCGTAATAGCGCATCACGTGCCACAGCAACGGGCGCGGCCCGACCAGCTGCATCGGCTTGGGGACGACGTCGTCGGATCCGCCGCGCATGCGCATGCCGTATCCGCCACAGAACAATACGACCTTCATCGGTTCGTTCACCTTCATTCGGAGAGTGCGCCGGCCGCGACCGGTTCGCCCGCCGTGGCGGCGCGATGCAGCACCGGCAGGGGGTAGATCAGTTCGCCACCCCATTCGCCGACGTGGCTGAGTTGAGCGGTGATCTCGGTTTCGAGATTCCACGGCAGGACCAGCACCACATCGGGCTTGTCCGCGTCGATGCGTTCCGGCGGATGGATCGGAATCCGGGTGCCGGGGGTGTAGCGGCCGTGCTTGTAGGGGTTGCGGTCCACGGTGTACTCGAGCAGGTCGGGCCGGATGCCGCAGTAGTTGAGCAGCGTGTTGCCCTTGCCCGGCGCGCCGTAGCCGACCACCCGCTTACCCGCAGCGCGGCAGTCGAGCAGGAAACGCAGCAGCTCGTGGCGAACCGATTCGGCACGGGCACCCAGCGCGGCGTAGCCGGCGGGTTCGTGCAGCCCCGCCGCACGCTCGAGGTCGAGGACCTCGGCGACCCGGGCGGTGGGTTCGGCGACCGCGTCGGGGCGTGCCCACAGCCGGATCGAGCCACCGTGGGTGTCCAGCAGTTCCACATCGACGACGGTCAGGCCGGCGATCGCCAGCGCGCGCTGCGCCGAATGGACGGTGTAGTACTGGAAGTGCTCATGGTAGATGGTGTCGAACTGGCCGAGCTGGACCAGGTTCAGCGCGTGGTGCACTTCGATGCTGCACCAGCCGTCGTCGCTGAGCAGGGTACGCAGCGCGTGGGTGAATCCGCGCAGGTCGGGCACGTGGGCGTAGACGTTGTTGGCGACCACCAGGTCGGCCGGTCCGTGCTCGGCGCGGATCCGTGCGGCCGAATCCTGCTCCAGGAACGCGGTGTCCGTCGGCACGCCGACCGCGCGGGCCGCGCGTCCGACATTGACCGAGGGCTCGATGCCCAGACAGCGGATGCCGCGCGCGACCGCGTGTCGCAGCAGGTAGCCGTCGTTGCTCGCCACCTCGACGACGAACGAATCGCCGCCGAGGCCGAGTCGTTCGGCGGTCGCGGTGACGAACTGCTCGGCGTGGCGGACCCAGCTGTCGGAGAACGAGGAGAAGTACGCGTACTCGGTGAAGGTGTCCTCGGGGGTGATCAGCGCCGGGATCTGTAACAGCAGGCAGTCCTCGCACAACCGCAGGTGCAGCGGATACGTCGATTCGGGCAGGTCGAGTTCGGCGGCGGACAGAAAGCTCTCGCACGGTGGGGTGGCGCCCAGGTCGAGCACGCTCGTGAGCTGTTCGGAGTCACAGAGTCGACATTGCACGTGGAGCCCCCACCTTCATACCTGTTCACCCGAGCTGTCGCGGCTCATGCCGGTCATGGCGGAAGTCGGATCAGTGGGCACAGACGTTACAGCGCGGCGGGCAGAAGAGTGCCCCGAAACATTCGGGCGGAAACAGATTCATGGTAATTTTCGGAGTTATACCAGGCCGATCCGGCACCGGCTAACTGTCGGCGAGGACGACCATTCCTCCTCTGTTTGTGATGGCGATCACTTGTGAAAGTGATTGTCCTGCATTCATATCGAAAGGCAATAGCGGTTCGGTGATAGCTGTCCGATTGCGCTGTGAAGTGGCTAACTACTGGAATCCCTTGTGGCGGTGAGTCTTCGGAAAGAACCCCTGCTGGTGGTCTGTAACAATCAGCAGGCGGGTATCGAATCGACGGGAAGTAGGACGGCCGCAACGGCCGCATTCCGGTCGACGGGGATCGGGAAACGATTCGTCGCCCGAAGGGGAGGTGTGGGTTCATGAGCTACGAGCTCACCGGAAGTGGCGACGTCGATGTTGTCAACGGTGTCCAGGTGCTGCGCCGCACCCAACGCGAGAGTTGGCAGAGCGCACTGGTCCAGCGGTTGGCGGTGACCGATGTGATCGCGGTGTTCGGTGCGGTCGCGGCGGCACAGGTCATTCGCTTCGGCGGTCCCGCCGCGCCGCCGCTGGCCTGGCCGCTGCCCTACGAGGTCGGCTACTCCGTGGTGTCGCTGGCGTTGGCCGCCGGGTGGCTGGCGTTGCTGCACGGCTACGGCAGCCGCACCCCGCAGGTGGTCGGCACCGGGACCGAGGAGTTCCGCAGGCTGGTGTCGGCGACCCTGCGGCTGTTCGGTGTGCTCGCGATCCTCGCGCTGCTGTTCCGGGTGGAGGTCGCGCGCGGCTATCTCGCCATCGCGTTGCCCGCCGGGCTGTTCGCGCTGGTCGTGGGGCGATTGGCGTGGCGATGGCGGTTGCGGCGGTGGCGCGCGCAAGGGCGGTGCCACATCGCGGTGCTGGTCGTGGGTTCGCCGGAGGCCGCGCAGGCGATGGCGTCGGCGTTCACCGGCGATCCCGGCTCCGGCTATCGCGTGGTCGGTGTCTGCGTGCCCGCGGGATCGGTGGGCGCGCAGTTCGATACGTCCGACGGGCCGTCGGTGCTCGGCGACGATCGCTCGGTGCTGGAGGCGGTGCGCCGCAGTGGCGCCGACTCGGTGGCCGTGGCCGCGACCGATCATCTCGGACCCGCCGAGTTGCGGCGGATGGCATGGGCATTGGATCCTCTCGGCGTCGATCTGATCGTCGCGCCCGGCATCGCCGACATCGCGGGGGCGCGGCTGACCAATCGCCTCGTCGCGGGGATGCCGATGCTGCACATCGACCCGCCGCGCTACGGACGGGCGAAGTCGAGCCGCAAAGCGCTGTTCGATGTGTGTTTCGCCGCGACCGTGCTGGTGCTCGTCGCGCCGATGCTGGCCGCCATCGCGATCGCCGTGAAGATGACGAGTGCGGGGCCGGTGTTCTACCTGTCGGAGCGGATCGGGCGCGACGGTATTCCGTTCCGGATGATCAAGTTCCGCAGCATGCTCGTCGACGCCGACCACGCAGTGGAGGCGCTCATCGAGCGCCACGGTGGAAATCCGTTGTTCTTCAAGGTCAAAGACGATCCGCGGGTCACCGCCGTCGGCCGCTTCCTGCGCAAGTACAGCCTCGACGAGCTGCCCCAGTTCTTCAATGTGCTGCGCGGCGACATGAGCGTCGTCGGGCCACGGCCGCAGGTGCAACGTGAGGTCGACAGCTACGACGGGGAAATGCGGCGGCGGCTGCTGGTGAAGCCGGGCGTCACCGGGTTGTGGCAGGTCAGCGGACGGTCGGATCTGTCGCCGGAGGACTCGGTGCGCCTCGACCTGTCCTATGTCGAGAACTGGTCGATGGTGCTGGATCTGGCGTTGATCGCGCGCACCATCGGAGCGGTCACCCGCGGCGACGGCGCGTACTGAAACCGGGGTGGCGAGTCGACTCACCACCCCGGCTCGGCTACGCGGAGCGCGCGCTCCCGGTCAGCGCAGGTCGCGCCGGCGGAAGGCCATGAGCCCCACCGCGATCCCCGCCCCCGCGAGGGCGAGCAGGTAGCCGATCGGCACCATGTCGAACGCCGCACCCGGCAGCTTCGGCGGGTGGACGAAGGGCACCAGATCGAGGATCCACTGCGAGAAGCTGCCCAGCGAGCCCAGCACGAAGATCACGATCATCGCGCTCAGCACGCCCCACGCGAGTGCCGCGTGCTTGGGCAGTGCGCCGAACAACAGCATCGCGATGGCGGTGACCACCCAGACCGCGGGCAGTTGTACCGCGACCGCGCCCAAGGACTCGCCGACCTTGCCGGGGAGGTCGCCGTCTGTCGCGCCCCAGACAATGCCGATCGCCAGGCCCGCGGTCAGCAGTGCCACGGCGGGTCCGCCGATCGCGAACAGCAGGTGGCTCGACGCGTAGCGCACGCGGCTCACCGCGGCGGCCAGGACCGTCTCCGCGCGCCCGGAGTTCTCCTCCTCGTGCAATCGCAGCAGCGCCGACACGGAGTAGGCGGCGGCCGCGGCGGCCAGCATGGTGACGGCGTAGGCGATGAACGACTTCTCCAGATCGGCCGACCCGCCCATCGAGGTGACCACGTCCTGCAGGGTGCCGCTGTCGTCGAGCATGCCGCCGATGCTGTTGACCGCACCGCCGATGAGCAGACCGTAGAGGGCGAAACCGGTCGTCCAGGCGAGCAGCGAACCTCGCTGCAGCCGCCAGGCCAGACCCGCCGGACCCGACAGCGCGGTGCCCGCGACGGCCGGTCCGGGTCGGTCGGCCAGCAATCCCGCGCCGATATCACGTGTCCGCAGCAACCGATAGGCGAGCAGCGTCGCGCCGGTGGCGAGGGCGGCCATCGGTACGAGCACCCACCAGCGTTCGTCGGCGAACGGGCGGATCTGCAGGCACCACCCCAGCGGCGAAAACCAGGACAGCACACCGTTTCCCGCATCGCCGACCGCACGTACCGCGAACGCCGCGCCCAGTGCGCCCAGCGCGATGCCACGGGCAAGCCGCGCGCCGGTGCTGACCTGCGCGGCGACGGCTGCCACCGCACCCCAGACCACACCGGAGCCGGCGAGTGCGGCGCCGAAGGCGACCGACCCTCCGGCAGGCAGATCGGTGGCCATCAGTGAAGCGGCACAGACGATTCCGGCAACCGCCGAAGCACCGTAGGTGAGCAGGAGTGCTCCGGTGAGGCCGGCGAAGCGGCCGATGCTGGTGGCGCCGACCAGTTCCGCGCGCCCGGTCTCCTCCTCGACCCTGGTGTGGCGGATGACCGTGAGTACCGCGGCGATCGCGATCATCGCGTACATCGCCCCGGCCTTCCAGGTGCCGATGGAACCGAGTGCCGAGCTGAAAACGGGTCCGTACATGGCGATCAGCGCGGGGCTGGCCGCCGTGGTCGCCGCGAAGTGGTCGAGTTGTTCTCCGGTGGTGTAGATGTCCTTGATCGACACGATCTGCAGCGCGGGCATCAGCCCGATCAGCAGCGACCACAGCGGCGCGACCACCCGGTCGCGGCGCAGATACAGGCGCAGCATCTGGCCGGTGCCAGCGAATTCGCCTGCGGTGCGGGCAGTTCCGGCGAAACGGGGGAGAGCGGCTGTCGCAGTCATGCCCGCACCTTCTCCGCGGTCTCGGCGTCGTCGACGTGGTAGTGGCGAAGGAACAGATCCTCTAGCGTCGGTGGTGCGCTGGTCAGGCTGCGGACCCCCGCGTCGCCGAGTACCCGGATCAGTGCGCCGAGGTGGTCGGCGTCGACCTGGCAGCGCAGGGTCGAACCGTCTCGTTCGACATCGCCGACCCCGGGCATCGTGCTCAGATCGCCGGGATCGCCGATCAGGTCGGCGGTGATGGCAGTGCGGCTCAGATGGCGCAGGTCGTTGAGCGAACCGGATTCGACGGTACGCCCGGCGCGGATGATGGTGACCCGGTCGCACAGGTGCTCGACCTCGGACAGGATGTGGCTCGACAGCAGCACCGTCGCGCCACGGGCGGCGGCATCGCGCACGCAGTCCTGGAAGACCTGCTCCATCAGCGGGTCCAGACCCGAGGTGGGCTCGTCGAGGATCAGCAGATCCGCGTTCGCCGAAAAGGCCGACACCAGTGCGACTTTCTGCCGGTTGCCCTTGGAATAGGTGCGCGCCTTCTTGGTGGGGTCGAGTTCGAAGCGTTCGATCAGCTCGCCGCGGCGTGACTCGTCCAGCCCGCCGCGCATGCGGGCGAGCAGGTCGATCGTCTCACCGCCCGACAGTGACGGCCACAGCGTGACATCGCCGGGGACATAGGCGATCCGGCGATGCAGGTCGACGGCATCGGTCCAGGGGTCTCGGCCGAAGACCGCGGCTTCGCCACCGGTCGCGCGCAGTACTCCGAGCAGGATTCGGATGGTGGTGGACTTGCCTGCGCCGTTGGGGCCGAGGAAACCGTGGATTTCGCCGGTGCTGACGTGGAGGTCGAGTCCGTCGAGCGCGGTGAAGCGGCCGAACGTCTTTCGCAGGCCCGCGACATCGATGACCCGGTCGGTGGTGGGGGAGGGCATCGTCTACTCCTCGAAAAGGGTGTCGAGCATGGTGGAATCGGTGAGTAATCCTTGGGTGTAGAGCTCGAGCGCCGGGAAGGTGATCTCGTCGGACAGCTCACGAATCGCCTTGCGGTAATCGAGTTTTCCTTCGCGCTGCATGCGCATCTGGAGGTAGAGGTTCATCGCGCCGACATGGCAGAGCACGATGTAGCGAGCGCGGGCCGCGTGGTCGCGACTCGGCTTGGCCTTGCCCTCGTCGACGGCGGTCTGCATGTACTGCTCCGCGTCGGAGATCATGTGTTCGAGCAATGACTCCGACAGCGGGCCGCCTGCCTGGAAGCTGCGCAGCATGTAGGCCACCAGGGGTGCGTACATCTCGATCTCGGCCATCGCGTTCAAGATCCCCGCGGGACCGGGTGCCTGGATCGCGCGCAGCTTCTCGTCGCGGATGATCTCGAGCACACGATCGTCGCAGACCGCGCGCAGACCGTCCTTGGAGCCGAAGTGATGGTTCACCAGCCCGGGTGACACCCCGGCTGCGGCGGCGATGGCCCGTACGCCGACGCCGAAGCCCTGCTCACCGAACAATTCGATCGCGGCATCACGAATCCTGGCGGCGGTGGTGAGATCGGCTGAACGCATGTTCAATATGTTAAACGCGTGTTCAATCCGTTGGCAAGACTTTCACCCGATCCGAGTTTCGGGCCTGGGTGACCCATCGTGTGCGGGCTAATGTCGAAGCCATGGCTACCGGCACATCGACGACGGCAGAACATCTCCGCGCAGCGCTGGACGGACCGTGGCGCACGGTCAGGGAGCAGGCGCGCACCCAGCTCGCCGGTGCGGAATTCACCGACGATCCCGAACTCGACATCCACGCGGCGAGAGCTCGCGTGCTCGACCAGATGCGGGTCATCGCGACCATGGGCTACCCCGAGCGCGGGTTCCGGCCCGAGAACGGCGGCACCGGTGATCCCGGCGGCGCGGTCGTCGGGCTGGAGATGCTCGCCTACACCGACCTGTCGCTGTGGGTGAAATCCGGCGTGCAGTGGGGACTGTTCGGTGGCGCGGTGGAGAACCTGGGCACCGAACGTCACCGTGACTTCATCAAGCGCCTGATCTCGCTCGATCTGCTCGGCTGTTTCGCGATGACCGAGTCGGGCCATGGCAGCGATGTCGCCGATCTGGAGACCACGGCCACCTATGACCCGGCCACCCAGGAATTCGTCGTCAACACCCCGACCCCGTCGGCGCGTAAGGACTACATCGGTGGTGCCGCGGTGCACGCGCGGATGGCCGCGGTGTTCGCTCAGCTGATCGTCGGCGGCGAGAGCAAAGGGGTGCACTGCCTGCTGGTGCCGATCCGTGACGACCTCGGCGCGGACCTGCCCGGCGTGACCACCTACGACGACGGTATCAAGGGCGGCCTGCCCGGCGTCGACAACGGCCGGATCGTCTTCGACCAGGTGCGGATCCCCCGCGAGAACCTGCTCAATCGCTACGCCGATGTGTCCGCGGACGGCACCTACAGCTCGGAGATCGAGAACCCGAGCCGCCGTTTCTTCACCACCCTCGGCACGCTGGTGCGTGGCCGGGTCAGTGTGGGTGGCGCGGCCGCGGCGGGCGCGCGGGTGGCACTGAGTATCGCCGTCCGCTATGCGTTGGCACGCCGGCAGTTCGCCGACCCCGATACCGGTGAGGAGACCCTGCTGCTGGACTACCGCAGCCATCAGCGCAGGCTGCTGCCGCTGGTCGCGAAGTCGTTCGCGCTGGCCTTCGCCCAGAACGACCTCGTGCGCCGGATGGACGAGATCCAGCGCGGGGAAAACACCGAACCGAGCTCACAGCGGGCGCTGGAGAAGCGTGCCGCCGGTCTGAAGGTGGCTCAGACCCGCCATGCCACACGGGCGATTCAGGAATGCCGCGAAGCCTGCGGCGGCGCCGGCTATCTCACCGAGAACCGCCTGGTGACGCTGAAAGCCGATACCGATGTGTTCACCACCTTCGAAGGTGACAACGTCGTCTTGACCCAGCTCGTGGCGAAGGAGCTGCTCACCGCCTACTCCGACGAGGTCCGCGACCTCGACGCACTCGGCTGGGTGCGCTTCGCCGCCACCATGGCCGGTGACGTGGTGCGCAAACGCTCGGGCGTGCGGCAGCTGATCCAGACCCTGCGCGACCGCAACGACGAGTCCGTCGACGAAGGCGACCTGTCCAAACGCGACGTCCAGCTACAGCTGTTCGCCGACCGCGAGGACTACCTGCTGCGCACCGCCGCGCACCGGCTGCGCGCCCGCGCCGCCGACACCGGCCCGTTCGAGGCGTTCAACAATGCCCAGGACCACATCCTGGCCGCCGGCGCCGCGCACATCGACCGGCTCGTGCTCGAGGAATTCGTCGACGGCATCGCCACCATCGAGGACCCGGATGCCAAGGCGCTGGCCGAAACCGTCTGTGACCTCTTCGTTTACGCCTCGCTGGAGGAGAACCTGGCCTGGTACATCATGCACCGGTTCATGTCGGTGGAGCGGGCCAAGGCGGTGCGGCGCGGGGTGAACGAACTCGTCGACCGCCTGCGTCCGGACGCGCTGACCCTGGTGGAGGCGATGGGTGTGCCCGAGACGATGCTGCGCGCCGAAATGCTGCACGACGCCAGCGTTTTCGATCGTCGCTAGGCGGCGCGCCGGGCGTGTAGGGCATCGGAGATCCAGCACAGGCCGATCGCCATCGAGGCGGCCGCCGCCGCCCCACCGAGGACATCGGTGGGGTGGTGGTAGCCCAGCTCGGCCATCGCGGGGGTGATCGCGATCAGGGCGAGCACGGTGAGCGTCGCGACCGTGATCCGTGTCCGCAGGTCGGTCACCAGGCACGCGAAAGTTGTTGCGACAGCGACCATGTGGACGGTGTGCCCGCTCGGGTAGGCGAGATGGTCGTCCAGCTGCCGATCCCACAGTGGTTTCAGCAACCAGGTGTTGACCACCAACGCGACCTCGGGAACCACCAGCATGGTCACGGTCCGCCACCACTGCCGGTGCAGTGCGAAAAAGGCACACGCGACCAGGAGCAGCGCCACGACCACCGGCGCGTTACTCGGCGTGACGAGCACCTGCGCGAGGCCGGCGGAGACGGTGTTGTCCGGCACCACCGAGTCCAGTTCGGTCGGGCCGCCGTCCGCGGGGAACGTCAACGGCAGCGACGCGGTCAGCGCGGCACCGGCGCCGATCGCTGCCACCCGCACAGCGCAGGTACTACCGACACGGTCGATCACGAACGCGACGATAGCCGCCGTCCGGCGCCGCTCAGGCCGGACCGTAGGTGAGCACCGCCGTGACCAGGAACCACAGCACCCACACGATGGCTACGATCATGCCGAGAGCGAGGGTGATCCGCAGGAACGCCCGGCCGAAATCGAGATCGCCGCCGACCCGCGGATACAGCTTCCACGGGCTGTACCACGGCGCGACCATGCCCCGGGACTGCGCCTGGCGTTCGAGCTCGGCCTGTTGCTCGGCATAGGACTCCGCGGCAGCCTGGGTGGGCCCGCCGTGCCACAGCGTCACGTCGATCGGGCCGAGGAAGCCCTCGTTGAGCAGATCCTGTGGCGCGGGCAGGAACGGCAGGATGCCGAGGCCACGGAACGCGATGGCGACGTCGTTGGCCGTCCAGAGGTTGTGTTCCTTCTCGGCCAGCAATTCGAAATACATCTCGAGCCGTTGCGGGTCGTCGGTGACGATCACATCGAAGCTCGGGTCGCTCCAGCCCTGGTGCACGTCGATCTGGGCGCCGGGCATCGGCACGATCAGGCCGAGACCGTGCACCGCGCGCTGGCCGAGCCCGCGCGCGGCGAGATAGTCCTGCAGGGCGAAGGTGTGATCACGCGAACGCTCCAGCGGCGTCGATTTCTCCGCGCCCGCGAACTGGGCGAGTTCGCCGGAGACCATCCACGGACCGTTGAGCGGGATCTCGAGCACGCCGTCCTGCGGGGCGGTGAACGTCTCCGCCTCGATGATCACGCAACTGGTCGGAGTCCAGACCACCGCGTCGAACTGATGCAGCCGATCCTGGTGGAACAGGCTGCAGTTGATCGTGGCGACGCCGTGCGGGCTCGCCGGGTCCTTCCACGTGCGCAACCAGTCGATCAGCGCCGCCTCGGCATCGCTGCCTGCCGCATTCTGCACGCGCACGAGCATGGAGACCGCCCTTCGTTGTGCCGAGAACCGTTGGCGTACATCGTAGCTCGATCAATCCTGTTCGGCGGCGACCGTGCCCGCGTCCACGGCGGCGACGAGGTCGGCGTGATCGGCCTCGGTGCGGTCGGCGTAGCGCACCGCGAAGCGGGCCACCGAGTCCTCGAACCGCTCGTCGTCATCGTCGGTTTCCAGATACCCCGCCAGCGCGCGCGGGTCGAGGGAGCGAGCGTGCGCGCGGGCCAGCAGGGCGCCGGCGAGGCGGCCGTAGTCGTCGAGATCGTCGGCGGACAGTTCCGCCGGGTCGATGCTGCCCTTGAGATTGCGGAACTGACGCACGATGAAGGGCAGCGACTCGTCGAGTTCGACGGTCGTCCAACCGAGCAGGATGTCGGTCTCGGACTGCACGGTCCGCGCGCCGACCACGATCCGTTCACCCTCGTGCCGGGGCTCGGTGGGCGGCAGGAACGGCGCGAGGGCGGATGGGCGCGCCTGCTTGACCTGCAACACCACCGCCTCGCCGTCGTTGCCGTGCAACAGCGCCACATAGCTGTGCAGGCCGACGCTGCCGGTGCCGACGATGCGGAACGCGACATCGGAGACCGCGAACCTGGCCAGCAGGTTGCGCCGGGATTCCCGGATGGTGCTCGCGTAGCGTTGCAGGCCGTCGATCACGGCTTCCGACACCGGCGTGTCGACCGCGGTCAGCACGGGTGGATCGCTGACGAAGCGGTGCTTGCGGATGTCGGTCTCGTGGTCGTCGAGGTGCTCGGTCCACTTCGCCACCACCTTGGCGCTGGTGTTCTTGCGCGCCTTCTTCGCGGCCTTCTTGAAGTCGTCGAGCAGATCTTCGGCTTTGGCGCTGGTGAGGATCGACTCGTCGGGCAACGCCGTCCAGGACTGCATGAACGGCATGTCGGCCAATTCGCCGACGGTATGACGGTAGGAACGGGCGGCATCGCGTGCCGCGCGCAGGCAATCGTCCTCGTCGACGCCGCTCTCGCGTCCCGCCAGCACGAGGCTTGCCGCCAGACGCTCCAGATCCCACTCCCACGGGCCCATGACCGTCTCGTCGAAATCATTGATATCCATCACGATCTCGCCACGTTGGGTGCCGTAGAGGCCGAAGTTGGCGGCGTGGGCGTCACCACAGATCTGGGCGGCCAGACCACTGTCCGGTCCGGCGGCGAGGTCGGCGGCCATCAGGCCCGCGGCGCCGCGAAAGAAGGTGAACGGCGAGGCGATCATCCGCCCGATCCGCAACGGGATCAGACGTTCGATCCGGCCACGGTTGCTGATGTCGATGAATTCGCGCACCGTCGGCCGATCGGGGCTCGCCGCGGCACGGTCACGCTCGGTGACAGGCACCCGCCGCCGGGCAGCCCGGCCACGCTCGCGGGCGTCCTCGGCGGAGACGTAGGAACGCAGATCAATACCACTGTCGGACACGATTGCCGAGGTTAGCCGGTTGCCGCGCGCCGGGCAGCGTGGCGCTCGGTACACAGCGGAGTTGACGGCGTTTCGGCGTGGCCGGATGGCGCCGGACGGGGTCGGTGCGGTAAGCAGGGGCGTGGCAACCGAATCAGGAACGCCGGGCACGCACGACACCGAAACCGGTGGCGTGTTCAGCGACCGCATCCTGACCGTGCCCAACGCGCTGAGCGTGGTGCGGTTGATCGGCATCCCCGTCTTCCTCTGGCTCCTGCTGGTCCGCCACGCCGACGGCTGGGCCTTCGCCTTGCTGATCGCCAGCGGCTTCACCGATTTCCTCGACGGCAAACTCGCCCGATTGCTCGATCAGTCCTCGCGTCTGGGAGCGCTGCTCGACCCGCTCGTCGATCGGCTCTATCTGGTGACGACCCTGGTGGCCTTCGTCGTGCGCGGTCTGCTGCCGTGGTGGCTGGCAGTGATCTTGATCGCACGCGATCTGGTACTCACCGCGACCCTTTCGGTGTACAAGCGGCGCGAACTACCCGCGCCGGAAGTGATCTACCTGGGCAAAGCGGCCACTTTCGCGCTGATGTCGGCGCTGCCGTGGATATTGACCGGGGAGATGGACTGGGCGGGGGCGAGTTTCGGGTGGGCCTTCGGCTGGGCCCTGCTGATCTGGGGCACGGCACTCTACGTCTGGACCGGGCTGCTCTACGCGGGGCTCGCGGTCGCGGTCGCGCGATCGATACCGCCTGTGCCGCACCGGGGGAGCTAGTCGATACTGTTGCGTGCAACGTCGACGATGAAAGGACGTCCAGTGACCCGGACCCCTGAGGAACTGCGCTACACCGAAGAGCACGAATGGGTGCGGCGGACCAGCCCCACGGCGGTCCGTGTCGGCATCACCGATTACGCCCAGTCACAGCTGGGTGACGTCGTGTTCGTCCAGCTGCCCGATGTCGACAAAGACGTGACCGTCGGCGACAGCATCGCCGAGGTCGAGTCGACCAAGAGCGTGTCCGACATCTACGCTCCGCTCACCGGCAAAGTCGTTGCGGTGAACGAGGATCTGGT
Organism: Nocardia sp. NPDC056541; assembly: GCF_042794235.1. Lineage (NCBI taxonomy): Bacteria > Bacillati > Actinomycetota > Actinomycetes > Mycobacteriales > Nocardiaceae > Nocardia > Nocardia sp. NPDC056541. The sequence continues at coordinate 232,800 of NZ_JBHTUD010000009.1, forward strand.
CCAGACGCCGGAGACGCTCAACGAAGATCCCTACAACGAGGGTTGGCTGTTCGAGCTCGCGTTCGACGACGAGGCAACCCTCGATTCCGCCCTCGGTGAACTGCTGGATGCAGCGGGTTACCAAGGAGTTATCGGGGGCTGACTCAGCCTTCACAGTTCTCCCTGCACGGGCACGCCCCGGCAGGGTACGGTCAAAGCCAAGCGGATACGTCGGGGAATCGACGCCGGGATCTTTTCCTGGCGATGTGATCGCGCCGGTCGTGTCGCCGAATACAGCACCTGCTTGCATGGATAATCAGGTTCGAGGAGGAGAGAAACGGTGAGCGAGAACAGGGACCCGGGTTACGGGGAAACCGCGGCCGAGACGACGTCGGTCTTCCGCGCGGACTTCCTCAACGAGGTCGACGCGTCGCGCTCCGCAGAGCCGACCGGCGAACAGCCGGTTCAGGGCGTCGAGGGCCTGCCGGCCGGTGCGGCCCTCCTGGTGGTCAAGCGTGGCCCGAACGCGGGCTCGCGTTTCCTGCTGGATCAGCCGACCACTTCGGCCGGCCGCCATCCCGACAGTGACATTTTTCTGGATGACGTCACGGTCAGCCGTCGGCATGCCGAGTTCCGTCAGGACGACGACTCGTTCCAGGTCGTCGATGTGGGCAGCCTCAACGGCACCTACGTCAACCGGGAGCCGGTGGACTCCTCGGAGCTGCAAAACGGCGACGAGGTCCAGATCGGCAAGTTCCGGCTGGTCTTCCTGACCGGTCCGCGCACGCAGGCGAACGAGTCGGCGTCGGGCGCGGGGTCGCGATGACCCCAACGGTACTGGTGCCCGTAACGGGCACAGTGCTGTGACAGGGGCGGCGCAGTGGGCGCGCGGAGGGATGTCGATCGGCTCCGTACTCGACCTGCTGCGACCAGATTTTCCTGATATCACCATCTCCAAGATCCGGTTCCTCGAATCCGAGGGCCTGATCCGGCCGGAACGGACGCCGTCGGGATACCGGCGGTTCTCGGTGGCCGACTACGAACGGCTGCGTTTCGTACTGACCGCGCAACGCGATCAGTACCTGCCGTTGAAGGTGATCAAGGAGCAGTTGGAAGCGATCGACAGTGGTGCGGCGACGTTGGGCGTGCGTGAAGCGCGCGCCCGTGCGCACTCCCACCACGGCTCCGCGGAGGCCGGGCACGGTGTGTCCGGCTCCGCGGAGGCCGATACCGAGGCGACGAGCCCGGCCGCGCCGCGCCGCCTCGGCATCGTCACGGGCGCGATCACGCCCGAGGAATTGCGCGTCGACGTCGGCGTGCGGCTCACCAGGTCCGACCTGCTCGCCAAGGCCGACATCGACGACCGGTTCCTCGACGATCTGCTGCGCGCGGGACTCATCGTCCCCGGTGCGGGCGGATTCTTCGAGTCCGATGCGGTCACGCTGGCACACGCGGCGAAGGCGATGGCCGAATTCGGCCTGGAGGCTCGTCATCTGCGCGCCTTCAAACTCGCCGCCGATCGCGAGGCAGCGCTGATCGCACAGATCGCCGCGCCGATCGCGAAGAGTCGCGATGCCGATGCGCGCGCTCGCGCCGAGGAGACCGTGCGCGAACTCGCGGCGCTGTCGCTGAACCTGCACGCCGCATTGGTCAAAGCCGCGGTGCGCACAGCCCTCGGCGGCTGACACACCCGGCCTGGTGATCAGGTATCGCCCCGGCTACACACCGATTTCGGCGCGAACGTCTTTCTTGCACGCCCCAGAATTCGCCTAGACTCGTTGATACGGCGAGCTGTGCAGCTGTCGTGCCGGCCGGCGGCCGAGTATGGGAGGCAGGACTTACTCATGAGCGAGATGCGTGTCATCGGCATCCGTGTCGAGCAGCCACAGAACCAGCCCGTGCTGCTGCTGCGGGAGGCTTCGGGGGAGCGGTATCTGCCGATCTGGATCGGGCAGGCCGAGGCCACCGCGATCGTGCTCGAGCAGGAGGGGGTCACGCCGATCCGTCCGCTCACTCACGATCTGATCAAGATTCTGATCACCGAGCTGGGACACACACTCAAGGAAGTGCGGATCGTGGATCTGCAGGAGGGCACCTTCTACGCGGATCTGGTCTTCGACGGCGACCTGCGGGTCTCGGCGCGACCGTCGGACTCGGTGGCGATCGCCTTGCGCGTCGGGTGCCCGATCTACGCCGAAGAGCCGGTGCTCGCCGAGGCGGGCTTGGTGATGCCCGACGAACGCGAGGACGAGGTGGAGAAGTTCAAGGAGTTCCTGGAGTCGGTCTCACCCGACGACTTCAAGGCGACCGACAGCTGATCACGATCTTCTAAACCTTAAGTAGAGGTCCAGGGAATCGCGGCGTTTGGTGCTTGGTGTGACAACACCGCAGGTCCGACAATGGCAGGAGTAACCTCGAAAGTCGGGCAACATCCGTCGTGACTCCGACCCGAGAACGTCGGCAGAAGGAGCGATCAGTGGAAGAACAAACGCAGGATGTCGTACAGCCTGGCTTGTTCCCGGACGACTCGGTTCCGGACGATCTGGTCGGCTACCGGGTGCCGAGCGCGTGTCAGGTCGCCGGTATCACCTACCGTCAGCTCGACTACTGGGCCCGGACCGGGCTGGTCGTGCCGTCGATCCGTGGTGCGGCGGGATCGGGCAGCCAGCGGCTGTATTCGTTCAAGGACATCCTTGTCCTCAAGATCGTGAAGCGGCTGCTGGACGCGGGCATCTCTTTACAGAACATCCGGATCGCCGTCGATCACCTGCGCAGTCGTGGCGTGGGCGATCTGGCCGGGATCACCCTGTTCTCCGACGGCACCTCGGTGTACGAGTGCACCTCACCCGAGGAAGTCGTCGATTTACTGCAGGGCGGCCAGGGAGTCTTCGGGATCGCCGTCGGTGGCGCCATGCGTGAGCTGACCGGCGCGATCGCGGACTTCCCGGCAGAACGAGCCACCGCCATCACCGACCGCCCCGAAGACGAGCTCTCTTTTCGACGCAAGGTGAGGGAGAACCGGAAAACCGGTTAGTCGTGCCGACCGGCCGTCTCGTCTCCACTCGGCCGCGTTTGCCGCCCAGCCCCGCACCTGAGTCCGGCCCGAAGGCGCGGAGAGGCGCGACAGTGATCAGCACTACACCCCCGGCGGGCCCCTGGTGGCGCGACCGGGGGTTCGCTGCATCTAGAATCGGTGGTGCGTCGCCGCCGTGCGGGAGAGTCCTCGGTTCGTGAGAATCGGGGCGCCGAAGGAGCAGCACCTCCCCGTCAATCTCTCAGGCAACAGGGACCGCACGGTGATTCGACGCCTCTGGAAAGCGGTGGCATCCGGCTGCCCGCCCACGGGGAAAGGGGCACGGTCTTCCCGTTTCGGGGGCCGGGTTTCCGAATCTCTCAGGCGCACAGACAGAGGGGGAGGGCTGGTACCCGTCGACCATGAGGTCGACCCGCCCGACCTGGAGCTGCCGTGACCCGTTCGTTCGCCGACCGCCACATCGGACCCGATTCCGGCGAACTCGCCCGGATCCTCGCGACCATCGGCGTCGAGTCCCTCGACGCGCTCGCGACCACGGCGTTGCCCGCCACGATCCTCGACGAGTCCGGCCTCGGCGCGCTGCCCGCGCCCGCCTCCGAGCACGAGGTGCTCGAGGAACTGGCCACGCTGGCGCAGGCGAACACCGTCGCCACCTCGATGATCGGTCTGGGCTACTACGACACCCTCACCCCGCCGGTGCTGGTGCGCAATTTGCTCGAAAACCCCGCCTGGTACACCGCCTACACCCCGTACCAGCCCGAGATCAGCCAGGGCAGGCTCGAGGCGCTGCTCAACTTCCAGACCATGGTGTCGGATCTGACCGGCATGGACGTCGCCAACGCCTCCATGCTCGACGAGGCCACCGCCGCGGCCGAGGCGATGACGCTGCTGCGCCGCGCGGGCAAGTCCAAGTCGAACCGGCTGCTGATCGACGCCGATCTGTTCCCGCAGACCAAGACCATCATCGGCACCAGGGCCGAGCCGCTCGGCATCGAGATCATCGAGGCCGACCTGTCGACCGGGGAGCTGCCGGAGGGCGAGTTCTTCGGCGTGATCGTGCAGACCCCGGGCGCCTCGGGCCACATCGTCGACTGGACCTCGCTGTTCGCCGCCGCCCACGAGCGCGGCGCACTGGTCGCCGCCGGCGCCGATCTGCTCGCGATGACGTTGAGCACCCCGCCCGGTGAACAGGGTGCCGACGTGTGCTTCGGTACCACCCAGCGCTTCGGCGTGCCGATGGGCTTCGGCGGCCCGCATGCCGGTTACCTCGCCGTGCGCACCGCCTTCGCCCGTCAGTTGCCCGGTCGCCTGGTCGGCGTGTCCGTCGACGCCGACGGCGCGCCCGCCTACCGTCTGGCGCTGCAGACCCGTGAGCAGCACATCCGCCGCGAGAAGGCCACCTCGAACATCTGTACCGCCCAGGTGCTGCTGGCCATCGTCGCCGCGATGTACGCGAGCTACCACGGTGCCAACGGCCTGCGCGCCATCGCGCGCCGGGTGCACCAGCACGCCGCTGCCGTCGCGACCGGCCTCGGTGGGGCCGTGGTGCACAGTGCCTTCTTCGACACCGTGCTCGCCCACGTGCCCGGCGGCGCGGAAGCGGTTGTCGCCAAGGCGAAGTCGAAGGGCATCAACCTGCGCCTGGTCGACGCCGACCACGTCGCCATCGCCTGCGACGAGGCCACCACCGACGCGCATGTCGCGGCCGTCGTCGAATCCTTCGGCACCGCACTGACTCCCGACGCGGGCGCGGGCGCCGAGCCCGCCGCGATCGAGACCCGCACCTCGGACTACCTGACCCACCCGGCGTTCACCCGCCACCACACCGAGACCGCCATGTTGCGCTATCTGCGCGCGCTCTCGGACAAGGACATCGCACTGGACCGCAGCATGATTCCGCTCGGTTCGTGCACGATGAAGCTCAACGCGACCGCGGAGATGGAGCCCATCACCTGGCCCGGCTTCGCCCGCCTGCACCCCTTCGCGCCCACCGAGGACACCCCCGGCATCCGCACGCTGATCGCCGACCTCGAGCGGTGGCTGGCCGAGATCACCGGCTATGACGCGGTGAGCCTGCAGCCCAATGCCGGTAGTCAGGGCGAGTACGCGGGCTTGCTCGCGATCCGCCGCTACCACCTCGATCGCGGTGACGACCACCGCGACACCTGCCTCATCCCGTCCAGCGCGCACGGGACCAACGCCGCCTCGGCGGCCATGGTCGGCATGCGCGTCGAGGTGGTCAAGTGCCGTGCGAACGGTGACGTCGACCTCGACGACCTGCGCGCCAAGATCGCCGACCACGCCGACCGGCTGGCCTGCATCATGATCACCTACCCGTCCACCCACGGCGTCTACGAGCACGAGGTCGCCGAGTTGTGCGCGCTCGTGCACGATGCCGGCGGCCAAGTGTACGTCGACGGCGCGAACCTCAATGCCCTTGTCGGCCTTGCCCGTCCGGGCCGGTTCGGCGGCGACGTGAGCCACCTGAACCTGCACAAGACCTTCTGCATCCCGCACGGCGGCGGCGGCCCCGGCGTCGGCCCGGTCGCGGTGGGTGCGCACCTGGCGCAGTACCTGCCCGGTGACCCGCTCGAAGCCGGTTCGCACGCGGTGTCGGCGGCGAACTACGGTTCCGCGTCGATCCTGCCGATCACCTGGGCCTACATCCGGATGATGGGCGCCGAGGGCCTGCGCGCGGCGACGCTGACCGCGATCGCGTCGGCCAACTACATCGCCCGCCGCCTCGACGCTCACTTCCCGGTGCTCTACACCGGCGAGAACGGCATGGTCGCCCACGAGTGCATCCTGGATCTGCGGGAGATCACCAAGCAGACCGGCGTCACCGTCGACGATGTGGCCAAGCGACTGGCCGACTACGGTTTCCACGCGCCGACCATGAGCTTCCCGGTCGCGGGCACGCTGATGGTGGAACCCACCGAGAGCGAGAACCTCGAGGAGATCGACGAGTTCATCGCCGCCATGATCGCCATCCGTGGTGAGATCGACCAGGTGGCGGCCGGGGTGTGGCCGGTGACCGACAACCCGCTGCGCGGTGCGCCGCACACCGCTGCCAGCCTGGTAGCCGAGTGGAACCACCCGTACAGCCGGGAGACCGCGGTGTACCCGCGCGGTATCGGCCATGCTCGTCCGAAGGTTTGGCCTTCCGTGCGGCGCATCGACGGTGCGTTCGGCGACCGTAATCTGGTGTGCTCGTGCCCGCCGCTGGATGCCTACGAAGACTGACCGGTAGTCCTGACAACGGGCCCCGCCGACCTTGTCGGCGGGGCCCGTTGTCGTCTGTGCGGGCCAGGTGACGTTGCAGTCGCGGCATGGTTGCCGAAAGTGAATTCTCATCGGCCGTAATGGCGGCGCGTCACATACCGATTGCCTCGTTTTCGGCTATTCAGGGAATGTCCAGTATGTCTCGCGCCGTCAAATGGTCTCACTATTGAGTCAAGCCCCAAATGTTGGTGGCAACCGAATTGGTATATCCGCCGCGCGACACGCGCAAAATCGGGATGTCCCCAACAAATCCGGGCTCTGGTTTCGCTCTCGGCATTCCGGGGGAGTGTCGAATGTCGACGCGGCAGCAATCGACAGATTCGGTCAGTCGATCAGTTCGGCTGAATTGTTTGCAAAATTTGCCGTACACGCTGGGGATGTGCAGTATCGAGGCCGGAGATCGCACAGGTGGCGATCGGCCCGCATCGCGAGCGGCAGCGCTATGTTTGCAAACCTAGCGCCTGGACCTGCAGTGCTCTCGGAATATTGGTTTCGCGTGGAATGTCCGGATTCGTGATCGATCTGAATTGAATTGTTACTAGTGTGTTCCCCCTAAATCGTATGCCGGTTGTTAGCTGTCAGGCTAATCTCGGGGAGATGTTTCGGGTAGTAACCGGATGGGTACCGCACCTCGCGGGATGTCGGATCAGTGTCTAACGGATCCGTATCGGTCCTGAGAACAGCAAGGGGAATACGTATGGCTGCTCGGCAGTGAACGGACCCCGCATTCGGCGGTTGTGGTACACGTTGTTACGTGGGGTAGGAAAGCGCACGGATGTCCATACTCGGGGTCCGTGTTAGGTCGATAGCCATGCGAGGGGTCGGGTAATCATGGAGTCTGTCGAGAGCTGTGCCGGTAATCAGGATCTTATTCCGCTTTCCTCTGCGCAATATGGCATGTGGTACGCGGACGGCGCGCATAGTGGACCGGCGACGAACATCGCGCAGTACGTCGAGATAGCGGGGCGGATCGACGTCGCCCTGTTCAACACGGCGGTGCACGAGGCGGCCGAAGAGACCGAGTCGCTCATGGTGCGGGTGATCGAGGTGGAAGGGCGTCCCTACCAGGTCGTCGACCGCGACATCACGTTCAACGAACTCGTGCTCGACTTCGGCACGCACAGCGATCCGATGGCCGCGGCGCTGGAATGGATGCGCCGCGACTACACCCGGCAGGTCGACATCACCCGAGATCAACTCGCGGTCACACGGCTGATCAGAATCAGCGATGACCTGCACCTGTGGTACGCGCGCGCCCACCATCTCGTGATCGACGGCTACGGCGCGTTCAGCGTGCTGTGCCGGGTCGCCGAGCACTACAACGCGCTGTCGGAAGGCAGGCCGCCCGCTCGACTGGTGGCCGCGCACCTGCGCGAAATCGCCGCCGACGAACAGGCTTATCGGGAGGGCACGAGGTTCGAGGCCGATCGACAGTACTGGCTGGACAAGGTCGCCGATCTGCCCGCGCCCGCCGGTCTGTCCGGTCGGTCGGCGCGCGCGGGAACCGTGGACGAAGTTGCGGCGCGCGAACTTCCGGCGCAGCTGTGCGCGCTGCTCGATCGTCGTTCGGCCGAACTCGACGCGTCGGCCGCGCAGGTCGTCGTCGCGGCGTTCGCGGCCTTCTTCACGCGGATGACCGGTGCCGACGAGGTGGTGCTCTCGGTCCCGATGAGCGCCAGGGTCACCGTGAAGCTCCGCAACGCCGCGGCGATGCTGGCCAATATGGTGCCGATCCGCTTCGCGATCGATGACGCGACCACCGTGGAGCAACTGGTCAAGGCGTCCATCAGCGAGTTGGTCTCCGCGCTGCGTCATCAGCGCTACCGCTTCGAGGATCTGCGTCGCGAATCCGCCTCGATCGACAACTCCGCCAACACTTTCGGCCCCGTTGTCAACATCTTGTTCTTCGACTCCGAGATCCGTCTCGGCGACGCCGTCGGGCGCTATCACGCGCTCACCTCGGGCGCCCTCGAGGATCTGCAGATCAACCTCTACCGGACCGGGCCGGACACGCCGCTGCTGATCGAGCTGCACGGCAACGACAACCTCTACAGTCAGCGCGATATCGACGCGCACGCCGACCGATTCATCGATTTCCTGCACCGATTCATCGAGGCCGACTCCGGCGAGCGGGTGGTGGAACTGCCGCTGGTGTCCGCCGCGCAAGAGCTCTCGATCATCGGCGAGTCGGCCGGTGCCGAAGGTGTCGCCCCGGTCGAGACGCTGGTGGATTCGCTGTCGCGACAGGCTCGTTCGGCCCCGCTCGCGGACGCGGTCACCGCCGGGGACAAGACGATCACCTACCGGGACCTCGACGAGCGTTCCACCCGGCTCGCCCGGCGTTTGATCGGCCGTGGCGCGGGTCCGGGCACGCTGGTCGCCATCGCACTGCCGCGTGGCACCCAGCTGATCGTCGCGATGCTCGCCGTGCTGAAATCCGGTGCCGCGTATCTGCCACTGGATATCACCCATCCGCGGGAGCGGCTGGAATACGTTGTCGGCCAGGCAGATCCGACAGTTGTCATCGTCGAAGAGGTCGGACTGCCGGTAGGTCGGGGCCAGACTCTGGTTCTCGGGCAAGACGACGACCTCGACGGTGCCGCGGACCCGATCACCGATGACGAGCGCATCGCACCACTGCGGCCTGACGACGCCGCCTACGTCATTTTCACCTCCGGTTCCACGGGGCGGCCGAAGGGCGTGGTGATCAGCCACCGCTCGGTCGTCACCTACTTGGCGAATGCGTGTGCCGCCCTGGACATTCGGGCCGACGACGTGTGGACATGGCTGCACTCGGTGGCGTTCGACTACTCGATCTGGGAGGTTTTCGGCCCGCTGGTCACCGGCGGCCGAGTCGTGGTCGCCGATACGCCGGCCACGCGCGCGCCCGATGAACTGGTGCGCCTGGTCGCCCGTGAACGCGTCACCGTGTTCAGCCGAACTCCCTCGGCGTTCTACCAATTCGCCGCAGCTCAGCGGCGCTACCTTGCGGCGGGTGCGCCCGAGGGTGAGCTGGGGCTGCGGCTGGTCGTGCTGTCGGGCGAAGGTCTGGATCCGGCGGCGTTGGCGCCCTGGTACGTGGACAACCCGGAGGGGCCGGTCGTCGTCAACAGCTACGGCATCACCGAGACCACCGTGTTCGTCACCCACACCGACATGAGCGGCGATCTGGCGGTACCCGGCGCGCCCAGCGTGATCGGCGCGGCGCTCCCCGGCCTTCGCGCCTACGTGCTGGATCGGCGGCTGCGACCGGCGCCGGTGGGCGCGTGGGGTGAAATCTATGTAGCGGGAACACAATTGGCTCGCGGCTATCTCGGGCAGGCGGCATTGAGTTCGGGTCGATTCGTCGCCGACCCGTGGGGTGCGCCGGGGGAGCGGATGTACCGCAGCGGGGACGTGGCCCGCCGCGATCACCACGGCGCTCTCGAATACCGCGGGCGTGCGGATCAGCAGGTACAGCTGCGCGGGTTCCGCATCGAACTCGATGAGGTCCGTGCCGCGCTGCTGGCCCACCCGGCGGTGGCCGCGGCCGCGGTGGTGGTGCATCGAGCAGGCACCGACACGGCGCGTCTGGTGGGGTACGTCGTACCGGCGGGCGCCGACTGCGATGTCGAGGCCGTTGTCGCGCAGGCGGGTTCGTTGCTGCCGGACTACATGATCCCCAACGTCGTGCTGGTCGTCGATGAACTGCCGCTGACGGTGAACGGCAAACTCGATCTGCGTGCATTGCCCGAACCGGCGGCCGGGAGCGCCGCGAGCTATCTCGCGCCGCGCACCGAGGCCGAAGAGACCGTCGCGCACGTCTTCGCCGAGGTGCTCGAGATGGACCGGGTCGGCGCGTTCGACAATTTCTTCGAGGTGGGCGGCAACTCCCTCACTGCGGCGGCCGCCGTCGCCCGGGTCGCCGATGCCACCGAATGCGCACTGTCGGTGCGTGATCTGTTCGGCAACCCGACGGTGGCAGGCTTCGCCGCGTGCGTGGGCCGGGCACGGCGCCGGGTGCGGCCCACACTCACACCGATCGCGCGCGACGGCCTGTTGCCGCTGGCTCCCGCGCAACATCGGATGTGGTTGATCAACCGCGTCGACCCGGAGTCCGCCGCCTACAACATTCCGCTGGTCCTGCGGTTGACCGGGCGACTCGATCCCGCCGCACTGCGCACGGCGCTGGGCGATGTCCTCGATCGCCATGAGGCGCTGCGAACGCGCTACCCCGCCCGTGACGGTCACGGTATGCAGGAGGTTCTGTCGGCCGAGGCGGCTCTGGCCGACTTCGACTGTGTCCCGGAACAACTCGGGCAAGACCGGCTTGCCGACCGGATCCGCGAGCTGACGGCCGCCGGCTTCGATGTCTGCGCCCGCCCGCCGTTGCGCGCGGACTTGCTCACGATCGGCCCCGACACGCATGTGCTGGTACTCGTCCTGCACCACATCTGCTGTGACGGTACGTCGTTGGCGCCGCTGGCAGCCGACTTCGCCGCCGCCTACGCGGCACGGTCGCAGGCAACGGCACCTGATCAGGTGCCACCTCGGGTGCAGTACGCCGATTACGCCGACTGGCACCGTCGCCTGCTCGGCGACGAGGCGGATCCGGATTCGCTCGCCGCTGACCAGTTGCGGTACTGGACAACCCAATTGGCCGATGCGCCCGCAGTGCTCGAGTTGCCGACCGACCGGCCCCGGCCTGCTCGCCGTTCGATGCGCGGCGAGGCCGTCACCACGCAGCTCTCCGCCCGGACCTACACCGAGATCGAGCGACTCGCCCGCGCCGCGGACGTCACCCCGTTCATGGTGGTCCACGCCGCACTCGCCGTCCTGCTGGCCCGGCTGTCGGGAACCGGCGACATCGTGATCGGCGCGCCGATGGCCGGACGGGGCGAGCCGGATCTGGCTCCGCTGGTGGGAATGTTCGTCAACACCGTGGCGCTGCGTACGCCGATTCGAGGCGAGGAGTCGTTCACGGCCCTGCTCGAACGCGTCAAGGACATCGACATCGATGCCTTCGCGCACGGCGAGCTGCCCTTCGACCGGGTCGTGGAAGAGCTCGATCCGCGGCGCTCGGCGGCCTACGCGCCCGTGTGTCAGGTGTATCTGGCCTTCGACAACACCGAACTGCCTCGACTGGTCCTGCCCGATCTCACGGTGGACGTTGTCGATCCCGGCGCCGAACCCGCGAAGGTCGACCTCGTCGTCACCGTGGGCGCGAACGCCGCGGGCACCGGCGACGTCGCGGTGCGGCTCAACTACGCGAGCGACCTGTTCGACCCCGCCACCGTCGAGCAGATGGCCGCACGGCTGGGCCGGATCCTGGACGCGGTGGTGGCGAACCCTGCTGTGCCGGTGGGCGATGTGGAACTGCTGTCCGACGCCGAACGCGCTGTGCTGCATCCGGTTCGGGGCGCCGACGCGGTACCCGGCGTGGCGCTGTCGGATCTGCTGGCCCGAGGTGTCGCGATCTCGCCGGAGGGTCCGGCTGTCGTGTCCGGGGCACAGTGCCTGGACTTCGCGGAGCTGGACGCGTTGTCGAACCGGTTCGCCCGGCGTCTGCTCGACGACGGAGCCCGACCCGGTGCGGTGGTGGCGATGGTCCTGCCGCGCTCGGTCGATTTCGTGGTCGCGGTATGGGCCGTCGCCAAAACCGGTGCCGCCTTGGTGCTGATCGACCCGCGCAACCCACGGGATCGGGTCGCCTCGATGCTCGCCGACAGCGCGCCCCGGGTGGTCTTGACCAGCGCCGAAGTCGAGGGCGCTGCGCCCGAGGGGCCGTGGACGTTGCTGGTGGTCGCGGACCCGGTCTCGCGCAGCATCACCGCCGGGTACTCGTCCGCACCGGTGACCGACGCCGACCGTGGCAGGCCCGTGCACCCCGGCGACGTGGCGTATGTGATCTACACCTCCGGAACGACCGGCGTTCCGAAGGGTGTCGAGGTCACCAACCAGGGGCTGGCGAACTTCGCCGCCGAACAACAGGACCGCTATGACGTCGAGCCCACCGTACGGGTCCTGCAGGCCGCCGGCCCGGGATTCGACGCGGTGATGCTGGAGATTCTGCTCGCCCACCCCGGTGGCGCCGCGCTGATCGTGTCCCCACCCGATGTCTACGCGGGCACCGAACTGGCGGAACTCATTCGGGCACAAGGGGTTACCCATGCCTTCCTGACGCCGACCGTGCTGGCCTCGATGTCGCCGGAGCACCTGGAGTGCCTGCGGGTGCTGGTCTCCGGTGGCGAAGCCCTCACGGCCGAGCTCGGCGCGACCTGGGCGCCGGGGCGTCGGCTGTTCAACGGCTACGGACCCACCGAGACCACGATCATGGTCGCGATCAGCGACCCGATCCCCGTCCAGGGGCCGATCACCATCGGCGGGCCCATTCGCGGGATCTCCGCGCAGGTCCTCGACTCCCGGCTGCGGCCGGTGCCGGTCGGTACGGCGGGCGAACTGTATATCGGCGGTGTGCAATTGGCGCGCGGCTACCTCGGCCGGCCCACGGTGACAGCAGCCAGTTTCGTCGCCGATCCCCGTGGTGCGGGCACCCGGATGTACCGCACCGGCGACCTCGCCCGGTGGACCCCGGAGCAGACCATCGAATATCTGGGCCGCGCCGACCACCAGGTGAAGATCCGTGGCCAACGCACCGAACTGGGGGAGATCGAAGCCGTACTCGCCCAGGATCCCGCGGTGACCCACGCCGTCGTCGTGATCCACGGCAGCGCGGGCGCCGACCGGCTCGTCGGCTACCTGGTCGGCGCGGGCGTGGACGCGGAGCGGGTGCGCGCCGCCGCGCGCGACCGGCTGCCGGCGCACATGGTGCCCGATGTGTGCATGGTGCTCGACCGATTCCCGCTGACCGCCAGCGGCAAACTCGATCGCGCCGTGTTGCCCGAGCCGGTGTTCCCGCAGACCGCCCAGGCCATCGCGCCACGCACGCCCACCGAACAACTCGTCGCCGGCGTCTACCGCGATGTGCTCGGCGCGGCGCACGTGAGTGCGCTCGACAATTTCTTCGATCTGGGCGGCAACTCACTCACCGCGACCAAGGTCGCGGCGCGCCTGTCCGATGTGTTCGGCACCGACATCGCGGTGCGGGCGCTGTTCGAGACGCCGACCGTCGACGCGCTCGCCCGCGAGCTGGATTCGGTTGGTGGACAGGCTGATCGGGGATCAGTCCATCGTCGGCTGGTGCCACAGCAGCGTCCGGATCGGATTCCGCTCTCGCCCGCGCAGACCAGAATGTGGTTCCTGAACCAGTTCGATACCTCGGCGGCGGTCTACAACGTGCCTGTCGTCGTGCGGATCTCCGGCCCGCTCGACGTCGACGCTCTTCGGTCGGCACTGGCCGACGTGATCACCAGGCACGAGACGCTGCGCACCCGCTACCCGGACAGCGACAGCGGTCCATGGCAGCAGATCCTGCCCATGGAATCGGCACCGCAGCTCCAGTGCCGCGAGGTCGCCGCGGCCGAGATCGCCGAACAGATCGCGCGTGAGACCGCCCTCGGCTTCGATGTGAGCACCGAGGTCCCGTTCCGGATCACGTTGCTGCGCACCACCGCCGAGGAATGGGCCGTGGTGCTCACCGCGCATCACATCGCCATCGACGGATCCTCGCTCGCGCCGCTGGCCACCGACCTGGCCGTGGCCTACCGGGCGCGAACGGCGGGCGAAGCGCCTGCCTTTGCGCCCCTGCCGGTCCAGTACGCCGACTACACGCTGTGGCAGCGGCGAAACCTCGGCGTGCAGGAAGACCCGACCAGTGTGACCGCGGGCCAGATCCGGTACTGGCTCGCGGCACTGGCCGACCTACCGCAGATGCTGGACCTGCCGACCGATCGGCCGCGTCCCGCACAGCAGTCCTACCGCGGGGCGACCATGTCGGCCGCGATTCCCGCCGACCTGCACCGCGACATCATCGCTCTCGCACGGCGCCACGACTCGACACTGTTCATGGTCACCCATGCGGCGTTCGCGATCTTGCTGGCAAGGCTGTCGGGCACCGGCGACATCGCGGTCGGCACGCCGGTCGCCGGGCGCGGAGAGCCCGCCCTCGACCCGCTGATCGGCATGTTCGTCAACACGCTGGTGCTGCGGGTACAGGTCGATCCCGCGGCCCCGTTCACGGAGGTGCTCGAGCGCGCCCGCGAATGCGATCTCGGTGCGTTCGACAATGCCGCGATTCCCTTCGAACAGCTGGTGGAGGTCCTCAATCCGCCGCGCAGCACCGCACACGAGCCACTGACCCAGGTCGGCTTCTCCTTCCAGAACATCGATATCCCGACGTTGCGCCTGGGCGGGCTCACGGTGGCGGCCGACCTCGTCGAGCCGGGTGTCGCCAAGTACGACCTGCATCTCACCCTGGTCGACACGGTCGATGCGCACGGCGCTCCCGGTGACATGCAGGTCGAATTCGGGTATGCGACCGACCTTTTCGACGAAGCCACAATCATGCCGATCTTCGAGCGGTTCGTCGCCATCTTGCGCGGTGTCGTCGCCGATCCCGATGTGCCCGTGGGTGATCTGCCGCTGCTCAGCCCGCGTGAACTCGACGAACTGGCGCTACGCGAGTCCGGCCCCGACGTGCCCTCCGACGGCGCGACGATCGCGGATCTGTTCGCGAAGCAGGTCGCGGCGACGCCCGAACGCCCTGCGGTGATCGATGGGGAGAGCGGGGACGCGCTCACCTATGTCGCGTTCGGCGCCGAGGTGAACGCGCTGGCACGAGGGCTGATCGGTCGCGGTATCGGGCCGGGAAGCGTGGTGGCCGTGGCCATGCGCCGCTCGGTCGAGCTGCTCACCACGCTCTACGCCGTCCACGCGGCAGGTGCCGCCTACCTTCCGCTGGATCCCGACCACCCCGTCGACCGGCTGCGCACGGTCCTCGCGACCGCGCGACCCGACGCGGTGCTGACCGGCGACGACATCGACCTGGCGGCACCGGCACCGGTCTGGCGTCTGTCGGATCTCACCTCGCCCACGACCGGCACCATGCCGGTCACCGACGCCGATCGGATCAGGCCGCTGCGCCCGCAGGATCTGGCGTACGTCATCTTCACCTCCGGGTCGACCGGTGTCCCCAAGGGGGTGGCACTCACCCACGAGGCGGTGGTCAACCAACTCCGGTGGCTCACCGACCATTACGGGATCGGCACCGACGACGTGCTGCTGCTGCGCACGCCCGCGACCTTCGACCTGTCGGTGTGGGAATTGTTCACCGCACCCACCGCCGGTGCCGCGCTGGTCGTCGCCGGGCGCGACGATCACACCGACCCCGCCGCCGTCGCACGGCTGATCGCTCGTCACGGCGTGACGGTGGTCGACTTTGTTCCCTCGCTCCTGTCGGCGTTCCTCGAGATCGCGACCCCGGACGATCTCGCCGCCGTCCGCCAGGTGCTGTGCATCGGTGAGGCGTTGGACTCCGCGACCGTTCGCCGGTTCCGCGACCTCAGCGCAGCACGCGTCGACAACCTGTACGGCCCGACGGAAGCGGCCGTGAGCGTCACCGCCTACGAGATCGGCGAGCTCGACGGACCTGTCGTGTCGATCGGTACGCCCGAGGCGAATGCCGTCACGCACGTGCTCGACGCACGGCTGCGGCCCGTCCCCGCCGGCGTGACGGGCGAGCTGTATCTCGGCGGAATCCAGCTCGCCCGTGGGTACCATGCCCGCGCGGACCTGACGGCGAGCGCGTTCGTGGCCGATCCGTTCGGCTCGACGCCGGGGGCACGCCTCTACCGCACCGGCGACCTGGCCCGCTGGGACACGGCAGGCCGACTGCGGTATGTCGGCCGCCGTGATTCCCAGGTGAAGATTCGCGGCCTGCGCGTCGAACTCGGCGATATCGAAGCCGCGCTCCTCGCCCACGATCACATCGATGCTGCGGTCGTGCGGGTGTCTACGGTTGCCGAGGGGCAGATCCTGGTGGCCTACGCCGTGAGCGACGAGGCGATCGACCCCGACTCGCTGCGGACGTACCTGCTGTCGCGA
The DNA here is from genome assembly GCF_042794235.1 of Nocardia sp. NPDC056541. NCBI lineage: Bacteria > Bacillati > Actinomycetota > Actinomycetes > Mycobacteriales > Nocardiaceae > Nocardia > Nocardia sp. NPDC056541. The sequence goes on from NZ_JBHTUD010000009.1 coordinate 249,076, forward strand.
CTGCCCGCGTACATGGTGCCCGTCCAGGTGATTCGGATCGACACGATCCCGCTCACACCCAACGGCAAGATCGACTACCGCGCCCTCCCGGCCCCCGACACCCGCACCGCCGCAACCCGTTACCGCGCTCCCAGCGGGATCGCGGAGGAGACCATCGCCGGCGTGATCGGCGAACTGGTGCAAACTCCCTGGGTCGGCGCCGACGAGAACTTCTTCACCCTCGGTGGCAATTCGCTGCTGGCGACCCGCGTGCTCAGCCGCATCGGCGAAGTCCTCGGCGTGACGGTTCCCGTGCGCGCCATCTTCGAAGCGCCGACCGTGGCTGAACTGGCGCGGTGGATCGAACAGCAGCGCGCCGTCGGCGATGTCGCGGGACCGGTGGCGAAACCGCGGCCCGAGCGTATCCCGCTCTCGCCCGCGCAGAGCCGGATGTGGCTGCTCAACCAACTGGACCCGGAGTCGGCGAGTTACGTGGTGCCACTGTCGATCCGCCTCGACGGTGAACTCGACATCGAGGCCATGACGGCCGCGCTCCGCGATGTCATCGAACGGCACGAGATCTTGCGCACCACCTATCCGGCCCACGACGGCACCCCCGCGCAGGTCGTACTGACCGCCGAGGACGTCGTCGCGTCCTGCGATCTCGCCGTGCACCCGGTGTCCGCCGATGAACTGCTCCCACGGCTGACAGAGTTCTTCGGCACCGGCTTCGATGTCTCGGCGGGCGCCCCGCTGCGCATGGCGTTGTTCCGGCTCACCGAAACCGCGCACGCACTGGCGCTTGCGGTGCATCACATCAATTGCGACGGCTACTCGGTGGCGCCGCTGGCCGCCGACATCATCGAGGCCTACCGCGCGCGCCGGGTCGGTGCCGCGCCCGAATGGGCGCCGCTACCAGTGCAATTCGCTGACTACGCGCTGTGGCAGCGCGAACTGCTCGCGGCACCCGACTCCGCGCCGGGCCGCGACCTGCTGTACTGGCGTACCCAACTCGCGGGGATCCCGGATGTGCTCGCGCTGCCCACCGACCGCCCGCGCCCGCTCGAGCGGTCCCACCGCGGCGCGACCGTCCACACCGCGGTGCCTTCCCGGGTGGCCGAAGCCGTGGCGGCCTTGGCGCGACGCAACGGCGTGACCCCGTTCATGGTGGTGCACACCGCCCTTGCCGTTCTGCTCGCGCAGTTGTCGAGCAGCGACGACATCGCCATCGGCATCCCGTATGCGGGCCGCGGCGACCGAGCCCTCGATCGCCTCGTCGGCATGTTCGTCAACACGCTGGTCCTGCGCACCCGTGTCCGCCCCGACCAGCGATTCGCCGACCTGATCGACATGACCAGGCGCACCGACATCGAGGCGTTCGATCATGCCGCCGTCCCGTTCGAACGGCTGGTGGAAGTGCTGAATCCGGCGCGCTCGACGGCACATTCGCCGCTGTTCCAGGTGATGCTCGCCTACCAGAACATGGCGCCCGCCCAGCTCGAGGTACCGGGGCTCGAGGTCGGCGGCATCGATGTCGGCGCCGACGCGGCGATCTGCGATCTGCTGCTCATGATCACCGAGGACCGGGGTCCGCACAACGAGATCGCGGGCATGAATCTGCGCCTGACCTACGCCACCGACCTGTTCGACGACGCCACCGCGCGCCGGTTCACCGAACAGTTCGGGCGCGTCCTGGACGCGGTCACCACCGACGAGCGGGTCATCGCCGGGGAGATCGACCTCGCCGACGACACGACCCGCGATCGGCTGCTGCGCCCCCACGACGCACCACTGGTGAGCGCGGGCCGCACGCTGGTCGACGCCTTCGACGAGCAGGTCGCACGCACCCCGGACGCTGTAGCCGTCCGAGTCCCCGGCGGCCGCGCCCTCACCTACCGCGAGTTCGACGACACCGTCAACCGCCTCGCCCGCCACCTCATCGATCTCGGCGCGAGCCCTGAAACGACCGTGGCCGTGGCGATTCACCGCTCGATCGACCTGATCACCGCCGTCTACGCCGTCGTGAAATCCGGTGCCGCCGTCGTTCCGCTCGACCCGGACCGCTCCACCGCCCGGCTGGCAGACGTCCTGTCGGTCGCCCGGCCACTGCTGCTCGTCACCACGTCCGGTGACGAGAGCTCCCTGCCCGACGGCATCGAGCGTATCCGCCTCGACGAGCTGGACCTGAGCGCGCGCCCCGGCGGCCCGGTCGGCGACGACGAACGTCGCGCACCGCTGCGCGCCGGCAACACGGCGTACGTGCTGTTCACCTCCGGCACGACCGGCGCACCGAAGGGCGTCGCGCTCACCCATGCCGCCACCGCCCACCAGTTGGCCTGGGCGCAACGCGAATTCCCGCACGACGCGTCGGATGTGGTGCTGCACAAGACCCCGATCACCGTCGACGTCGCGGTGTGGGAGTTGTTCTGGCCGTTGCAGATCGGTGCGCAGATCGTCGTCGCCGAACCCGGCGGCCACCACGATCCCGCCTACCTGGCCGAGATCATCGCAGAGGAGCAGGTCAGCACCGTGCACTTCGTCCCGTCGATGCTCGAGGTGCTGCTCGAGCACACCGGCACGACGCGGCTGCCGTCGGTCCGCTATGTGTTCGCGGCAGGTGAGGCACTGGCCCAGCGCACCGCCGTACGCGCCGGGCAGTCCTTCGACCGGGCCGAGGTCGTCAACTGGTACGGCCCCGCCGAGGCAGAAGTTGTGACGGCCTATCGCTGCCCGGCGGATTCTCCGGCACGGCAAGTGGTCCCGATCGGTTGCCCGGTCACCGGAATGTCTGCGTACGTGCTGAACGCACGGCTTCGGCCCGTACCGGTCGGCGTTGTCGGCGACCTGTACGTCTCGGGCGTTCAGCTCGCTCGCGGCTACCACCGCAGGCCGGACCTCACCTGCGGTCGGTTCGTCGCCGATCCGTTCGGCGAGCCAGGGGACCGCCTCTACCGCACCGGGGATCTTGTTCGCTGGTCACGGTCCGGGGATCTGGAGTACGTGGGCCGCAGTGACTTTCAGGCGATGTTCCACGGCCAACGGGTCGAGCCCGCGCAGATCGAGGCCGCGCTGCGCTCGATCGAGGAGATCTCCGGAGCAGTCGCGATCGTTTCCGCTGACCGGATCACGGCGTATGTGTCGCCGATACCGGGTGCGACCCTCTCCGAGCCGAAGGTCCGCAAACGTCTCACCCGACTGCTTCCGTCCTACCTGGTGCCGGCAAGAATTCAGGTGCTCGACACCATGCCGCTCAGCTCCGACGGCAAGGTGAACAGGTCGGCCCTGTCGCACATGATCTTCGACGATGCGGACGGGTCCATCGCCTCCGACGCGGACAACGCCGCGACGCGCGCGACGATGCTGGCAGAGTTCGTCGCCCGCACGGACCGTGAGGCGGTGCTGGCGAAGATCGTCGCCGAGATCGTCGGTGCCGACCAGGTCAGTGTCGTTGCCGACCTGTTCGAGCTCGGGGTGAACTCGCTGTCGGCAGCTCAGGTAGCGGCCCGCGCTGAGGCCGCGCTGCACGTGCGCGTCGGTGTACGCGATGTCTTCGACGCGCCGACCGTCGCTGAGCTCGCCGAACGAATCGCGATGCGCGACGAACACGCGTCGGTGCCGCTGGTCCGTCGCCGGCACCGGACCGAAATTCCCTTGGCAGCCGCCCAGCGGCGTATCTGGATCCTCAATCAGCTCCATCCCGAGTCCGGTGCGTACAACATCGGTTTCGTGGCCAGGCTGAGCGGACCGCTCGATGTGGCGGCGCTGCGCGCCGCGATGGTGGATGTGGTCACCCGACACGAGACCCTTCGCACGACCTATCCCGCAGTGGGCGGACAACCGCATCAGTTCGTCCACGACAGCATGGTCGGCGCCGCCGATATCGAACTGGCCGATATCGACGATCCGACGGTGCTGGCAGAACGGCTGCGCGATGCGGTCGAGTCGGGTTTCGACGTTGCCACGAACACGCCGGTCCGCGTACGTCTGTACCGCACGGGCGCCGACGACCACGTGTTGGTCCTGGTGGTGCACCACATCGCCGCTGACGGTGCGTCGATGGGGCCGCTTGCCCGAGATGTGTTCGCCGCCTACCGGTCTCGTCGTACCGGCTCGGCGCCGCTGTGGCCGCCGTTGCCCGTCGACTACGCCGACTACGCGGTCTGGCAGCGCGAGTTCCTCGGCGCCGAGGACGACCCCACTTCGCTGGCAGGGCGTCAGATCGCCTACTGGCAGCGGATTCTCGCCGACGCACCTGAACTGCTCGCCCTGCCGACCGACAGCCCACGGCCCGCGGTCCTGTCGATGGATGGTGGCAGCGTCGCCTTCACGATCGAGCCGGGTCTGCGCGATGCCGTCGTCGCACTCGCGCACGGCGAAGGTGCCACGGTGTTCATGGTTCTGCACGCCGCCCTGACGATTCTGCTCTCGCGCACCGCGCACAGCGACGACATCTCGATCGGCACCCCCGTCGGCGGTCGTGGCCGCCCCGAACTCGACGATGTGGTCGGCATGTTCGTCAACACGGTGGTCCTGCGCACCCGCGTCGCCGAGCATCTGTCGTTCCGTGAATTCTTGGCCGACCTGCGTGGCGCGGATCTGGAAGCGCTGGCTCACGCGGACGTACCGTTCGAGCGCCTGGTCGAGATACTGGACCGGGCGGGGTCGACCGCGTATTCACCGCTCTATCAGGTGATGCTGGGCTTCCGGCATGCCGACCCCACTCGGTTCGAACTCGACGATATCGGCATCGAGGTGCTCGATCCCGGTGTTGCACAGGCCAAGACCGACCTCATGGTGATGCTGAACGAACGTGCCGACGGCGCGGGTATCGACGGTGAGATCGTCTACGCCACCGACCTGTTCACCGGGGCCACGGCGGCGCGGTTCGCCGACCGCCTGCTGCGGATTCTCGAAACGATCACCACGCGGCCGGACACCGTGGTCGGGGCCATCGACTTGCTGTGCCCCGAGGAGACCGCACACCTGCTCCCTGTCGGGCGCGAGACCGCCGTGGTGCCGAAAACGCTGCCCGCGCTGCTCGCCGACGCTGCCGCGGACCCGACGGCGACCGCGCTGATCGGTACCGACGAAACCCTGACCTATGGCGAACTCGATAGGCGATCCGATCGGCTCGCGGTGCTGCTGGCGCGAGCGGGTGCGGCACCGGGAACCTATGTCGCCCTGGCCGTTCCGCGGTCGGTGACCTATCACGTGGTGCTGTGGGCGATCGCGAAAACCGGTGCCGCGTTCATGCCGATGGATCTGCGTTACCCCGCGGACCGGCTGGCGCACATGGCCCAGGACTCCGGCGTCACGCTCGGCGTGACTCTGCACGAGGCGCGCTCGTCACTGCCGGACACGGTCGACTGGCTGTGCCTCGACGACGACCGAGTGATCGCCGACTTGGCCACCGCGCCAACGGATCACACCTTCCAGGCAGCACGCCTCGACGATGTCGCCTACCTGGTGTATACCTCCGGCTCGACGGGCAAGCCGAAGGGCGTGGTCGTCACACACGCGGGGTTGTCGGCGTTCGCGCACGAGAAGCACCAGCACTATCAGGTGGATCGAGAATCGCGGGTCCTGCAGGTCGCCGCGCCCGCGTTCGACGCGGTGATGATGGAATCGCTGATGGCCTACGCGGCGGGTGCCGCCCTGGTCGTCTCGCCCGCCGAGGTGTTCGCCGGTGCGGAACTGACCGAACTGATTCGCACGCACCGGGTTTCGCACGCGTTCCTCACACCCAGCGTCCTGGCGACCTTGCGGCCGGAGGGTCTCGACGCGCTGCAGATGCTCACCATCGGCGGCGAAGCGCTCTCCGTCGAACTCGTCGCCGCCTGGGCACCCGGCCGCCGCTTCCACAATGTGTACGGGCCGACCGAGACAACGATCGCGGTGTGCGTCAGCGCCCAGTTGCAGCCCGGTGATCCGATCACCATCGGCACCCCGATCCGCGGGGTGCGCGCCGTCGTGCTCGACAGCCGGTTGCGGCCGGTACCGGTCGGCGTCGTCGGTGAGCTGTACCTGGCGGGCAATGCGCTGGCGCGCGGCTACCTGAATCGGCCGGGGGCGAGCGCGGGCGCGTTCGTGGCCGATCCGTTCGGTGCACCGGGGACCCGGATGTACCGCACCGGTGACCTGGTGCGCTGGAGCGCCGAGCACACCATCGAATACGTGGGCCGCGCCGACTTCCAGGTCAAGATCCGTGGTCAGCGGGTGGAACTCGGCGAGATCGACGCGGCGCTGGTCGCCTGCCCGAACGTCGCCTCGGCGGTCACGGTGAGCAGGCGTGGCCAGGCCGGGCAACCGACGTTGGTCGGCTACCTGGTGGCCACCGAGGGGCGAACGATCGACGCGGCCGCGATCCGCGACCAGATCTCGGGCGCACTGCCCGGCCACATGGTGCCCGCTGTGCTCATGGTGCTCGACGAGATGCCGGTCTCCTCGACGGGCAAGGTGAATCGAAGCGCGCTGCCCGAACCCGGTGCCGAGGTGCCGGATTCGGCGGTGGCCGCCGCGGCGAGCGAGTTGGAGGCGACTATCGCGGGGATCTTCACCGAGGTGCTCGGTGTGGCCTCGGTGGGTGCGGACGAGTCGTTCTTCGCGCGCGGTGGTGACTCGATCATGTCGATCCAACTGGCGTCGCGATTGAAGACCGCAGGCGTGGTTGTGACGGCACGGGACATCTTCGAGCACCGGACCGTTCGTGGGCTGGCCGCCGTGGCCGGGGGCGCCGGACGGGTGGGTCTCGAGGAGTTGCCCGGCGGTGGTATCGGCGAGGTGACGCGGACACCGATCGTGTCCTGGTACCTCGACCGTCCCGCCGACGACCGGTTCGCGCAGTCGCTGCTGGTCGAGCTGCCCGGCGACGCGCGCCCGGCCGACGTGATCGCCACCGTCCGAGCCGTTCTGGATCGGCACGACATGCTGCGTGCACGCCTGAGTGCGGCGCACCTCGAAGCGTTGACGCCCGGCGAGATCGATGCCGAGCAGTTGGTGTCGGTGCGTACGTTCGGTGCCGATAATGCCCCTGGCACTGCGGGTTTCACGTCGCTGGTGGAGGGTGCCCTCGAAGAGGCTTCGGCCGCGCTGAACCCGGTGGATGCCGTCATGATGCAGATCGTCTGCCTGCTGCCCGAGCCCGGCGTGGCGTCGCGCGGGCGCGCGCTGATCGTGATCCACCACCTGGTGGTCGACGGTGTCTCCTGGCGCATCCTGCTCCCCGACTTCGTCTCCGCGTGGCAGCAGGTGGGTGCGGGGCGAGCGGTCGAACTGCCCGAGGTCGGCACATCTATGCGCCGGTGGGCCGAGGTCGTCTCCGCTGCCGCCGGCGGCCGTGCCGACGAGCTGGCGCTGTGGCAGCGGATGGGGTCGCGACCGGAACCGCTGCTCGGGCGCGCGCCTCTCGACCCGGCGCTCGACGTGCACGCCACGGTCGAGCGGCTGACGCTGGCGCTGCCTGTCGAGCTGACCACCGCTCTGACGGACGCGGTGCCCCGCGCCGCGCATGCCACCACCGACGATGCTCTGCTGGCGGGCCTCGTTCTCGCACTGGGACGTTGGCGTGCCCGGCGCGGTGTCGACCACTCCGGCGCGCGCATCCTGCTCGAGAGCCATGGGCGCGAAGAACAACTCGCCCCGGGCGCCGACCTGTCGCGCACCGTCGGCTGGTTCACCAGCGCCTACCCGGTGGACCTCGACATCGACGGCACCGATCCACGTGCCGCGGTGAAGGCGGTCAAGGAACAGCTGCGAGCCGTGCCCGACAAGGGAATCGGCTACGGCATGCTGCGATACCTGAACCCGGCGACCGCCGATCGGTTGGCCTCGCTGCCCGCGCCACAGATCAGTTTCAACAACCTCGGCCGGGCGGGCGTCGACATCTCGGCACTGTCCGGGCTCGCCTGGATTCCCGCCGACGAGGAATTCGACCACCAGGGCTCGTTCGATCCGGACATGCCCGCGTCCGCCGCGCTGACCCTCGACATCAGCATCGTCGATACCCCCGTCGGGCCGACCCTCGCCGTGCAGATCGGGTATGCCGCACGGCTTCTCGATCGTGATGCCGTCGACGAACTCCTCGACGAGTGGACGGCGGCCCTCGGGCAAATCGCGGAAGCGGCGGCACGCGAACAAGATTGGGGACTGTCCCCGTCCGACACCCCGTTGGTCGCCCTGACCCAACAGGACCTCGACGTGTTCACCGAACGCTACGGACCGATCGAGGCCGTCTGGTCGATGGCGCCGTTGCAGGCGGGGCTGCTGTTCCACGCCGAGCTCGCCGCGGGCGACCTCGATGTGTACACGGCGCAGTCGGAGATGACGCTCACCGGGCCGGTCGACGAGCCGCGGCTGCGGCGAGCCGCGGCGGACCTGCTGCATCGGCATCCGAACCTGCGGGCGGCGTTCACCCGAACGTCCGATGGTGTTGTCGTACAGGCTGTTCCGGCGGAATCCGCTGTGCACTGGCGCCGCATCGAGGCCCCCGAGACAGCTCTGCCGCAGATCCTGACAGCCGAACGCGAAACGGCTTTCGACCCGGCCGATCCGCCGCTGGTGCGATTCGTCCTCGTCGCCGTCGCACCCACCGAATTCCGGCTGATCCTGACCGCGCACCACCTGCTGCTCGACGGCTGGTCACTGCCGTTGCTGCTGCGCGACCTGGTCGGGCTGTACGCGGCAGGCGCGGACGCCGCCCTGCTGCCGCCCGCGCCGTCCTACGGCGACTACCTGGCCTGGCTGGACCGGCGCGACACCGCCGCCGGTGTCGAGATCTGGCGCGACACGATGGCGGGCTTCACCGAACCCACCTTGATCGCCGACACGGTCGGCGCGGCCACTGTCGAGGTGCCGACCGATCTGAGTATCGATCTCGACGACGACATCACCGCCGCCCTCACCGAGCTCGCCCGCACCTCGGGCGCCACGATGTCGACGATTGTGCAATTCGCGTGGGCGACGGTGCTGGCCAACCAGCTGGGCCGCGAGCGGATCGTGTTCGGCGAGACCGTCTCCGGCAGACCGGCCGAGGTGCCGGGCGTCGAGTCGATGATCGGGCTGTTCATCAACACGCTGCCCGTTCCGGTTCTCGTGCGCGGTGACCGGACCATCGTGGCGGCGCTGGAACAGTTGCAGGCGAACAAGACCCGGCTGCTCGACCACCACCACGTCGAACTGTCCGGCATCATGGCCGCGCTCGGCGGCGGACAGCTGTTCGACACCCTGGTGGCATTCGAGTCCTACCCGGTCGACAGCAGCGGACTCGGTGACGCGGACATCGACGGAGTGCGGGTTGCGGGGGTGGCCGGCACCGATGCCGCGCACTACCCGATCACCGTGCAGGCCCACCAGACCGACACCTTGCACATCCGCCTTCGGTATCAGGCGGCTCGCGTCGACCGTGTGACCGCCGCCGGGCTCGCCGACCGTGTCGAGCGGGTCCTGCGTGCGGTCGCTACCGACCCGAACGGACGCGTCGGCGATATCGACCTGCTGTCGGCCGCCGAGCATGCGGCACTCGTCCCGGCCAGAGGCGCGGAACGGGTGGCTCCTGAACCATTGACCGATTTGTTGCGCCACGGCGTGACCCGACACCCCGACGGTGTGGCGGTTGCGTCCGGGACCGAGACGGTGAGCTTCACCGAGCTGGATGGCCGAGCACATCGGCTGGCGCAGTGGTTGGTCGAGCACGGTGTCGACACGGGGGACACCGTCGGGGTGGTCATGCCGCGGTCGATCCCGTTGATCACCACGATCTGGGCGCTCGCCGAGATCGGTGCCGCGTGTGCGCTTCTCGACCCACGCAACCCGCGAGAGCGGCTCGCGGTCATGCTGTCCGACTGTGCTGCCCACGTCGTGCTGACCGTCGCGCAGGTGAGTGAGGGAGTGCCGGAAGGGGAGTGGGCACGCCTGGTCGTCGACGATCCGGCGGCCGAGCGCGAGATCGCGAGCCGACCTTCGCGCGCGGTGACACGGACCGTCCGCGACACCGACCTGGCCTATGTCATCTACACCTCCGGAACCACCGGCACCCCCAAGGGCGTCGCGGTGACCCAGGCGGGAATGGCGAACTTCGCCGCCGAGCAACGGGACCGGTACCAGGTCAGCCCCGATTCACGGGTGCTGCAGTGTGCCGCACCAGGATTCGACGCCGTCATGCTCGAAGTCCTGATGGCGCACCCGCACGGTGCGACGCTGGTCATCGCGCCGCCCGACACCTACGCGGGCACAGAGCTGGCCGGGCTCATCCGCGACAACGCGGTCACCCACGCCTTCCTCACCCCGACCGTGCTGGCGACCATGTCACCCGACGGGCTGGACAGCCTCAGGGTTCTGGTCGCCGGCGGGGAGGCCGTGCCCGCCGAACTCGCCGCGCTCTGGGCGCCACGACGCCAGTTGTTCAACGGCTACGGACCCACCGAGACCACGATCATGGTCGCCATCAGCGATCCCCTCGCGCCGCCCGAACCGATCACCCTGGGTGGTCCGATTCGCGGAACATCCGCGGTGGTGCTGGACTCGTACCTGCGGCCCGTGCCGATCGGGGTGACCGGCGAACTGTATGTCAGCGGCATCCAGCTCGCCCGCGGATACCTCGGCCGTCCCGGCGCGACCGCCGCCACCTTCCTCGCCAACCCCTACGATCCGGGCACCCGGATGTACCGCACCGGCGACCGGGTCCGATGGACCGCCGACCACACATTCGACTACGTCGGCCGTACCGACCATCAGGTCAAGATCCGTGGCCAGCGGATCGAACTCGGCGAGATCGAGGCCGTCCTCGCCGAACATCGATCGGTCACCCATGCGGTAGCGGTGCTGCGCACCGACGACAACGGCGCGGACCGGCTCGTCGGCTACCTCATCGGCGACACGATCGACCCCGAGCACGTGCGGGCATCGGCACGCCGCCGGCTACCGGCCCACATGGTTCCCGACATCTGCGTTGTGCTGGAACAGCTTCCGCTGACCACCACCGGAAAACTCGACCGCGGCGCACTGCCGATGCCGAGTTTCGTCGCTGCCGGATATCTGGCGCCGAGCGATCCGACCGAGTGCCTCGTCGCCGACATCTGCGCCGAAGTGCTGGACCTGCCCCGAGTCGGCATGCGCGACGACTTCTTCGACCTCGGTGGCAATTCGCTGACCGCGACGAGGCTGACCGCTCGCCTGAGCTCCGCGCTGGGCGTCCGGGTGGCGGTGCGCGACCTGTTCGAGTACCCGCGGATGGCCGACCTCGCCGCCCGGCTCACCGGCCGCGACCACGTCGAACGCCCGACGCTGACCCGGCGACCCGGCACCGGCCTGATCCCGCTCTCGCCCGCCCAGCAACGGATGTGGTTCCTCAACCAGCTCGACGCCTCTGTCGGCGCCTACAACGTGCCGCTGGTGATCCGGCTGACCGGCGAGCTGGAAATCCCCGCGTTGCGTACAGCCTGCGCGATGGTGATCGGCCGCCACGAATCGTTGCGCACGAAATTCCCGGTAATCGACGGTATACCGTGGCAGATGATCGTCGACGCCGACGAGGTCGTGCCCGACCTGATCCCGATCGCGATCGAGGAATCGGTGCTGCCGAAGGCCGCAGCGGCGGTGCTGTCGAAGAGTTTCCAGTTCTCCGAGGCACCGCCGGTGCGGGCCGAACTGTTCGATCTCGGCTCGGATGATCACGTGCTGGTGATCGCCGTGCACCACATCTGTGCGGACGGGCTCTCGATGATTCCGTTGGCCCGCGACGTCGCGGCCGCCTATCACGCGGTGATCACCGCGAGCGTGCCCGCGTGGCCACAGCTCAGGGTCCAGTATCCGGATTATGCGCTGTGGCAACACGATCTGCTCGGCGACGAGCACGATCCGGAGTCGCTGCTGTCCCGTCAGTTGGACTACTGGCGCGCTACCCTCACCGGGCTGCCCGAACTCCTTGAACTGCCGACCGACATGCCGCGTCCGCCGGTCGCGTCGATGCGCGGCCGGACCATCGACTTCGACATCGAGGCATCGCTGCAGGAGCGGATCGCCGCGGTGGCGCGGGTCGCGGGCGCGACGCCGTTCATGGTGGCTCACGCCGCGCTGGCCGTGCTGCTGGCACGGCTGGCGAATACCCACGACATCGCGGTCGGTACCCCGGTCTCCGGGCGCGGGGAACGTGAACTCGACGACCTGATCGGCATGTTCGTCAACACTGTCGTCCTGCGGACGGAGGTTTCTGCCGATCAGCCGTTCGACGCGCTTCTGGCCGACGTCCGAGCAGCCGACCTGGCTGCCCTCGCACATGCGGAGGTCTCCTTCGAGCAGGTCGTCGAGGCGCTCAATCCGCCGCGTTCGACCGCGCATCTGCCGCTGTACCAGGTGACGATCGACTACCAGAATCTCGATGAGGTGGTGCTCGAACTGCCGGGGATCTCGGTGGAACCGGTCGAGGACTATGTCGATCAGGCGCAGTCGGATCTCAATGTGAAGCTGGTCGAGCGGTTCGCCGCCGACGGTCGCCCGCTGGGTACGCTCGGCCGATTGACCTACGCGACAGACCTTTTCGTCGAAGAGTCGATGGAGCGGTTCGCGCAGTGGTATCTGCGCATCCTGGAGGCGGTGACCGCGAATCCGCAGGCGATCATCGGTGACATCGAGTTCATGCAATCGAGTCAGCGCTACGAGGTTCTCGATGCGGCAGGCGTGGCCGGCGCGCACGTTCCCGAGGAAACGATCGGTGGCTTGTTCGCACGGCGCGTGGCGGTGGCCCCGGATTCGGTGGCGGTGACCGATGGGACGACGGTCCTGACCTACGCGGAACTGGATCGGCGCGCGAAGTCTGTTGCCGCCCAGTTGATCGCCTCCGGTGCGGGCCCCGAAACACTGGTCGCCGTCGCGATGCCGCGCTCGGCCGAGTTGGCGGTCGGGCTGCTGGCTGTGGTCATGTCGGGTGCGGGCTATCTGCCCCTGGATGTGACGTACCCGGCCGAGCGGCTCCGGTTCGTGCTCGACGACGCACGACCGGTAGCGCTGCTGACCACATCGGCGATGGCATCGCAGACACCCGAATTTGCCGGGCCGACAGTCCTTGTGGACGACGAGAACGTCGTCGACAGTGCGCAGAGAGTCGCCGCGCTGCCCGACAACATCGCCTACATGATCTACACCTCGGGCTCCACCGGTCGGCCGAAGGGTGTCGCGGTCACCCACCGCGATGTGGTCACCCTGCTCACCCACACCGCGGAGAAGTTCGACGTCGGGCCCGACGATGTCTGGACACTGTTCCATTCCTACGCTTTCGATTTCGCGGTCTGGGAGATGTGGGGCGCCCTGCTCTCGGGCGGTCGCCTGGTGGTCGTCGACTACGACACCACGCGCACGCCCGATGCTTTCGTCGAGCTCGTGGCGCGCGAGCAGGTCACCGTGCTCAGCCAGACCCCGTCGGCGTTCTACGGATTCGTCGACGCGGAGCGCCGCTACCACGGCGCGGGTGGCGCCGACCTCGCCTTGCGCTACATCGTGTTCGGTGGCGAAGCGCTCGACCCGTCCCGGCTGACCGGCTGGTTCCTCGCCCACCCGGCGGGTACGCCGACCCTGGTCAACATGTACGGCATCACCGAGACGACCGTGCATGTCAGCTACGCCGAGGTCGATCAGGCGGGCGGCGGGATCGGGCGCGCCCTGCCCGGCCTGACGGTGTACGTGCTCGACGAGCGCTTGCGGCCGGTGCCGGTCGGCGTCACCGGTGACCTCTATGTCGGCGGCGGACAGCTCTCGCGCGGCTACCACGGGGCGGGCGCGCTCACTTCGGGCCGGTTCGTGGCCGATCCGTTCGGCACGCCGGGTAGCCGCCTGTACCGGACCGGTGATGTCGGGCGGTGGCATCGCGGCGGGCACGGACTGGAACTGGACTACCGCGGGCGCGCCGACGCGCAGATCCAATTGCGTGGTTTCCGTATCGAATTGGGTGAGGTGGAATCGGCGCTGCTCCGTCATCCCGGTGTCGCCCAGGCGGCAGCCGCGGTGCATCGCCACGCCAGGGACGTCGACCAGTTGATCGGTTACGTCGTCCCCGCCGACGGGCAGGAACTGGACCCGGCGCGGGTTCGAGACACCGCCGCCGACCTGCTCACCGGGTACATGGTGCCCTCGGCCGTCGTGGTGCTCTCGGCGCTGCCGGTGACAGTGAACGGCAAGCTCGATCGAAATGCCCTGCCCGCACCCGACTTCGGCCGTAACGAGGACGAATACGACGCGCCGCGCTCACCGTCGGAGATCGCGATCGCCGAGGTCTTCGCACGGACCCTGAACGTGGCCAGGGTCGGTGCCGGTGCCGGCTTCTTCGATCTGGGCGGCAACTCACTGCTCGCGACCATGGCGGTGGCCGAACTGCAGGGCCGCGGCGTGCAACTCGAACTGCCGTGGATGTTCGACGACGCGACACCGCGGGCACTGGCGCGCAGGGTCGATGCGGCCGAGGGCGGTTCGGGCATGCAGGTGCTGCTGCCCTTGCGGCCCGCGGGCGATGCGACCCCACTGTTCGCGATCCACCCGGCGGGCGGGCTGGCCTGGTTCTACGGCGGACTCGTCGGGCATCTGCGCGGCGATCGGCCGGTGTTCGGCCTGCAGGACCCGCACGTCGTCGCCGCCGAGCCCCCGGCCACGTCGATCGATGAGCTCGCGCACCGCTATGTCGACGAGATCCGCCGGACCCAGCCGAACGGTCCGTACCACCTGCTCGGCTGGTCGCTGGGCGGCCAGATCGCCCACGTGGTGGCGACACAGTTGCAGGAACAGGGCGAACAGGTCGCGCTGCTGGCCATGATGGACAGCGCGGTCGGTGCTCCACCGATCACTCCCGACACCGATGTCGCGCCGGGGGAGCTGATGGCCGATCTGCTCGGTGGCTGGCGGGAACTGTTCGACCTCGGCGACACCGTCACCGCGAGCACCACCGAGCAGGCCTGGCAGGTGATCCGCGATCAGATCACCGGTACCGGCCTGTTCGGCGCCGACCAGGTCGACCGGGTGATGGAGAGTTTCTCCACCGCGGGCGAACTCGTCGGCGACTATCACCCGCGGATCTTCGACGGCGACCTGATCTTCTTCACCGCGGGCAAAGACCGCGACGACACCGAGGCCGTCGCGCAGACGTGGCAACCGCACATCACCGGCCGTATCCACAACACTGTGCTCGACGCTCGCCATCTCGAGCTGACCCACCCGTCCGCGCTGGCCGTGATCGGCCCGATCCTCGAAGGATTCATGATCTGATGACGACACAGCAGCAACTGCGCCTCGACGACGGCCGTACCGTCACCTGCACCAGCCCCGCCGAAGCGCGCATGCTCTGGAACGAAATGATCGCCGACGGGTACTACCGCCAGGCTGCCGCGACCCTGCGTCCCGGTGACCTCGCGGTCGACATCGGCGCCAATATCGGACTCAGCGCGATGATGTTCGCCGAAACGCTCCCCGGTGTCCGCGTGATCGCCGCCGAACCCGCTCCCGCTATCTTCGACTGCCTGCACCGCAATATGGCAGCCCATGTGCCAGGCGGTGTCGCCCTCGAGGTCGCGGTGGGCGCCGCACCCGGTGTGCTGCCGTTCACCTGGTACCCCCGCGCCACCGCGAACTCGAGTCTGTATGCCGACCGTGAAGCCGATGACGATGCGACGAAGACCTTCCTGCGCAACAGTGGCCTGCCCGACGACGCGATCAGCCTCATCACCCGCGGCCTGCACGACGGGGAGCAGATCGATGTCGAGGTCACCACGGTGTCGGCGATCCTTGCGCAGGAAGATCCGGTTGCCGAGATCGGCGTGCTGAAGATCGACGTCGAGCGCGCCGAATTCGATGTCCTGCTCGGCATCACCGAATCCGACTGGCCGCGCATCCGCGCCGTCGTCGCCGAGGTGCACGACCGCGACGGCCGCCTCGCCGAATTCTGCGAGGTCCTCAACCTCCACGGACTCACCTCACGTATCAGGCAGGACCCGTCGCTGGCAGGCACCGAACTGCACGAGGTGTATGCCGTGCGAGCCTGATGGGGCGGGTCGTACTGTCGCGCAAGCTGATTCAGGTGCCGATCGGTGTTCTCGCCAGCGCGGCGGCCACGTCGGCGGCTCGGCGCGCCTGGTCGGCAGTGACGGGTTCGTGGGTGATGAACAGCCGGTGGAACAGTGGTGCGACCGCGAGCCGGATGATCTCGGCGGCATCGACCTCCGGGTCGACTTCACCGCGCGCGACCGCCCGCGCCACGATCGCCGCCGCCTCGTCGTGTCTCGCCGCGTAGAAGCCGCGCAGCGCGTCGGCGGCCTCGGGATGTTGCATCCCTGCTGCGATGAAAGCTGTTGCCAGCGAGCCTGATTCGGGATCGGTGAAGCCCTGTCGGAGCAATTCGGTCAGCGCACGGAGATCTCCGGTGAGGGTGCCCGTATCGGGGATCGGCCATGGCTGTTGCGAGGCGCGCTCGAGCGCGTCGGCGACGAGCCCCTCCGGGCCGCGCCAGCGCCGATAGACGGTGGTCTTGTGCACTCCGGCGCGCTGAGCGACAGCTTCCATGCTCAGGTCCTGGTAGCCCCGCTCGGCGAGTTCGTCCGCCGTCGCGTCGAGAACGGCTTCCCGGACTCGGGCGCTGCGTCCGCCGGGGCGTCGTTGTGGTTCCAAAAACAACTCCTGTTGCGTTAGCTGTCGCGGTTTTGTACTGTTAAAGCTACACGAGTAGCGATTGGAGCACTGTTTGACCACTCAACTGTCCCTGCGCGGAGTCTCGAAGTCCTATGCGGACCGGCCCGTGCTCGACACCATCTCGGCCTCGATCCGGCCCGGTGAACGCGTCGGCATCGTCGGCGAGAACGGCGCAGGCAAATCGACCCTGCTCTACCTGCTCGCCGGGCTCGCTCGACCCGACGCGGGCACGATCACCGTCACCGCCGAGGGCGGGATCGGCCACCTCGCGCAAACACTGCCCGGCGACACAGTCGGTGCGGCCATCGAACTGGCGCTGGCCGAACTGCGCGAACTCGAGGCGGGCATGCAAGCCGCCGCCGAAGCGCAGGACATGGACCGCTACGGCGCGCTGCTCGCCCGTTTCGAGGCGCGCGACGGCTACGCCGCCGATGCCAGGGTGGACGCGTCGATGCACGGACTCGGAGTGGCGGGTATCGGCCGTGACCGACCCCTCGACAGCCTGTCCGGCGGCGAACGGGCCCGCCTCGGGCTGGCCTGCCTGCTCGCTGCCTCGCCGGAGGTGCTCCTGCTCGACGAACCGACCAACCACCTCGACGACGCCGCGCTCACCTGGCTGGAACACCGCCTGCGCACCCATCAGGGCACAGTCGTGCTGGTCTCGCACGACCGGACCTTCCTCGATCGGGTGGTCACCGCGGTGCTCGAGGTCGCCGACGGCGCGTTGACCCGCTTCGGCGGCGGCTACACCGGATTCCTGACGGCGAAGGCGGCCGCACGCATTCGCTGGGAACAGGCCTATGCGCAGTGGCGCAGCGAGATCGGGCGGCTCGAGGAGTTCGCCACGAGCACTGCCCAGCAGGTCGCGCGGGGTCGCGCGATGACCGACAACAACAAGATGGCCTACGACCGCAATGCCGGGCGGGTGCAGAGCTCGGTCGCGTCGCGGGTGCGCAATACGGCCGAGCGCCTGCGCCGGCTGCGCGAGGATCCGGTGCCGCGACCACCCGAACCGTTGCGGTTCCGCGGCCGATTCGCGGCAGGCAGCGGCGTGGAGTTCCACCTCGGCGCGCTGACGCTCGGCCCGCGCGAGCGGCTGCTGATCCACGGACCCAACGGTTCGGGCAAATCGACACTGCTCGACGCGATCCACGCGGCAGCACCGGGACGCATCGGCTACCTGCGCCAGGACGAGCGCTTCGATCCGGCCCGAAGTGTCACCGACACCTACGGATTCGGGCGCGATTCATTGCTGGCGACAGGGCTGTTCGCCCCCGAACTGCTCGATCGTGAGGTCGGTACCCTCTCGGAAGGTCAGCGGCGCAGGCTCGCGCTGGCCGGTGTGCTCGCCGGTGAACACGACCTGTTGCTGTTGGACGAGCCGACCAACCACCTGTCGCTGACCTTGGTCGAGGAAGTCGAACGCGCGCTGAGCGAGTATCGGGGTGCGGTGGTCGTGGTGTCGCACGACCGGGCGCTGCGCCGCCGTTTCCGCGGAATACAGAAGGGAATTGAGGATTTTGGCTGAGATCGTGCAAGTGATCGACGTGCCCGGCGCTCCGTACGGGATCACTGTCGGGCCCGACGGGGCGCTGTGGTTCACGCTGGTGACGCAGGGTGTGATCGGACGTTGCGCGGAGGGGATCGTGCGGTCCTATCCGCTCGAGCAGTCCGACGGGCAACCGACGGTGATCGTCGCCGGTTCCGATAATGACCTGTGGTTCACCGAGTTCCAGGGTGGTCGGCTCGGACGGATCACCGTCGACGGTGTGGTAACGAGCCTGTCCGTGGAAGGTCCCTACGGTGCGTGCGCCGGGCCGGACGGAGCGCTCTGGTTCACCGAATTACAGGCGGGTCGGGTCGGGCGGCTGGCCGCGGACGGCAACCTCACCCGCGTCGAGGTCGACGGTATGCCCTCGATGATCACGCCCGGGCCCGATGGGGCGCTGTGGCTCACGCTGAACCAGGGCAATGCGATCGCCCGCGTCGACACCGACCTCGCGCTGCGCGTCTACCCGATCCCCACGCCCGCGGCCGCACCGGTCGGCATCACCGCGGGCCCCGACGACGCACTGTGGTTCACCGAAATCGGCGCGGGTGCGATCGGGCGCATCGACCTCGACGGCACCGTCGCCGAATTCGCGCTCCCGGCGACCGACGCCCGCCCGCACGCGATCGTGGCAGGCCCCGATGGTGCGCTGTGGTTCACCGAGTGGGCGAGCTGCCGTCTCGGCCGGATCACCACCGACGGCACGATCACTCATCTCGACCTACCGGGCGCCGAACCGCACGGACTCACCGTCGACGCTGCCGGTGACCTCTGGGTAGCGATGGAATCCGGTGCACTGGTGCGGGTTTCCCTGTAGCGGCCGCCGTGCCGGTGACCTACGGCGTGGTCAGCGCCTTGACGACCGCGGTGCCGAAACCGAGGTCGTTGCTCGTCGGCATGCGGGTGTAGGTCCCGCCGGTCTGGTCGGCGAGGGTCTGCAGGGTTTGGGTGCCCTGGCCGCCGACCACGACGATGTCGATGCGAATGGGCTTGCCCGACTTGGTCGCCGCGGTGATCTCGTCGACCAGCGCGGTGCCGGTCAGCGTCGAATCGTCGTCGGGACCGTCGGTGATCAGCAGAATCGAATTCGTGCGACCGGGGGAGTAACCGGCCACCGCCGCGCGGTAGGCGGCGAGCAGGCTGGGGTAGGCCTGATCCGCGGCGAGCTGGCTCGGCTTCACCGCGGTGATCGCCGAGCCGACCGCATTGCGCTGGGAATCGGTGAGCAGCTCGGTGGCCGCCTGCACCTTGTACGGAGTGGTGCCGTCGAGGTTCTTGCCGAACGTCCACAGGCCGAGCCCGAAGTCGGGCGGCATCACCTGCAGGGTGGAGGCGACCGCGGCAATCGCGTTCGACAGCCGGGTGGTCGAGCCCTCGGCGGTACCCATCGACGACGACACGTCGAGCAGGACCGTCGCGTTCACCCCGAGCACCGGGTTGGCCAGCGTCGACTGCACCTTCTCCAGTGCCGCGCGCGGCGGATTCGCCGGTGCCGAACCGATGGCGGGCCCGAAGCCCTCGGTGGCGAGCGCACCCGCCTGCTCCGGGGCCCGCAGGAAGTCGATGAATCGTGACGCGATCAGATTCTGGGTCTTGTCGACCCACGGACCCGACATCAGCGCGGCGGGATAATCGGCCAGCGGCGCGCTGCCGACCGGCCGGAACGCGGTGAGTCCGCCGGTGCCGAGCTGCTGCTGGGTCGCGGCGACCGCGTGCACATCGTCGTCGAGGGGATTCGCGCTGATCTCCGACATGGCGGTCATCAGGTCGGCCGGTGCCTGCGCGCCGGCGGCGAGCCCGGAGATCGCGGCGACGACCTGACCCGACTTGGCGGCCTGCTCGGTCAACGGTTCGGTGCCCGAGATCGCCGCGCCGATGGACGCGGCGGCGGCGGTCGTGGCGTCACCGGCGGGCAGTGCCATGCTCAGCCCACCCCAGCCGGACAGGCCGACCTCGTC
This sequence comes from Nocardia sp. NPDC056541, assembly GCF_042794235.1. NCBI lineage: Bacteria > Bacillati > Actinomycetota > Actinomycetes > Mycobacteriales > Nocardiaceae > Nocardia > Nocardia sp. NPDC056541. The sequence goes on from NZ_JBHTUD010000009.1 coordinate 269,221, forward strand.
GAGTGAGCCCTGCTGCAGTCGTGGCAGGTCGGCCCAGGAGATCTGGTGCTGTTCGAGCGCTTGACGCAGGGCATCGGGCACGGCGAGCACGATCGGGCTGGTGGCGATCGAGGCGGGTGTGCCCTCGATCAGACCCGGCACCCGAACCAGCTCGATCGACCGGCTCGAATCGGCGATCCACAGCCCCGGCTGCGGACCGAGACCCGGATCCCATTTCGTGGTGTCGGCGAGACCGGCGACCAGCGCGCTCGACGGGCGGGCCGACACCTTCACCTGCGCGCAGTGGTCGCGCACCCGAGGCTTGGTCGCGTTGAACCGGTCGGCCGCGGCACGCACCGGGCCCGAGATCGCCGGATCGACGGTGACGTCGAGCTGTGAGGCCCCCTCGACGCACTCGGCGGCGGCCGCGACATCGGTGGTCGCCGCACGATCACTGAGCTGGACCCAGGCGAAGACGGCGACGATCACCAGCACGATTGCCGATGCCGCGATAACCGGACCCTTGCTGATACTTCGAGAACTGGTCCCGTTGCGATGCGTACCCACGCGGCAAGTTTAAGGACACCGCGCGCAACCGCAGCACAGCGCATACCGGTGCGCATCGCCGCAGGTCACAGCAGGTGGCAAGAGTGGTCAGCCTCGGTCGAGGCAGCGCATGCAACCGTGCAGTGCGTGCCGGACGCGCAGAGCCGGGTGCCACAGCGGACACCCGGCGCTGCCGGTCACGCGCGAATCACGCGGCCGCGATCGTATTCACGACCACCCCACACCCCTGACTGACCCGTCTGTGCCGCGTACTCCGCGCACCCCGCGAGCAACGGGCACCCGGCGCAGATCTTGCGGGCGTAGTCGAAGTCCTGCGACGGGTAGGGAAACCACGCCTCGTGGTTGGGGTCACCACGGCAGGCGGCGCGGTGCCATTGCCCCGAATCGGACAGGGTCAGCAGTTCGGTCAGTGCGAGGTCGGTGGTGGTCACGGCGCGTACTCCTTCCAGATCCGGCGCTGCTTGCGAGCGAGCGGGTCGGGAGCCTTGGGCTCCCACAGCAGCCGCATCCCCGCCTCTTCCGGGGTGCGGTCGGCCTTGCCTGAATTGCACGGTGCGCAACAGGCGACGAGATTGCCCCAGGTGTTCGGTCCGCCCCGGCTGCGGGGGCGGATGTGGTCGACGGTGTGCGCCCAGTCGGCGCAGTAGCCGCAGCGGTGCTTGTCGCGACGCAACACGCCGGCCAGGGTGGCGCGGCTGTCGTCACCGATCGGCGTGACGTGCGCCAGGTAGACGTAGCGCACCAGCCGGATCGTCTCGGGCAACGCGATGACCAGATGCTGCGAGCGGATCGGGAACCGGGGTGCCCGCTCGATCACGGTCTCGGCGGCGCCGCTGATCAGCAAGGTCACGGCCCGATCGGCGGTGATCTCGTCGAGGGCCTCGTAGCTGGCATTGAGCACGAGCACCCTCGTGTGTATCCAGGTGTCGGGAGCGGGCGCCGTCGGGTCGACGGCATGACGAATCAGCATGGGAATCACCATGTTTCGAGAGAGGTGTGAACGTCGGGAGCGGAGGCGGGTCGGGCCGGTCAGGCCACGATCAGGAAACGGCCGGAGCCATCGATATCCAGGCGCATCGCGCGATGGACCGAACTCGCGCGGCGAAAGGTCTTATCCGATTCTCGCTGTGGCGCTTGCTGTTTCACGGCCGTCTCCTCCTCTCGATGCTGCTCGTCGGTTCCTCGCCCGATGCGAATCACCTGCGTGAAATCATGGTGGCACACCGTGTCCGAAATGTCGGCTGATTTATTTCGGGGCACAGAGTTCTGCTGCGCGGGGACGGGCCGGTCCTCGGCTGACCTACGTCCGATCGGCGGCGACCAGTTCGGCGCAGCGTTCGCCGACGAGCATCACGGTGATATTCGGATTGACCGTGGTGTGCGCGGGGAACACCGAAGCGTCGGCGACACGCAGACCCTCGACGCCCTTGACCCGCAGCTCGGGGTCGAGGGGACTCATCGGGTCGTCGACCGCGCCCATGCGGACCGTGCCGACGGGGTGGTAGACGGTGTTATGGGTTCGGCGGACGTAATCGGCGAGTTCGGCGTCGGTCTGCGCCTCCGGCCCCGGATACAGCTCACGCGCCACCCAATCCGACAGCGGTGCGGTCGCGGCGATCTCGCGTGCCTTGCGCAGACCGGCGATCATCACGCGCATATCGTGACCGTCGGGGTCGGTGAAGTAGCGCGGGTCGACCTTCGGCTTGTCCCGGAAATCGCGCGAGCGCAAGCGCACCGTGCCGCGTGAGCGGGCATGGGTGACGTTCGGCGTCAGGCAGAAGGTGTTCTCGGCGGTCGGATACCCCTGCCGCAGTGTGTGCATGTCGAAAGGCACACTGCCGTAGTGCATCATCAGGTCCGGCCGGTCGAGGCCGTCCTCGGTCGGGGTGAAGATACCCGCTTCCCACCACTGGGTGGAGCTGTCCACCATCGGTCGCGTCGTCTCGAAACCGATCACACCCTCCGGATGGTCCTGCAGGTTCGCGCCGACACCGGGCGAGTCGACGATCACCTCGATGCCGTTCTCGCGCAGGTGAACTGTAGGCCCGATGCCCGAGAGCATGAGCAGCTTCGGCGAGTCGATGGCGCCGGCGGAGACGATCACCTCACGGTTCGCCGTGATCCGGGTGGTCCGACCGAACGCGTTGTCGGTGATGTCGACCCCGACGGCCCGCCCGTTCTCGATCACGATCTTCTTGGCCCACGCGCCGGTCCGGATGGTGAGGTTCGGCCGGTCGAGATGAGGATGCAGATAGCTCACCGACGACGACGAGCGCGTTCCGTCGGTTCGCCGGTTGATCTGAAAGAAGTTGGCGCCGTTGACGACTGTGCGTCCCGCGTTGAACTCGGCGCGCGGGATACCGACCGCCTCGCAGGCGTCGAGCAAGGCGACACCGCACGGATCGTGCGGCGGCACCGTCATGATGTGCACCGGGCCGCCGCGGCCGTGGTGCTCGCCGGGGGCGTCGTTGGTCTCGATCCGCGGGTACAGCCGATACACCGAGTCCGCACCCCACCCGGTGGCGCCGTGCTCGCGTTCCCAGGAATCCAGGTCCTCGCGCGGAGCCCAGAACGCGATGCAGCTGTTGTGCGAGGAGCAGCCACCGAGCACCTTGGCGCGGGCGTGGCGCATGAACGAATTGCCGTTCTCCTGCGGCTCGATCGGGTAGTCCCAGTCGTAGCCCGATTCCAGTAGCTCCATCCAGCGATCGAGTCGCAGGACGGCCGGGTCGTCGACATCGGACGGTCCCGCCTCGAGCAGACAGACGGTCACCGACGGGTCTTCCGACAATCGTGCCGCGACGGCCGCTCCCGCGGAACCGCCGCCGACGATCACGTAATCGTATGTGGTCACCGCTGTTCCTCCCGATCGGCGAACCAGCCGGTGACGCCCGGCCGGAGATTCTCGTAGACGTGCTTGGCCTCGCGATACTCGTGCAGGCCGGACGGACCGAGCTCGCGCCCGACACCCGAGCGGCCGAAACCGCCCCACTCGGCCTGCGGCAGGTACGGCCCGAAGTCGTTGACCCACACCGTGCCGTGCCGCAGCCGGGCGGCGACGCGGCGGGCGCGTGCGGCGTCACCGGACCAGACCGCGCCCGCGAGCCCGTATTCGGTGTCGTTGGCGATGGCGACGGCCTCGTCTTCGGTGGTGAAGGTCTCCACGGTCACGGTGGGCCCGAACGCCTCGTCGTGCACACACGCCATCGCGCGGGTGGCGTCGTCGATGACGGTCGGCAGGTAGAACCACCCGTTGTCGAGGTTTCCGGAGCCTCGGTCGCCGGTGGCGAACGCGCCACCGGTGCGGATGACGGCACCCTCGGCGCGGGCCTGCTCGACATAGGCGTTCACCTTGTCGCGGTGGGCGGCCGAGATCAGCGGCCCGGTTTCGGTCCCCTCGACGAAGGGCAAGCCGAGCCGGATCTGCTCTGCGCGGCGCACCAACTCGTCGACGAAACGGTCGTGGGCCGATTCCTCGACGACCAGGCGCGCGCCCGCCGAACACACTTGACCGGAGTGCAGGAAGGCCGCGTTCAGTGCGTTGTCGACGCTGGCGGCCAGCCGTTCGTCGGTGTCGCAGGCGTCGGCGAAGACGACATTCGGGTTCTTGCCGCCCAGCTCGAGTGCCACCTTCTTGACCGTGGCGGCCGCCTCGCGCGCGATGATCTTGCCGGTGGCGAGCCCGCCGGTGAACGAGACCAGGTCGACATCGGGATGTTCGGACAGCGGCGCACCCGCGGTGGCGCCCGCGCCGAGCACGAGATTGGCCACCCCGGCGGGCACGCCGAGGTCATCGAGCACCGACATCAGCAGAATCGCGGTGTGGGGAGTCAGTTCAGCCGGTTTGAGCACGAACGTATTGCCTGCCGCCAGCGCTGGGGCGACTTTCCAGGCCGCCTGCAACAGCGGGTAGTTCCACGGCGTGATCAACCCGCAGACCCCGACCGGTTCGTAGACGATGCGGGAGTCGATGTCAGGGGAGCCCGCGTCGACGATCCGGCCCGCGTCGTCGGCGGCGAGCTTGCCGAAATACCGGAAGCAGTTCGCGATGTCGGACATGTCGATGTCGGACTCGTAGGGGCGCTTGCCGGTGTCGAGGGTCTCGGCGCGCACGAACTCGTCTCGTCGCGCGTCGATCGCGTCGGCGACCCGCAGCAGCAGGTCGCCCCGCTCGGCGGCGCCGGTGCGGCGCCACGGGCCTTCGTCGAAGGCCCGCCGGGCCGCGGTGATCGCGGCGACCGTGTCGTCGCGGCCGGCCTCGGCGACGACCCCGACGAGGGAATCGTCTGCCGGGCAGCGGATTTCGCGCGTCTGCCCGGACGCTGACGGTCGCCAGGAACCGTCGATATAGAGAGTGTCGCTCATGCTGATCCCTTCACAGTTCGCGGTCGGTGCTGTCGACGTCGCCGGATTCGGGCTCGTGGTGATCGCTCGCCGCGCGGCGCAGGTGCAGATAGCCGAGGTGGCGTTCGTACTGGTCGAGAATGTCACCGATGATCTGCTCGCGGCTGTAGCCGTTGAGCGAGTAGCCCTGTGACCCCTCGGCCAGGTAGACCTCGCAGCGGAAGTAGCGATCCCCGGACCGTTGCGCGAGCACGGCGTAGGTCGGGGCCGGTGCCGAGACCGGCCAGATGCCGTACTCGAACCGGGGCTCACTGGCCTGATCGACCAGCAGGCGCGGGGACGGCAGACCCTCGTTGGACTGGGAATCGTCGATGGTCGCCGTCATACCCATGTGCTCGAACTCCGCGGCGACATCGTGCATCGCCGGATCGACGGTGCCGCTGATGAATTTGCGGGTGGCCGCGGGCCCCGGGTAGTTGATGGTCGAGAGCAACCGGCGACGCCAACTGCTGAGTTCGGCCGGTCCACGGCCCGCGGCGAAAGCCTTGGGCAACGAGGTGCGGTAGCTGTCGAGTTTGAACGACTCGTTGCGGACAGCGCGCAGCAGCGCGATGCCGATCAGCGCCAACACGAACGAGAACGGCAACCCCATGATGATGGTGGCATTCTGCAGGGTCGTGATGGACCCGCCCGCACCGGCGAACAGCATCGACAGGGTGAGCACGCCGATCGCGGCCGACCAGAAGATGCGGGTGCCGGTGGCGCAGTCGGCCATCGGATCGGGCAGCTTCGAGGTGAAATTGCCCATGACCAGCGACCCGGAATCGGCGGTGGTCACATAGAAGAGCAACCCGGTGATGGTCGCGACGCCGAGTAACAGCGTCGCGCCGGGATATTTCTCGAGCAGCGAGTAGAAGCCGAGTTCGGCTCGGTCCGCGGTCTTCTCGGCGAAGGCTCGGTCGTCCCTGGCGACCTCGAGCGCGCTGTTGCCGAAGATCGAGATCCACATCAGGGTGAAGCTGAACGGCACGACGAGCACGCCGAAGATGAACTCGCGCAGCGTGCGTCCACGCGAGATGCGCGCGAGGAACAGGCCGACGAACGGTGCCCAGGCCACCCACCACGCCCAGAAGAACAACGTCCAGCTGTCGAGCCAGGTCGACGGCGCGTTCGCCGTCTCGGGGTTGCGCTCCCACGCGAAAGTGTCGAGGGTCCGGTCGGGGAAGGTCGACAGGTAGTCGCCCGCGTTCTGGGCCAGGCCGTTGAGCAGGAAATCGGTGTTGCCCGCCACCAGGATGTAGATCAGCAGCGCGATCGCCATGATGACATTGAGCTCCGACAATCGCCGGATGCCCTTGTCGACGCCGGTGGTAGCGGAGATCGTGGTGATGGCCACCGACAGTGCGATCAGCCCGATCTGGGCGGCCTTGCCCTGGGGGATCCCGAACATCTGGTGCAGTCCGTAATTGAGCTGGACGATGCCGATGCCCAGCGAGGTGGCGATGCCGAAGATGGTGCCGAGCACCGCGGCCACGTCGATCGCGTCGCCCCACCGGCCGTGTACGCGCTTGCCGAAGATCGGATAGAGCGCGGCACGGATCGTCAGCGGCAGGTTGTGGCGGAACGCGAAGTAGGCGAGTGCACCGCCCATCAGCGCGTACATCGCCCAACCGGTGATGCCGTAGTGGAAGATCGTCCAGGCCACCGCGTTGCGGGCCGTTTCGTTGGTGCCCGGCTCACCCAGCGGGGGACGCAGGTAGTTGTAGACGGGCTCGGCGACCGAGAAGAACATCAGGTCGATGCCGATACCCGCCGCGAACAGCATCGACGTCCAGGAGAACAGGCTGTACTCCGGCCGTGACTCCTCCGGTCCCAGCCGGTAGCGGCCGTACCGGCTGGCGCCGAGGAAAACGACGAGGCCGAGGATGGCCGTGGCGAGCACGAAGTACCACCACCCGAACCAGGTGGTGGTGAACGTCTTGACCTCGCCGACGATGGTCTCGGCGCTCGACGGTGAGGCCAGTGCCCAGATCCCGAAGGCCAGCACGGTGCCCGCGGCGATGAGGAACACCGGCTTGTTGACCGAACGACGATTCGCGACCGGATGTGCCGGGACCGCTTCGTCCTCGGTCCCGGCAGGTGATCGTTGCGTGCCGTTGTCCCCGGGATTGCTGACACCACCCATGCGAGGCAGGCTAGTTCGTGCCTACCCCGCGATCGGGGACCTTCAGTGGTTGCCGACCTCGTGTTCGAGCCTGCGCGCCACCAGATCGCGGGCTTGTTCGCGCAGCGCCGGCCGGTAGCCACTCGGATACACCGGATCTCCCGGCGCGTAGTTCTTGAGCACTTCCTTGGCGAGGGTGATCTTGTGCACCTCGGTCGGGCCGTCGGCGATGGCCATGACCTCGGCGTAGGTGGTCATGTCGAGGAAGGGCAGGTCGGTGCTCACGCCCATCGCGCCGTGTAGATGCAGTGCGCGGCGGGCGATGTCGTTCATGACGGTCGGCATGGCGATCTTGATGGCGGCGATGTCCTTGCGGACGGCGCGATAATCCTGGGCCTGGTCGATGCGCCACGCGGTGCGCAGGACCAGCAGGCGGAACTGCTCCATCTGGATCCAGCTGTCGGCGATGCGTTCCTGGGTCATCTGGAAGCCGCCGACGACACCTTTGCGGGCCGGGCGCGACACCGCGCGCTCACACATCATGTCGAAGGCCTTGCGTACCAACGCGACCGTGCGCATCGCGTGATGCACGCGTCCGCCGCCGAGCCGGGTCTGCGCGACGATGAACCCCGCGCTTTCCGCGCCGAGCAGATGATCGGCGGGCACCCGGACATCGGTGAATCGCAGATGCCCTTCGTGTTCGCTGAACCCGGGCACGGTGAAGTTGCGCACCAGCTCGAGCCCGGGCGCATCGGCGGGCACGATGAACATCGACAACCGCTGGTGCGGTTCGGCTTCGGGGTCGGTCACGACCATCACGATGTGGAAGGTGGCGAATTCGGCGGCGGAGTTGAACCACTTCTCGCCGTTGATGACCCATTCGTCACCGTCGCGCACCGCGGTGGTGCGGAACGCGGTCGGGTCGGAGCCGCCGGTGGGCTCGGTCATCGCGTAGCAGGAGCCGATCTCGCCGTCGAGCAACGGCTGCAGGTACTTCGCCTTCTGCTCCTCGGTGCCGAAGTGCGCCAGGATCTCGGCATTGCCCGAATCCGGTGCCTGACAACCGAACACGAGCGGCGCCCACATCGAGGTACCGAGCACTTCGTTGAGCAGTGCCAGCTTGAGCTGGCCGAAACCGGGACCACCGAGCTCGGGACCGAGATGGCAGGCCCACAGGCCCTGATCCTTGACCTGCTGCTGCAGCGGCCGCATCAGCGCCCGGATCTCGGGGTCGGCGCGGTCGTAGGGGTTGGGGTAGAGCAGATCCAGGGGCTCGACCTCGGTGCGAACGAACTCCGCTACCCAGTCGAGTTTGCGCTGGTACTCCGGATCGGTCTCGAAATCCCAAGCCATGGTCAGCCTTTCGTGTTGTCGCCCGTGGCGCGCAGCCCGGACAGGACGGTGTCGGTGAGGATGTCGGCGATCTCGGCGGGGGAATGGGAGCCGCGCTCGCGGTACCAGTAGCCCAGGGAGTTGAGCATGCCGAGCATGCCGTTGGTGACGATGTGGTCGGCGGTGCGTAGTTGACCGGCCGCGTGGCCCGCGTCGATCACGTCTTGCCAGTGGCGCTGCAGCCGATCGCGCAGTTGCTGGAGCACGACCGCGTGTTCGTGGGTGAGTGCGTCGGCGTCACGCAGGTGCACGGCCACCGCGCGCCGATGGGTGACGATCAGCTCGACGTGACTGCGAATCAGCAGGCGCAGGGTCTCGACGGGGTCGGTGCCGGCCTCGATGATGCGTTCGGCGTCGGCGAGCAGCAGCCGGGTGTAGTCGCGCAGGATCGCCCACAGCAGGTCTTCCTTGGAACCGATGTGGTAGTACAGCGCACCCCGCTGGACGTCGGCTCTCGCGCCGATCTCGGCCACACCCGTGGCGTGGAATCCGCGTTCGGCGAACAGCTCGAGCGCGGCGTCGTGGATCCGCTCGCGGGTGTCGGCGCGCTCGGTGGCACGGGGGCGTCCGCGACGGCGCACGGGCGATACCGGTTCGGTGGTCACGGCGCCTCCGTTCGGTCCGGCACGCGACTTAATGTTCCGATCAGTACATTAATTGCCCGCGCACCTACAATCAAGGGGTGACCCGCCGCGCCCATGCCTCCGACCTCGGTGGCTCGGCGTGGCGGAATGGACGGAGGCCGCAGGGCGTTCGAACCCACACGAGGTGTCACCTCTACCCACGGGTAACATGACATCGACTTTTCCCACCCGGTTTTCACCAAAGTGAGGCAGTAGATGACAGAGCGGATTCAGGTCGGCGGGCTCCAGGTGGCGAGCGTTCTTCACGATTTCATCGAGAACGAGGCGCTCCCCGGTACCGGCGTAGATTCCGCCGCGTTCTGGGCCGGCGCCGAGCAGATCATCAACGACCTCGCCCCGCGTAACCGCGCTCTGCTCGCTGAGCGCGACGAGTTCCAGGGCAAGCTCGACGCTTGGCACGGCGAGAACCCGGGCACCGGCTACGACAAGGCCGCCTACAAGCAGTTCCTGACCGAGATCGGCTACCTCAAGCCTGAGCCGGCCGCGTTCCAGATCGCCACCGAAAACGTCGACACCGAGATCGCCACCACCGCGGGCCCGCAGCTCGTGGTGCCGGTGATGAACGCGCGCTTCGCGATCAACGCCGCCAACGCGCGGTGGGGCTCGCTCTACGACGCGCTCTACGGTACCGACGCCATCCCCGAGGCCAACGGCGCGGAGAAGGGCAGCGGCTACAACCGCGTGCGCGGCGACAAGGTCATCGAGTGGGGCCGCAACTTCCTCGACGACGCGGTCACCCTGATCACCGGTTCGCACCTCGGCTCGGCGTACTACAAGATCGTCGACGGCGAGCTCGAGATCGGTCTGGAAGACGGCACCGACATCGGCCTGGCCGATCCGTCGCAGCTCGTCGGCTACCTCGGCGACCCCGAGGCCCCGACCTCGATCCTGCTCAAGCACAACGGGCTGCACATCGAGATCCAGGTCGACGCCACCTCGCCGATCGGCTCCACCGACACCGCCGGTGTCAAGGACATCGTCCTGGAGTCCGCGCTCACCACGATCATGGACTTCGAGGACTCGGTCGCCGCGGTCGACGCCGACGACAAGGTCGTCTGTTACCGCAACTGGCTCGGCCTGATGAAGGGCGACCTGGCCGAGGAAGTCTCCAAGGGCGGCAAGACCTTCACCCGCACCATGAACCCCGACCGCGTGTTCACCGCGCTCGACGGTTCCGAGCTGGTCCTGCACGGTCGTTCGCTGCTGTTCGTGCGCAACGTGGGTCACCTGATGACCTCCGACGCGATCATCGACGCCGAGGGCAACGAGGTCGGCGAGGGCATCCTGGACGGCCTGATCACCTCGCTGATCGCCGTGCACTCGCTCAACGGTGACAACACTCGCCTCAACTCGCGCACCGGCTCGGTCTACATCGTGAAGCCGAAGATGCACGGCCCCGACGAGGCCGCGTTCACCAACGAGCTGTTCGGCCGGATCGAGGACGTCCTCGGCCTGACCCGCAACACCCTCAAGGTCGGCATCATGGACGAGGAGCGCCGCACCACGGTCAACCTCGCCGCGTCGATCGGGGCCGCCAAGGACCGCGTGGTGTTCATCAACACCGGCTTCCTCGACCGCACCGGCGACGAGATCCACACCTCCATGGAGGCCGGGCCGATGGTCCGAAAGGCCGAGATGAAGGCCCAGACCTGGATCACCTCCTACGAGGACTGGAACGTCGACACCGGCCTGGCCAAGGGCCTGCCCGGCAAGGCGCAGATCGGCAAGGGCATGTGGGCCATGCCCGACCTGATGGCGGGCATGCTCGAGCAGAAGATCGGCCACCCCAAGGCCGGCGCCAACACTGCCTGGGTGCCCTCGCCGACCGCTGCCACCCTGCACGCCACCCACTACCACCTGGTGGACGTGTTCAAGCAGCAGTCGCAGATCGCCAAGGGCGGCCCGCGCGCCACCGTCGACCAGATCCTCGAGATCCCCCTCGCCCAGTCCACCGACTGGACCGACGAGGAGAAGCGTCAGGAGCTGGACAACAACTCCCAGGGCATCCTGGGCTACGTGGTCCGCTGGATCGATCACGGTGTCGGCTGCTCCAAGGTGCCCGACATCAACGACATCGGCCTGATGGAAGACCGTGCCACCCTGCGCATCTCGAGCCAGCTGGTCGCCAACTGGCTGCGCCACGGCATCGTCACCGAGGCCGACGTGATCGCCAGCCTCGAGCGGATGGCCCCGGTCGTCGACCGCCAGAACGCGAACGACAAGACCTACCGCCCGCTGGCCCCGAACTTCGATGACAACATCGCGTTCCAGGCCGCCAAGGAACTGGTCCTGGAAGGCACCACGCAGCCCAACGGCTACACCGAGCCGATCCTGCACCGGCGTCGTCGTGAGTTCAAGGCCGCGCAGAAGTAGCGGTGTCGAGTGCATGAAAAGTAGCTCATAGCAGCTCTTTTCGCTTGCGGCCCCGCCTCGGAGATCTCCGAGGCGGGGCCGCTGCCGTCACCGGACATCATCTTGGTTACCGGGTCATCAGCCTCGAAACGGTCAGTGAAGCCCATGTCCGGCACGGGCCCGGCTGGGACCGGTCGGGGTGCCGAGCATCTGGTAGTAAGAGGTATAGATATTCGCATCTGAATATGTTTGCAACTCACGACACGGCGGAGAGGCGCGGCTGTGGGCTGTGAGGCAAGTGGGCTTCGCGATGAATCCGGAGCAGCAGAATCTGCAGTTACCGGCAAGGTCTGGGTAACGACCTGCGAGAAGGTGATATCCAACCGCCTTCGGCCCTACGTGGACCGCGGCAGCCGGTCGTCCGGGACCAAATAGGTGATGCCGAGATCGCGCAGGACGATGCCGGGCTCGCTCGCGTGAACCGGACCGAGTGCCTTCACCAGATCCACCGACGTCAGATGATCGGCCGGGTGAACGCCGTCGGTGGGATGGAAATCGACTGTGGCCGTGGCAGTTCCAGCTGTGGTGGTGGTGACCAGGCGATAGCGCAGCGCAACCGTGCCGGTGTCTCGGGTGCGGATCGAACGGTAAGTGATCCGGTCGCCCAGGGTGTAGACGGCACCGGCCTGCTCGGGAGTGTCGGAGCGTGAGCCGGTGAAGGCGGCGTCGTCCAGTACGCGCAGACCGGAGAAGTAGTAGCCGGGCAACATCTCCTCCGGCACCGTGTTCCACGGATACACGCCGTCGTCGGGCAGCTCGAGCTCCTCGATCAGTTCGATCCTGGTGATCTCCCGCGTCGCGGCGGCGAGCGAGCGGGTGAGCCGCGCCGCGACCGCCGACTGGAAGCCGCCGGTGGCGTGCAGGGTGGACGATCCGTCGCGGCAGGCGTCCCGCACCTCGTCCAGGGGGAGGGCTTCGAGGGGCAGCGCGGTCACCACGTCACGGCCCGCGCCGAGCTGGGCGACAACCGCATCGACATCGGCAGTCAGGTGGATGACCACCGCGGCCGAGGAAGGGGGCGCGACAGCGATATCGGGGTGCGCGGCGATCCGGTCGGCGAGCGGCCCGGCGCCGAGCACTGCGACCAGCAGCGGGGAGGTCATACTGTCTCCAGACGGTATCGAGGGCTCAGGTCGGGCGTCGCGACACCGGCCGGCGCCGCACACAGTTCCGGGATGACGTCGAGCATCGCCTTGACCGAGATGTCGGTGACCGCGGACCAATCGCCCTCGTAGGACTCGTCGTCGAGTTCGTTGCGCATCTCGATCCGGGCGGGGCTGCCGTCCAGCGTGATCACATGCCCACCGGCCAGGCTGCGCGGATGATCCGGCCCGAGGTGGGCGTTGCCCGGGCCGACGTGCCAGCATTCGGCGTTGGTCATGAACAACCGGTCGCCGAGGTAGCCGCGGTAGCTCATGTGGATGGCGCCGACCGTGCCCGGCTCGATCACACTGCCGCCGGCCTGCACCCGGGTCCGCGCCGGCACGGGATAGACATGCCGTTCCACCCGCACCTCCTCGGCGCGGGCGCCGAACAGCGTGTGCGCGACGGTGGCGAGCACCGCGTCGAAGTAGAAGTGCTGCATGAGCGCGATGGCGTGGTCGGAGTCGACCGCGCTGAGCGGCATCCCGAAACCGAGGCTGGCCAGACCGCCCCACATGCCGTCCGGCGCGGCCGAAAGATCACCGACCTCCAGGAATTTCACCTCGCGCACCTCGTCGAGCAGCCCGGCCAGACGCAGCAGCAGTTGCTCCACCATGAGTCCAGGGTGCAGGCCAGTGCCGTGCAGCGATACCCCGCCCCGCAAGCAGGCAGCCTGAAGTCGCTCGCCTGTCGCTCGGCGTGGGATCGCCCGGTCCACCACCGGTGCGGCCAGACGCTCCAGGACCGGACCGGCGAACCGAAGCGGGCCCGAATCTGCCACGCGCATGAGCGTTTTCAGCGCCGACAGCGCCTTGGGCAACTGCGGCCCGAAGGCGCCTCCGGTCACCCGCATCTGCGCGACAGTGCGCAATACCTCCAGCGGCGAACGCGATTCGGACAGCCAGGTGGGCATGGCCGGATTGTGATAGGACGCCGCGGACACCACGTTCTTGCCGGACTCGAGCAGGTCGAGCACATCGGCATCGGCGCCCTGCACCAGAGACGGTGTCGTCGGCGTGTGCACGACGCAATCCGCTTTCAGTGCAAGGATTTCCGCCTTGGACGTGGTCGCCGTGATGCCCACCGGCGCCAGCCCGACCAGTTCGCCGATGTCCTTGCCGTGCTTGTGCGGGCTGAACACCTTGACTCCCACGACCTCGAAATCGGGGGATGCCAGCGCTGTGCGCAGCGCCCGCCCGCCCATATCGCCGGGGCCCCACACGATCAGCCGATACGGACGTGTCACAACCGCCTCCTTGCCGTTGGCGGTATTTCTAACACGCCAAGCCGTGAGATATATAGGCTTTGAGTCTCTTATTGTCTCGTTGCGCGATCTGCCGTAGCTTCACCTTCGAGTCAAAACGCTGAGTTCGTTCACGATGGCGGCAGCGTCAGAGGTGTCACTGTGCAGAATCAACCACCCGCAGCCGAGCTGCTGGAGTCCCTGGCCGAACTACTGGAGAGCACATTGCTGCCGGCCTTGCCACCCGCGCTGCAGCACCGTGCGCGGGTGGGGGCGAATCTGGCCAGGATCGTGCGGCGCGAGATCGATCTCGCGCCGGCGGCGACGCGGCACGAACACGAACTACTCGCCGCGGCCGACGACGAGCGCGCCCTGTGGCAGGCGCTTGTCGAGGTGGTGCGCGCCGACCTGGCGATCGCCAAACCCGGTTACGACAGCTGGGAGGGGCAGTGACCACCGATCTCGTCGCAGGTCTGGCCGAGTTCCTGACCCGGACCTGGGCCGCGCCTACGCGAGTAGACGAGCTGGAGTACCTTTCGGCCGGTGCGCGCCGACGCAATGTCGGCTTCACCGCGCACGTCGAGGGGGAGCGGGCCCGCAAGCTGGTCGCCACGCTCGTGCCTGCCGCCGTGCAGATCATGTCGGTCGAGGATGAGGCGGCGGTGCGTGAGCTGGCGCGCACGCACGGAGTGGCGGTGCCCGCGGTGGTGGCGGTCTGCGCGGATCCGGCCGTGGTGGGCGAGCCGTTCGTTGTCAGCGAGCACGTGGCCGGGGAGACCGTCCCGCGCAGGGTATTACGCCTCATCGCGGCCGCGGGCAACGCCGAGACGGTGGCCCGCGAGTGGGGCGAGGCGATGGGCAGGCTGCACGCCATCGATCCGGCCGCCGCTCCGCGCACCATGTCCGCCGCGGGCGCCGATCCGGCCGCCGCCCTATTCGCCGCGGCCGAGGCGGACGTGCGTGTGCTGGTCGGCGACCGGCCGGTGTTCGAGCTGGCGCTGCGCTGGCTGGAACAGCGGCTCCCTGGCCCGCCGCCGCGCACCGCACTGCTGCATACCGACCTGCGCAACGGCAATATCGTCGTCGTCGCCGACGGTTTGCGGGCCGTGCTGGATTGGGAGGGCGCTCAGCGGTTCGGCGACCCGATGCGTGACGTCGCCTGGCCCGCGCTGCGGATGTGGCGCTTCGGTGCGGACGAACGAGAGTTCGGCGGTTTCGCCGACCGCGCGAGCTTCCTGCGCGGCTACCAGGCCGCGGGCGGTGACTTCGACCTCGACAGATTCCGCTGGTGGAAGGTGATGGGCACGCTGGCCTGGGGCGTCGGCCTGGCCGCCCAGGCCGCCGCGCATGTCGACGGCAGCGTGCGCGACATCGTCATGGCCGCCAGCGGACGTCGTGTTTCGGAAATCGAGTGGGACCTGCTCATGCAGATTCGTCCCGAGGCGAAAGGTTAGGAGAGACAGTGGATTTCGAACTGCCCGAAGATCTGGCCGGATATCTGACCGAGCTGGATGCTTTCATCGAAGCCGAGATCGTCCCGCTCGAGCAGCAGGCCGACAACATTCGTTTCTTCGACCACCGCCGTGAGGACGCCCGCACCGACTGGGACCGTGGCGGCCTGCCGACCGCGGAGTGGGAGCGACTACTGGCCGAAGCGCGTCGTCGTGCCGATGCCGCGGGCCACTACCGCTATGCCTTCCCGCGCGAGTTCGGCGGGCGCGACGGCACCAATCTCGGGATGGCCGTGATTCGCGAGCACCTGGCCGGCCGGGGGCTCGGTCTGCATTGCGACCTGCAGAACGAACACGCCATCGTCGCCAACAATGTGGGTCTGTTGCTGATGCTCGAGTACGGCACCCCGGCCCAGCAGGCCCAGTGGGTGGACGGACTGGCCGCGGGCACCAAGTTCTTCGCCTTCGGCATCACCGAGCCCGATCATGGTTCCGACGCCACCCATATGGCGACCACCGCTGTCCGGGCGGGCGAGGACTGGATCATCAACGGGGCCAAGACCTGGAACACCGGAGTCCACATCGCCGACGCCGATCTGATCTTCGCCCGCACCGCGGGGCGACCCGGCGACGGACACGGCATCACCGCGTTCCTGGTGCCGACCGACGCGCCCGGCTTCCGGATCGAGGAGTACCTCTGGACCTTCAACATGCCCACCGACCACGCGCGCATCTCGCTGACCGAGGTGCGGGTCCCGAGTTCGGCGATCTTCGGGCAGGAGGGTCTCGGGCTCGGCGTCGTCCAGCATTTCTTCAACGAGAACCGGATCCGCCAAGCGGCCTCCAGTCTCGGTGCGGCGCAGTACTGCATCGACCAGTCCGTCGCCTACGCCAAGGAGCGCAAGCCTTTCGGCAAGCCGCTGGCAGTCAACCAGGCCGTCCAATTCCCGCTGGTGGAATTGCACACACAGTGCGAGATGCTGCGCACGCTCGTTCACAAGACCGCCTGGTCCATGGACACCTACGGCACTTTCGCTGCCTCCGAACAGGTTTCGATGTGCAACTACTGGGCCAACCGGCTGTGCTGTGAAGCCGCCGACCGGGCCATGCAAGTGCACGGTGGTCTCGGCTACTCGCGGCACAAGCCCTTCGAGCACATCTATCGGCACCATCGGCGCTACCGCATCACCGAGGGGGCGGAGGAGATTCAGATGCGGCGGGTGGCCGGGTACCTGTTCGGGTTCATGGACCGAACCGCGGTCAAGGGGGTGTGAGTCCGCCTCCTCTGTCGCCGCCTGGGTCGAGGCGAACTACACCACGGTCTACGGCCTCACCCGTCGGTCGATTCGTGAGTTCGCCCCGGTGCGTGGGTGTTTCACACACCGGGGATCGACCTGTCCGGTTCCATTCTAATCAGTATGGATAGCCGTACCCAGTGGTATGGTCGCCCCGTTCGGGTGGGCAACGGTGCCGCCCGGAAAGGGTTCGACCATGGAACATCCGATCGACCGCCGCCGGTTGCTACGCGCGGCGGGGGCGGGTCTGCTCGGCGCGGCGCTGCTCGAAATACCGGTCTCGGCCGTCCCGCCCGGCGTACGAAGTCCACTGTTGTTTCATTCCCCGCAGGTCGAACCGTTCGTCGACGAGCTACCCCGGCTGCCCGTGCTGCGGGGCACCCAACTCGATCTCATCGCCTCGACCACCACCCATCGCTTCCACCGTGACCTGCCGGAATCGGCGGCACTCGGCTACAACGGCCTGAGCTATCTGGGCCCCACGATCGAGCATCCGGTGGGCACAGCACTGCGGCTGCGGTTCGAGAATCGGCTGACCACCCACCCGCTCGCCGACGACGTCGACACCAGCCTGCACGGCGTCGCAGCGAGTTTCCGCACCGCCGCACCGTCATCGCTGCACCTGCACGGCGGTGTGACACCGCCCGACAGCGACGGGCACCCGGAGCAACTCGTCTATCCCGGCGGCGGCATCGACCACGAATTCCCGCTGGCCCAGGACGCAGGACACCTCTGGTATCACGACCACGCCATGGGTATCACCCGACTCAACGTCTACGCCGGGCTGGCCGGAATGCTGCTGCTGCGCGACGAATTCGACACCGGCGAACCCGGCAATCCGCTCGGCCTGCCCGCAGGCGAGTTCGAGATTCCCCTCGTCCTGCAGGAGAAACTGTTCACCGCCGCTGGGCAACAGTCGGTCCGTTCGACTCCGATCGTGCCGGCAGGCGGATGGGAAGGCGGTGCGGTCGGCGACATCGGTCTGGTCAACGGCAAGATCTGGCCGTACCTGCCGGTCGCCCGTGGTCTGTACCGGTTCCGGGTGCTCAACGCGGCGTCGTTCAGTGTGTGGAATCTGTTCTTCGGCAACCGGATGCGGTTCTGGGTGATCGGCGGCGATCACGGGCTGCTCGACGCCGCGGTCGCCGTCCGCGAGTTGCGGTTGTCACCGGGCGAACGGGTGGACGTGCTCGTCGACTTCGCCGAGTTGGCGCCGGGCGAGACCGTGGAGCTGTGCAACGACGAAGCACCGGTATCCCAAGCCGCGATCCTCGGCGAGGTCGCGATGCCGAGGTTCTGCCAGTTCCGGGTGCAGGATCGGCCCGGTTGGTCCGGCGGCGTGCCGCAACGGTTGCGCGGCGGGGCATTTCAGCCGCCGATGGTTCCGCCGATCGAGACGCCGACGGTCATTCGCGATGTCACCGTGAGTCAGCCCTACGAACTGCGGGTGCCGCCGGCGATCATGTCGCTCAACAACCTCACCTTCACCAGTCCCGAGATCGAAATGCCACGGCAGGGCACCGTCGAGCAGTGGAACATCATCAACATCACGCCCGATCCGCACCCGATCCACTTGCACCTGGTCACTTTTCGCATTCTCGGCCGGACGCCGCTGCGGACTCTCGACTATCAGAGCGCGCATCCGCAGCCACCGATCGGGACCAGGTGGGCGCCGTCGGCCGATGGCTTCCTGGCCGGTCCGATGCAGCCGCCGCAGCCGTGGGAAGCGGGCCGCAAAGACATCGTTCGCGTCGATGGCGGCACCGTCACCAGCATCATCGTCAGGTTCCCGACCGCGGCCGAATTGGGCTTCGATCCGGACGCGACGTTCCCGCGCCGGATTCCGACCGAGCTCGCCGAGGGCCACGATCACGGCGACCACCGGCACTCCGACCATGCGACCAGTGCGCTGCAGGGCTATGTCTGGCACTGCCACCTGCTCGACCACGAAGACCACGACATGATGCTGCGATACCGCATTGTGCCGTAGCGGGTGGGGATCGGCGCGTGGGGTCGCGACGCGGTGACCTGCGGTCTGTGGCTCCGAACCACCGGTACATGATGGCGCACCGCGCGTTACCGTAGGTCGCGATGGCATACGCGGCCATCGCGGGCCCGGATTGCTGTGTGACTCCGAAAACCACTGAGTCATAAGCGATGGCGAGACCGAACCCTGCGCTGCCGATTCCGCACTCGCGGCGACCGCGGTGCTGCCGGCGGCGGGTGTGGTGCTGTGGCGAAAGGAAGGGTCGCGGTTCCCGCCAAGGGGGGCCGGCCCTGTGACCTGCGGCTTGCCAAGTATCCGGTTGATCGCCAGGTACCGTTGCGCGGTGAACCCAGCTGATGTGCGACTCCTGAAAGACGGCGATCTCGAGACCCGCGAGGACAATCTGCGGCTCCTGCTCGTGCGGGCTGAGGACGGCGACGCATCCGCCGAGGAGACCCTGCGCGCGCTCGTTCGCGACTATCCCGACTACCATCGGTCGCTCTACAGCAGGGCGCTGAACCGGGCGGAGGTCTTCGGCGACGACACCCTGCGCGAACCCCTGCTCGCGTCCCTCGCCGACACCCGTTACAACTGCCAGGCATGGGCCGCGATGGGCTGCGCGGCCCTCGGCATCCGCGATGCGGTTCCCGGCTTGGTCGCGATGCTGGACCACCCACAGGACATCGCCCGCGACCAGGCGGTGATCGCCCTCGGCGTCCTCGGGGACGAAGCGGTGGTCCCGGCCCTCGCGCCCCTGCTGCAGGACTCGATCAGCGGAATGCGCGAACGCACCGCCGAAGCCCTCGGCATGATCGGTGGTGACGCGGCACTGGCAGCGCTCTGGGACGAATTCGAGAACCGCCGCTATTACCGCATCGGCTACATCGCCAGTGCGTTGTCGGAGTTCGCTCCCGACATCATCCCGAGGCTGATCGAGGCGGCCTCGGGCGACGATCCCGACAAGCGGTACTGGGCGGCCGTCGCCCTCGGTTCGACCGGCGACGATCGCGCCGTGCCGACACTGGAACGATTGATGGCCAACGATCGCGGCTCCACCGTCTTCGACGGCATGGTGAGCGTCGCCGCGAAGAAGGGCCTGCGCACGCTACGCAGAATCCAAGCCGCGATCGCCGCGCGCGAATCCTGAGCGTTCAGCTCGAGAAACGTTGTCGGTGGCGGGCGATAGTCTCGTCCGGTGGCAGTGAATATCGATGTCGCCCTGACTGTTCGGGGGCTCGCGAACGAACGCGAGTGGGTGGGAATGACCGACTTGCTCGTCGAAGTGTTCAAGGACGAGCGGCTGGAAGACGAGGTGTTCGTCTGGATGGGGGAGACCGAGGACGGTCTGTTCGTCCGCGCGGACTCGGACTACCCGGTGATCTTCAGCGGATTCTTCCGCTGGAGCGAGGCTTTCGAAGATCGCCTCACCCGTCGGGTGACGGCGCTCGTCCCGCAGGCCCGCGTGGCTTTCGACTGGGGGTATCCGGATGAAGAATGACAACACCGGCCACGAATGGCCCGACGTACTGCCGGAAACAGCGCCGGCGATACACAGAAATCTGGACGTGACGGTCGGCGGGCGCACCCTGACCACACTCACCCGCACCCAGCTGAGCTATTGGATCAGCAAACTGCAATACAGTCGCGGCGGCCCGTTCATGACGGTATCCCGTCCTGACCACCCTGAATTCATCCAGACCTACCGTCACAGCGACACCGACTACTACCTCGAGATCCGCTCACCCGATTCCCTCGACGAACTGGCATCGACAACGCTGCGCGATGGTGAATCGGCCGCCGAGCTGATCTGGGAGTGGTTGGAACGCAAGGGAACCGCCTGGGCGTAGGTGGATCCGACAACTCATAGGATCTTCGACGGCCTCGGTCCGTGAAACTCGTGAACCGGCGACTCGCGGTGCTGGTGGCCGAAACCACGACAGGCTCTCGTACGGTGGTGGCATGGGCGCACGGATGGTGGTTGTCGGGGCGGATGCGACGGGGATGGCGGCGGCGTCGCAGGCGCGGAGATTGCGCGATGCCGGTGAGCTCGAGATCGTGGTGTTCGAGAAGGGGCACCATTCCTCGTATTCGGCGTGCGGGATTCCGTACTGGGTGGCCGGTGACGTTGCCCATGCCGATCATCTGATCGCGCGCTCGGTGGCCGAACATCGCGCTCGTGACATCGACCTGCGGATGCGGACCGAGGCTCTCGAGATCGATCCGGTGGGGCGACGGGTCCTGTCTCGCGATCTCGACACCGGCGTACAAGCGTGGACGGGTTACGACCAGCTCGTGTTGGCCACGGGGGCGACACCGATCCGTCCGCCACTGCCCGGGATCGACGCCGAGGGGGTCTACGGGGTGCAGACCCTCGACGACGGGCAGGCGCTGATCGAAGGCCTGGAGTCTGCCGGCGGGCGTAGAGCCGTTGTGGTGGGTGCGGGCTACATCGGTGTCGAGATGGCTGAGGCGTTGGTGCGTCGGGGGTTCGAGGTCACCATGGTCACTCGGGGCGCTGAACCCATGTCCACGTTGGATCCGGATATGGGTGCGCGTGTGCGAGAAGCCATGGAGGGGATGGGAATACGGGTCGTTCGCGGTACCGAGGTAACCGGAATGCGGACCTCGGAGGAGGGCAGGGTCCGCGCCGTGACGACCGCCGACACCGAGTACCCGGCCGATGTGGTCGTGCTCGGGATCGGCGTGCAACCGGCGACCGAGCTGGCGCGTCGGGCCGGGCTTCCGCTGGGGGAGAGCGGTGGTCTGCTCACCGATCTCGCTCAGCGCGTGCGCGGATACGACGACATCTGGGCCGGCGGTGACTGCGTGGAGGTGCTGGACCTGGTGTCGGGCTCGCTGCGCCACATTCCGCTCGGCACCCACGCGAACAAGCACGGGCAGGTGATCGGATCAGGGGTCGGCGGCGGATACGCCACCTTCCCCGGCGTGGTCGGTACCGCCATGAGCAAGGTTTGCGACCTCGAGGTGGCGCGGACCGGCCTGGGAGAGGACGACGCTGGGCGGGCGGGGTTGCAGTTCCACTCCGTCACCATCGAATCCACCGGTCGCGCAGGGTATTTCCCCGGCGCGGAACCCATGACGGTGAAGATGCTCGCCGAACGTCGCACCGGGCGGCTGCTCGGCGTGCAGATCGTCGGCTACACCGGCGCCGCCAAGCGAATCGACATCGCGGCAGTGGCGCTCACCGCCAGGATGACGGTGGAACAGGTGACCGCGCTCGACCTCGGCTACGCCCCACCGTTCTCCCCGGTATGGGACCCCGTCCTCGTCGCGGCTCGGGCGGCTGTGCGTGCGGTGGCGACGGGTCACTGACGCGGAGGAGTCACCAGAAGTCGGGGGCGAGACCCCACGACGCGCATTCTGCCGTCAGCAGCTCACGCAGGGCGGTGCGGCTGGGAAAGCGGTCGGGGTCGGCGCCGGTGACAGCCAAGGTGACCGTGTGGCCGTCGGTGGAGAAGGAGAGATTCACACCTACCTCCACTCGGCGGAACATGGCGGTGTCGTTGGTGCAGACGACAGGCCGCATGAGGACGGCGGAGGCGTGATGACCTGCGAAATCGGCTACGCCGCTGGCAGTTTCGCCGAGGTTTGTGCACAGGCATTCTGGGGCCTTGGCGGTGCGCGCGAAACGACGGAGGACGAAACGGGGCAGGATCATCTGCAACGGCTGGAGGTGTTGCAGAGCGGGTGTGGTCGCCGGGTCGCGATAGGCGGTAGCGGCGCGCTTCACAGCCGAGCGAACGGCGGCGAGGTCGATGCGTTCGCCGGTGCGGTAGGTGACCGAGATCGGCAGGCCGGTGGTGGCATTGGCCCGGGGGTCGTCGGGGATGCGCATCGAATGGGGGATGTCGACGCGGATGCCGGCGGTGTCACCGACGCGCCCGCTGCGCCCGAGGAGACCGGCGCCCAGGGCGATCAGGAGCCCGTTCGTGGTGCCGGAATGCCATGTGGCGGCGGCGTTCCACTCCGCGAGATCGACCTGGACCACCAGATCCGCCGGTGACCACTGGGCCGGCAGGGGCAGCTCGGGCAGCGCGGGGCGAGGGTTGCGGTCCGGCTCGATGACGCCACGGGTGGCGATCGCCGCGCGAATCCCGTGTGCGACCGCACGTAGCTGGCGGCCCGCGTCGACAAGATTCGCACCCAGCGTGTTGCGTGGCTGTGTCCCGACCAGCAGGCCCGAACCGGTTGTCACGTCCGGGCTCTCATCGAGCCGCGCCAGTGCGTCGCCCACGGCGAACAGCACCGCGCCGCCGTCGGATGCCACATGCGAGGTGACCAGTGACACCAGCGTCCCACCCGCCGTGGTCGGCGCCGCGGACAGTCGCCACACCCGACCGGTCTCGGGATCGAAGTCGACCCGGCTCTGCGCGAAGTACCAGTCGAGGATCTCCTCGTCGGTGACGGGCACCGAATCCCAGACCAGTGGAAGCGATTCCGTCGCGGGCAGCCAGTAGGGGCGGGCGAACGGTACCCGGGCCGGTTGCACGCGCCGGGCCAGGAAACCCTGGGTCAATCGGGTGTGGAATCGGGCGAGCAGTGCGGGGTCGAGGGGCTCGTCGAACCGCCACGCGAGCTGATTGACCAGGGCGTTGCCGTAGAGGCTGTGCAGCTTGAGGAACAGGTCGTCGTCGGCGGTGAGCCGGTTGACGCCGACCCGGGAGATGACGGGCGGGGTCGACATGGTGAGTGTCATCAGAACTCCTCAGCGAGCACGCAGGGTGCGGACGGTCAGGGGTGCGAAGACGGCGGCGATCACGAGCGAGGCCACCACCGACCACAGGGCGTCGGTGCCGATGACGCCGTTCTCGGCGAGCCCGCGCACCGCGGACACCAGATAGGACACCGGGTTGTAATCGGAGACATAGCGCAGCCAGGTCGGCATCGCCGACTCGGGCACCAGGGCATTGGAGGCGAAGCTCAGGAAGGTGAGCACCAGCATCGACATGCCTTGGACCGCAGCGGGTCTCGATACGGTGACGCCGATGAACGCGAACAACCAGCTGATCGCGGTGGTGGCCAGGACGACGAGCACCGCACCGGCGGCGAACCCGACCGGATGATCGGGCCGATACCCCATCGCGAATCCCACGATCACCACCGTGGTCGCGGCGATGACATATCGGGTCGCCCCGGCCAGCAGGGCTCCGGCGACCGGTGCGGATCGGGCGATCGGCATGGCGACGAACCGATCGAAGACCCCGGACCGAATGTCTTCGGACAACTGCACGCCGGTCGCGACCGACGACGTCAGCACGATCTGCACCAGCACGCCGGGAATCAGAATCGGTAGGTAGGCCTGCATGCTGCCCGCGATGGCGGTGCCGAAGATGCTGCCGAACAGCAACGGCCCCACAATGGGCAGCAGCAGCGCGTCGTAGAGCAACTGCGGGCTGTGCCGGAAGGTGAGCAGACCGCGCCACGCCATCATCAGCGACTGGAACAGCGAGGCGCGCAGGCTGACATGGGTGATCCGGGGACGGCGGTCGATCGTCGGTGCCGCGGTGAGCTCGACGGTGCTCTCGGCGATGGTGGCAGTCATGGTGGCCTCGGTCTTTCGGATCAGGCGGCGACGCGGTCGGTGCCGGTCAGCGCGAGGAAGACCTCGTTGAGATCGGGACGGTCGACAGCGAACCCGCGCAGTGCGATGCCCGCGCCACGGCAGGCGGCGACGATATCGGCGGCGGTGCCCGCATCGGTGAGTGCGACGGTGAGCATGCCCGCCGACGACCCTTCCGGCACCTCGCCGGTGAGCGAGACGATGATGGCCTCGGCGTGCGCGGATCGGGCGGGGTCGGCGAGTTCCAGGCGCAACACCTGATCGCCGATGGACGACTTCAACTCGGCCGCGGTGCCCTCGGCGACGATCGTCCCGCGGTCGATGACGGCGATCCGGTCGGCCAGCGCGTCGGCCTCTTCGAGGTACTGCGTGGTGAGCAGAACGGTCGCGCCGCGGGCGACCAGACGCCGGATCACGCCCCACATCTTGTCGCGGGTGTGCGGGTCGAGTCCGGTGGTCGGCTCGTCGAGGAAGATCAGCGGCGGATCGGTGATCAGCGTCGCCGCCAGATCGAGCCGCCGGCGCATACCACCGGAGAACTGGTTCACCGGCCGGTCGGTGACCTTCGACAGCTCGAACTCCTCGAGCAGCTCGGCACTGCGGCGTGCGGCATCACGGCGGGACAGCCCGAGCAAGCGCCCGAAGAGCCGCAAATTCTCACCGGCGGTGAGGGTTTCGTCGACGGAGGCGTACTGGCCGGTCAACCCGATCATCGAGCGCACGGCGGTCGCGTCGCGTGTGATGTCGTAGCCGAAGATCTCGGCGGAGCCGCGATCGGGACGGACCAGGGTCGCGAGCATGCGCACGGTGGTGGTCTTACCCGCGCCGTTGGGGCCGAGCAGGGCGAACACGGTCCCCGCCGCGATGGTGAGGTCGACGCTGCCGACGGCGGTGAAATCGCCGTAGGACTTGCCGAGACCGGTGGTGCGGATGGCGATGTCGGTACTCACAGTTGCCTCCCGGCGGAATGGAGCAGTTCAGGGGCGTCAGGCGAACCCAGCAGCGCCTCGACGGCATCGGCGGCTCGCTCGACACCGTCGGTGGTGAAACCGGCGGCCCAGGAGGCCGCTCGCTCGACCACGTCGGGACGCGAGACCTGGTCGAGTAGTGCGTCGAGGCGTTCGGCGGTGAGCTTCGTCGCGGGAATCGTGGCCGCGAGACCGAGTCGCCGTAACGCCTGGCCCCAGTAAGGCTGGTCGGCCTGGACCGCGCAGATCACTTGCGGCACACCCGCTCTCAGTGCGGCCGCGGTCGTCCCGGCGCCGCCGTGGTGCACGGCCACGGCGCAACGAGGCAGTATCCGAGCGTGGTCGATGTGACCGACGATCGCGACGGCATCCTCGAATTCCGGATCGATCCTCGCCCAGCCCGACGCCAGCAGCAGCCGACGGCCCCGCCGGGCGCACACCTCGCGCAACATCGCGACGAAGGCAGCCGGATCGCCGACATCCATGGAACCGAACCCGACATAGATCGGCGCGGTTCCCGCATCGAGCCACGCATCGAGATCCTCGGCCGCGGTGGCGGCAGGTGCGTGGCTCGCGAAACCTGGTACACCGGTGAGGAATCCGTCCACATCGGTCAGGAATCCCGTGAACGGGCCCGGCAACTGCTGACGCAGACCAGGGAACAGCCGCGGGTCATAGGCCTGGATTCGCGCAGTCGCCCCAGCTTCGGCGGACGCTACCGATGACGCTGTCGCCGCGCGAGCGGGCGGCCGCCCGCTCGGCAGAACGGGGGCCAACGCGGCCGCACGTGCCCATGCCAGGAGCGACCAGCCCCATCGGTGCACGAACCCGGGAAGCCGGTCGGCCCAGCGCACCGGCGCGACCGGGACCGTACTGTTCGGCTGGATCGGGAAGAAGTGCACCGCCGCGAACGGCAGTCCGAGCGCCCGCGCCACCGCCTCGGCCACTTCCTCGCCTGCCATCCCCGCGACCACCAGGTCATGTCCGGGTGCCAGTGTGCGCAGGTCGTGAAGCTGCTCGGGCACGCCACGCCGTTGCAGATCGAACAGCGCCCGTAGCCGGGCGCGCGGATCGCGGCCGGCGAACCGTCGATCGGTGCGCTGCGCCACCAAGAGGTCGGCCGTATCGCAGCCGAACGGCACCGCCGCAACCCCGTGGTCACGGGCGAAGGCGACGAGGTTCGGGGCGAGCGCCAAGGTCACGTCGTGACCGCGCGCACGCAGCGCACGAGCCAGCAGGATGCCGGGCTGGGCGTCTCCTCGGCTGCCGGTGAAGGCCAACAGGGGGCGCATCCGCTCACCCCGCCTGCACGGCGACACGCAGCGTGTCGGCTCGCAGTGCTCGGGCATCGGTCGGCATCGGTGTTTCCGCCACCACCGACGGCGGCAGTCCGTTGGCCGCCGACCCCGCATGAACCGCTGCGGACGGTTGGCCGGCGCCGGCCTGGTCGACCGCCGGATCCGCGTGCACCGCGGCCGTGATCGACGACAGTGCCTGACCGAACGCGGTCAGGAACTCGTCCATGACCTCGGCGGGGAAGCCGGCGGGATACCGTGTCGACACGTACAGGCCGTCGGCGGCGCGCACAACCCACAGGAACACCTCGTCGGCCGAGTACGACTCGGCCCGCAGGGTCCGTCCGCGCAGGTCGGCGACCAATTCGTAGCCGGGCAGTACGCGGATGTCGAGGAAGGAGATGCCGAAACGCGGCGTCTCGGCGACATCGAGCAGGTCGAGGACGCGCGACCAGGAGGCGTCGTTGGCGGTGCGTGAACGACGCAGTGCGGCCCGCGCCAGATCCATGGCTCCGGCGATGCCGACACCGGGGGTGAGCGCGATATCGACCGGGACCACATTGACGAACCAGCCCATCGACTCCAGCCAGCGCAGATCGGGGCGGGTCGCGATCGGCATCGCGGTACGCATCCGGTCCGCGCCGAACCGCCGCTGATTGGCCACCGCCAGCGCGGCGAACACCGCCACCGACATCCGGTGGCGCACCTGGTCGAGAACCGCTTCGACCTGCTCGAGTTCGGGGAGATCGAGCAGCCGTCGCGACACACTGGGCTGGGGCAGATCCGCGCGCGCGGGCCGCTGGGCCTGCGGGGCGAAGCGCGGCATGGCACCGTCGGCGAGGAATTCGCGCCACGTCGCGACCGCGGGCGAATCCGGACCGAGTTCGGCCGCGCTCGCTCGCTCCAGGACGGCGAAGTCGGCCGCGCTACCGAAGGTGACCGACTCGCGCGACGCCTCGCCCGCCATGACCTCCCGGTAGAGCGTGCGCAGTTCGAGGATCAGGATGGCCTGTGCGTAGGCGTCCATCACGGAATGATCGGCCGCGACGAGGACGGTGAAGTCACCGGTGCCTGCGTGCTCGACCGTGGCGGCCAGGCAGTGCGGCCACACCAGTGGCGACAGGCGCTCTTCGAGTGTGCCGCTGAGGAATTCGTTGATCCGGGTACCGTCGGTGCAGTCGGCAACGGGCTGTTCGATGATATCGACGGCGGTGGGCGCGGCGACGAGTCTGCGCGGCTCGCCCGCCGATGCGGTGGTCACCGTGGTGCGCAGACCCTCGTGCCTGGCATGCCAGCGCCGCAGCGTCTCACGCCAGGTGGGACCGTCGAGCGGGGCGTCCATCTCGAAGACGGTGCCGATCCAGCGCCCGCGACCGGGCAGCGGATCGGTGGGATCGACGCTCGCGCAGTAATCGGCGTGCACGCTGGTGAGCGGGCGATCGTCGGGCTGCCACGCGTCGGCGGCGAGCTCGGGCGTCCACATCGACAAGGCGCCTGAACGGATTTCGAATTCGGACAGGTGGGTGTATTCCATGACCGGTTCACCTCGTGACGAATGCATGCCGAAGCGGCGGAAGGATGGGGGAGGAGAACACCGCACTGTGTCACCTGCTGCGTTGAACTTCGGCGGTGAAAACATTTCCGTGAAGCCTCGGCGAGATTGATCGTATATGTGATTCTGCTGAGAGCGGCACCGTGATGGGCATCACGGTTTAGCTGAACAAAACTCTGTTGCCTGCCGCTTTTCGCGATTGCGGCACGGATTCACCTGTCCTGCATCGGGGTTGGAAAAGGCCGTATTCGGGTACGTGATTGTCTGTCTATATTTTGTTCATTCCGGATGGGATGGTTTTTGTAGGCACCGTCACACTGTCGGCAGCCGTCTGTACAGGTGCGTTTCCCTGACGTTCACCTGACGCGTTTCATATGGGCATTTCGCTATATGGCGACCGGTGCATCCGATGATCGGCCGCCGGATTTATCCGGTCACGGCGGTCAGGCTCGTCACCGGAGACCACCATGGTCGCTGTCATCTGTCCGTTATCACAACGTTGCTCACTCGATGCCGGTTGCTATGGTGAACGCGCGAAGTGTTCGTTCGGATGTGAAGGAAGACAATGGGAAGCACTGCCCTCGACATCATGGCGTTGGTCCTCAACCGCGTCACCGAGTTCTGGAACTGGATGGCGACCGGATCGTCGGGATTCCCGCCGCTGTGATCGGCTGACATCACGTGGTGTCCGCGAAACCCCTGGAGGCCGTTGGCCTTCGGGGGTTTCGCCGTCACTGCGGGGGCGGGGCGCTCGTAGAGTGGGCTGATGACGACGGTGGGGACGGTTCGGGCGCCACGGCTATGGTCGGTGGCGATGCGGGTCACCGCCGGGGCCGCGATGGGGGCGATCGCGCTGATGCTAGTGGTCGATGCCACGCACATCGACGTTCTCGGCTGGGTTCTCGCGGTAGTGATACTGCTGGCCTGCGGGCTGTCGTGGATGATTCTGGCGCCGATCGGGTGTGCTCGGTATCGGGAGTACCGAGCCGTCGCCGTCGCGCCGGTAGTGGTGATCGCCGGGCTGGGTCTGGTGTGGTTCGGGGTGCCGGAGAAAGTCGGGTGGTGGCTATCGGCCGACGCGATGACCGATGCCGCGCAGAGCTGCCGGGAATCCGAGGAAGAGTGGTTCGGGGTCATTCGGACCGACAGGGTCAGGTCCAGTGACGGCGGGTGCCAGTTCACTATCGATGACATGGCGATTGTGGGCGGTCTGGCCTACTTCCCGCCCGGAACTCCGCCGCCGGATCACGGCGGTGCGGGATATCAGCCCGTCTACACCCCCTATGACGGGAATTGGCACCGATTCGCGGTGACGATGCACGACCACCCCTGACCTCCGTGCCGAGTGTCCGATTCATGTCGGACCCCGGCGTTACCGTTGTCGCACAACCCGAGTCGAGGGAGGGTGGCGATGGCCGAGAAGATGCGCGAACGTGCGCAGCGCCCGGAGGATCTGAGTCGGCTGGTGGTCGAGCGATTGAACGCCGGTGATGTGGACGGACTCGTCGAGCTGTACGAGTCCGACGCGGTGCTCGCACTGCCCGACGGTGTCGTCGCGACGGGCGTGGACGAGATACGGGCGGCGTACGCGCGGCTGGTCGCCGATCGACCGGTGTTCCAACCCGGGCACCAGGCGCCCGCCTTGCTCGCGGGCGATCTGGCGCTGACGTCGTCGCGGTTGCCGGGAGGCACCGGCGCGACCGTCGAGGTGGCGCGCAGGCAACCCGACGGGAGCTGGCGCTGGATTCTCGATCAACCGAACGCGCCCTGGGTGGTCAGCGAAGCGGGAGAACGGTCGAACGTGCCCGGATGATCAGTTCGGGTTCAGGCCGGTCGCGAAGACGACGACGACCTTGTCGTCGGTCACCTCGCTGACCCGCACATCGGTCCCGTTGCTGGCCTGCGACTGGCCGACCGGAACCGTGATCTGCTGACCGCCGACGCTCAAGGTGACCATGTCACCGTTCACCGCGACGAGCTCCACGTCGATACCGAGCACCGAGGCTTTGGCGCTCACTCCACGATCGAAGGTGACGGTGCACCCGCTCACACTGCATTCGGAGGTGGTACCGGGTCCGGTCATCGTGCACGCGGAAACAGTGAGGGGAAGCAGGAGGGCGAACGCGGAGAGCGTGATCAGCCGTCGAACAGGCATGGCGTCAGTGTAGTGCGTCGAAGACACAACGGAACGGTCTCACCAGGTTGCCCGCCGATCACACCGGGAATACCGTCGCTGTGAGGTAACTGGCATCGCAGCATCGGTGCCGATCGTGTCGGGCGGACGACCGGCCAGCCGGGTGTTCACCCGCGGGTCGGCCGAGATCGGGAGGTGGCGCACGATGATCGCGAGCGAAATGACTGTTGCCAGTCGCTGGTGGTGGCGTCCGGGGTGGACGCCGGGTCGTTCGTTCTACAACTGGCAGATCATGCCGACCCAGCCGGTCGGCGACAAGCTGGTCGAGATCTTCGCGCCCACGTTGTCACGCCTGCCCGGACTCGAACAGGTCGACGCCGCCCGGCTGCGGATCGGCGTGCAGGGCATCGGGTTCGCCGACGGGGTCAAAGGGGTGCACCTGGCGGCGCTGGTGGCGGGCGCCCGCGACCTGCTCGCCGAACTCGCGCCGTTCCAGCTCGCCTTCGGGCCGCCCGAGGTCACCGCCGAGACGATCCGGCTGCCGGTCACTGTGTCGGAGGAACTGCTGCGGGTGCGCGCGGATCTGACCGATGCGCTGACCGATGTGTGGATCCGCGAGCGGATCCCCGATTTCGGGGAGCCGCTGCGTCCCTACCTGGCGCTGGCCCACGTGACCCACCCGTCACCGGTGCACGAGATCCGCACCGCGCTCGCCGAGGACGGGTTCACCGACTTCGCCCTCGACGACACCGTCTCGGCGGTCTCGATGGTCGAGATGCAGTGCGAGGACGGACGTTACGACTGGTCCGACATCAGCACCGCCGAGCTGTTGCGGGAGCCGGACCCGGTCGTCGAGCGGAGCGTGTTCGACGACCCGCTGTTCGGTCCGCTGCGGCAGCCGACGGTGGCCGCGTTCAAGAGTTGAGCCGCGGCGGCGGCGCGCCGTGCGGAAGCCGCGGCCCCACCGCGAGCTGGGCGCCGGCGATGCGCCCGTGTCCCCACCCGAGCTTCTCCCGATATCGACCGATGTGCTCGGTGGGGACCGGCGCGTCCGGCGGCATCGGGGTCACCTCGGGCGCGACGTAGAGCGCGTCGGTGGGGCAGTACGCCTCGCACATGAAGCAGGTCTGGCAATCGGATTGCCGTGCGATAACCGGGATCCCGCCGTCGACGCGGTCGAAGACGTTGGTGGGGCAGGCGCTCACGCACTTGTCGCAGCCGATGCAGTCCTGCGCGCGCAGTAGTTCGATCACGACGCCACCGCCAGACCCGAGTTGTGCGCGTCCGACGGATCGACCCACGGCTGGTCGAGACCGCCCGAGTGCAGGTGGTGATGCTGTGCCGCGTCGAGGTCGGGATGATCGGCGCGCTTGCTCATGCCGCGAGTCTCGGTGCGCGCCAACGCGGATCGGTACACGAGACGTCCGACCGCGGTGATCGCCGCCGCTTGCCGGGCCCTGACCCGCTCGTCGCCGGTCCCGCCGCCGAGACCGGCTGCCGCGACGTCCCACAGTTCGTCGAGGCGAGCCAGTGCGGGGCGCATCCGGTCACCGTGGCGCAGGTAGTTCTTCTCGAAGGGGATCAGCTCGTCCTGCGCGGCGGCGACGACTTCCGCCGCGGTCACCGACGGTGCGTCGCCGGGGCGCAGGCCGACCCCGCCGATGCCGTGCACCGCACCGGTGGATCGGGCCGCTGTCACAGCATGTTCGGCGGCGCCCGTGCCTGCCCAGCTTCCCGACGACATCGCCCACGCGGCGTTGTGGCTCCCGCCTCCGGTGAAACCACCGCAGATGCGTTCGCGGGTGGCCGCGTCCCCCGCGACGTAGAGGCCGGGAACCGTTGTCGCGCAGTCGTCGTCGACCACGTCGATGCCGCCGGTGCCGCGTACCGTGCCCTCGGCGAGCAGGTCGATCTCGAATCGGTCGGTGAACGGATCGATGCCGCGCCGGTCGAACTGCAGGAAGAAGTTCGGCTGACCGACCCGCATCTGCGCCTGCACGCTCTCGTCCGCGCGATCCAGCTGGGCGAACACCTTCTCCTGCAGGAGGGTTCGGGCGATCACCGAGCGGCCCTTCGTCGACCCCGCCTCCTCGAGCACCCTGCCGTCCTCGCCGAAGAAGGTGGCGTAGCCGTAGTAGGCGGTCTTGGTGATGGTGGAACCCTTGGGCACGATGGCATAGGCGTTGGAGAACTCCATACCGGAGAATCGCGCGCCGGCCTCGGCCGCCATCAGCGCGCCGTCACCGGTGTCGACGTTGGTGCCGAGGGCACGCGAGAGGAACGCACAACCACCGGTCGCGAGTACTACCGCTCCCGCGGTGATCCGGTAGTCCCGGTCGAGTTGACGCTGGTAGCCCGCCGCTCCGCGCACCGCGCCCGCTTCGTCGACCAGCAGTTCCAGCGCGGGGGAGTGATCGTGGACCTGGACGCCGAGCCGGGTGAGCCACGCGCGCATTCGGCGCATGTACTCCGGCCCCTGGACGCCCGTCCGCAACTGCGCACCGGTGGCCGGGTCGACCGGGAACGGGTAGCGGCCCTCGACGGCGAGCCGGTTCATGTTGACGTAGGTCTGATCGAGGACGCGATCCATCCAGTAGTGGTCGGCGAGGTAGCCGCCGAGGGCTTCCCTGCTCGCTTTCGCGTTGGCGCGGGCCTCGGCCTCGGGCGCGACGTACCAGACACCGGTGCCCGAAGGTGCTGTAGCGCCGCTGGTTCCGCAGTAGCCCTTGTCGACCAAGATCACCTCGGCGCCTGCCTCGCGGGCGTGGATCGCGGCCCAGGATGCCGCGGGACCGCCGCCGATGACGAGCACGTCGGTCCTGGTGTGCCATGGTTCGGTCATAGTGTGCTCCTGTGTGTCGCGCGGGGAGGTGGTGGCCACCGAGGGCCGAGAATGCGGTGCCCGCATCGAGGACGCGGGCACCGCAACGGTTCTCAGGCGCCGGTGAACTTCGCGCCGGCGATCGGGGTGGACGAGCGGCCGTCGACGCCGACCGGGATGTCGCCCTCGAGGGTGGTGCGGTAGAGGACCCGGGTGACGTCGAGGTGGTCGAGGTCGCTGGGTGCCAGATGCGCGGTGGCGCGGTTGTCCCAGAACGCGATGGAGCCCTTGCTCCAGCGGAAGCGGACGGTGTAGGAGGGATGGGAGATCTCGTCGAACAGCAGCTGCAACAGGGCATCGCTCTGTGGCGGAGTCAGCCCCAGGATCCTGGTGGTGAAGCCGGGGTTGACGAACAGCACGCGCTCACCGGTCACCGGGTGGACGCGGACGACGGGGTGTTCGGTCACCAGCGGCGCGGCGGCGATCTTGCGGGCGTACTCGCTGCCCGCCTCCCACGGCGGGATCCGGCCGCCGAAGCGGTGTTCGGCGCGCAGCCCGTCCAGGAAGGTGCGCAGCGATTCCGGCAGCCCGGCGTAGGCCGCGGCGAGGTTGGTCCACTGGGTGTCGCCGCCGGTCTCCGGCGCGATCTCGGCGCGCAGGATCGAGGCCGCGGGCGGGTTGATCAGCGGCGAGACGTCGGTGTGCCACTGGTTGGTGTAGCTGAACTTCTTGCGGCCGAACTTCTTCTCGTAGAGGCGACTGTCGACAGCCAGGATCTCGGGGTGCTCGGTGGGCGCGTCGTCGTCGTAGGGGTGTGACGGGGTGACCGCGCCGAAGCGGCGCGAGAACGCGATCTGTTCGGTGTGCCCGATCTGCTGGTCGCGGAAGAACAGCACCTTGTGCCGGTGCAGCGCCGCGGTGAGCTCGTCGACCTGGGAGTCGGCGAGTTGCTCGCGCAGGTCGACGCCGGTCACCTCGGCGCCGATGTGGCCCGCGACCGGGGTGATCTCGAGAGCGGTGACGACGCTGGGGTTTTCGATGGTGGTCATGTCGGTGGTCCTTCGTGGGAAGTCTGTTGCGGGGGTGCGGTAGTCCTCATTCCCGACAGGAACTGCTCACCACCCGCATGAACTCGATATCGAGTCGGCGGGCGCGCATCAGGCGCTCACCCGTGCGTCCTGCTCGGCGAACTGGCTTTCCACCGGAGCGAGCCCGTAATGGCCGCGCAGGGTGGTGGATTCGTAATCGGTGCGGAACAGTCCGCGTTCCTGCAGGATCGGCACCACGCGGTCCACGAAGTCCGCCAGGCCGCCGGGCAGGTAGGGCGCCATGATGTTGAACCCGTCGGCCGCGCCCGCGTCGAACCAGCTCTGCAGCTCATCGGCGACCTGTTCGGGGGTGCCGGCGAAGGTGCGGTGACCGCGGCCGCCGCCCAGCTTGCCGATGAGCTGACGCACCGTGAGGTCCTCGGTCTCGGCGAGTTGCTTGACCAGCGTGAACCGGCTCTTGCCGCCCTCGATCTCGCTCTCGGCGGGCAGCGGCGGCAACGGAGCGTCGAGCGCGTGCGCGGTGAGGTCGACGCCGAGCATCGAGGACAGTTGGCGCAGTGCGTAATCGGGCGAGATCAGGTCGGTGAACTCCTGCTCGAGCGCCCTGGCCTCCTCGACAGTGTCGGCGATGAACGGCACCAGGCCCGGCAGCACCTTCAAGTCGTCGTGGGCGCGACCGTATTTCGCCAGGCGCGACTTGAGATCGCGGTAGAACTGCACGCCCTCGTCGAGGGTGCGCTGGGCGGTGAACACGGCTTCGGCACGATGAGCGGCGAACTCCTTGCCCGATTCCGAGGACCCGGCCTGCACCAGCAGCGGACGACCCTGCGGTCCACGGGGGGAGTTCAGTGGCCCGCGCACACGGAACCGTTCGCCCGCGTAGTCGAGGGTGTGCACCCGGCTCGGGTCGGCGAAGACACCGGTCTCGGTGTCGAGCACGATCGCCTCGGCTTCCCAGCTGTCCCACAGTGCCAGCGCCACGTCGACGAATTCCTCGGCGCGTTCGTAGCGGCGGGCATGCTCGGGTATCGCGTCGAGCCCGAAGTTGTAGGCCTCGTCGACATTGCCGGAGGTGACGATGTTCCATCCGGCCCGGCCCGCGCTGATGTGATCGAGCGAGGCGAACTTGCGTGCGAGATTGAACGGTTCGTTGTAGCTGGTGGACGCGGTGGCGATCAGGCCGATCCGCTCGGTGACCGCGGCGATCGCCGACAGCAGGGTGATCGGTTCGAACACGGTGAGGGTGTTGCGTTCGATCCGCGGTCCCACGGCGAGGGTGTCGGCGAAGAACACCGAGTCGAGCTTGCCGCGCTCGGCGATGCGGGCCAGCTCCTGGAAGTGGCGCACATCGAGTACGCGCTGTTCGTCGGTGCGGGGATGGCGCCACGCGGCCTCGTGGTGGCCGACGCCCATCAGGAAGGCGTTCAGGTGGAAAGTCTTGCGAGCCATGGTGATCTCCTGATCAGGCGTTGGTCGGTGAGGTGCGCCAGCGCGAGAGCCGGCGTTCCAGCGCGACGAGGGCGAAGTTGAAACCGAGACCGATCAGCGAGATCGCGACGATCCCCGCGTACATCTGCGGAATCTGGAAGTTCTGCTGCGCGGCGGTGATGAGATAGCCCAAACCGGCTCGCGCGCCGATCATCTCGGCAGCGATGAGGACCAGGATCGAGCCCGCCGCGGCCATCCGGATGCCGGTGAAGATGGACGGGATCGCCGCGGGCAGAATCACCTTCTGGAACAACCGCAGTGGCGAGAAGCCCAGTGAGACCGCCGATTTCACGAGCAGCGGGTCGACGGTGCGCACGCCGGTGATGGTGTTGAGCAGGATCGGGAAGAACGTGGCGTAGCCGATCAGCGCGATCTTCGAGGTCTCGCCGATGCCGAGGATCAGCACGAACACCGGCAGCAGCGCGAGCGCGGCGGTGTTGCGGAACAGTTCGAGCACCGGATTGAGGAAATCCGATACCGGCTTGTACCAGGCGATGGCGATGCCGACCGGGACGGCGATCACCAGGGCGAAGGAGAAGCCGGTGACCGAGCGGGTGAGGCTCGCCGAGGTGTGTTCGGCCAGCTGGCCGTTGCCCGCCAACTCGAAGAAGGCCTGCACCACCGTGGAGAACGGCGGGAGGAATACCTCGTCGACCAGGCCGAACCGGGGCGCCAACTCCCACGCCCCGAGCAGCAACGCGAAGGCGAGCAGTGGTTTGGCGATGCGGAGCACCGCGCTGCCCGCCGAGCCCGCCGCCCGGGTGAGCGTGGAGCGGGCAGCGGGTGCCGCGATGGGGGTAACCGGCGATGCGGCCGGTTCGGCGGCGGCGACTTCGACGGGGCGGACGAGCAGGGGGACGGCGCTAGACATGGGCGGGACTCCTGTCGGTGGACGCGACCGCCGCGGCGGCCGTGCTGTCGTCGGCGGCGAGTTCGAGGCGCTGGGCCCGGCTCACCTCGCTTTGCAGTTCCGTCCAGATCCGATGGCGGTAGTCGCGGAACTGTTCGCTGGAGCGGACATCGATATCGCCACTGCGGTCGATGTCGATATCGATCACGGCCTTCACCCGGCCGGGACGCGAGGTGAGTACCGCGACGCGCTGGCCCAGGTACACCGCCTCGTCGATGCCGTGGGTGATGAACAGGATCGTCTTGCCGGTCGTGCGCCAGATCCGCAGCAGTTCGTCCTGCAGCGACTCTCTGGTCTGCGCGTCGAGCGCGGCGAATGGTTCATCCATCAGCAGCACTTCCGGATCGAAGGCCAGGCTGCGCGCGATCGCCACTCGTTGCTTCATGCCGCCGGACAATTCGTGCGGATACCGGTCACCGAAGCCGGCCAGGCCGACCAGTTCCAGGTAGTGCTCGGCGATCGCCTTGCGTTCCTTGCGAGCGATGCCCTTGGCTTCGAGGCCGAACTGGATGTTGGCGCGGGCGGTGCGCCACGGCAGCAGCGCGTACTGCTGGAACACCACACCGCGGTCGAGGCCGGGACCGGTGATCGGGGCTCCGTCCAGGAGGATCTGGCCGGAGCTGGGCTTGCTCAGCCCGCCGAGCAGATCGAGCAGCGTGGATTTGCCGGAGCCGCTGGGCCCGACCAGGACGAGGAATTCGCCTGCTTCGACCTCGATGGAGATGTCGTCGATCGCGGTGAACTTCTCGTCGGTGCCGCGCACGGCGAACTGTTTGCCCACCGATCGCAACGCGAGTTTGGCTGGGGTGCCGGTCATTTCGCGGCCACCACCTCTCCGGTCGGGCCGCTCGTCGGCTGGTAGGTGCCGTTGGCGTAAGGGTTGTCCTTGTTGGTGAACAGGTCCTTGGCGGTGATCTTCCCCTTGGGCAGTTCGCCGTTGCGCTCGAGCCAGTCGATCCAGATCTGGATCTCCTTGTCCGCGATCACCGCTCCGGGCACCGGAATCCCTTGGCTGCGCCAGTAGTCGAGCAACTTGAGGTTTTCGTTGCGGCCGCGCTTGTTGATGATCTCGGTGAACTTGGCGACGACCTGATCACGCGGGGTGAGTTGCAGCCAGCGGGTGGCACGCGCGGTGCCCTGCACGAAGTCCTTGACGGCCTCGGGATTCTGCGCGATGTAGTCCTTGCGGAAAACGTAGGTGCCGTAATCGAATTCGCCGAAAATGTCCTTGTCGGTGAACAGTGGGTGCAGGCCGCCGCGCTCGACGGCGGTCTCCCGGAATACGCTGCCGAGCGCGCCGACGTCGATCTGACCGCTGCGCAGCGCCTCCTCGGTGTTGACCGGCGGCACCACGATCAGCTGGACCTGCTTGATCTCGGCCTCGCTCAGGCCCTGCTGGTGCAGCCATTCGCGGGTGACGAACTCGTGGTGCGCGCCGAGGGTGTTGACGCCGACCTTCTTGCCGATCAGGTCACGGGCGTTGGTGATGCCGGCGTTGTCGCGCACGAAGTAACCGGTGAACGACTTGGCATCGGAGCCGTAGGAGCTGAGCACGGCCTGCACCGGCGCGCCGCCCGCGGCGAGCTTGACCACCGCGCCGTTGAACGCGCTGCCGAATTCGACCTGCTTGGTGGCGGCCGCCTGGATGTTGGCCGGGCCACTGGTGGTGTCGCCCTCCCACTGAAAGCTGATCTTGGTGAAGTAGCCCAGGTTGTCGGCGAGCTCGTACGGTGTGACCTGTCCGGTCTGTCCCTGGTAGCGCAGCACGGTCTTGCCGTCGGCGGTCGTCACCGCATCGGTGCCGCCGCATGCGGTGACGACCGCGAGGACGGCGGGTGCGACGAGCGCGGCGGCGAGCGCACGCAGCGGACGTCGTCGGAAGGTATTGGACAACATGGTTCGCGAGTTCTTTCTACGGCGTGGGAGGACCACGCGGCGGGCCACCAGGGGCGCACGCCGCGACGATCCGCACACGAAGGGCGGATCAACGGGGTATGAGAGAAAGTGGAGATCGGCGACGGAGGAATGCCGCCGCTGTTTCAGCTGCGACAGAATCCGGGGGACAGGCGCATCAAGTCCACCGTACGACGGCGGACGAGCGCGGGGGATTCGATCATGATGAGACTTTCGTGAGCGGGATCGGCGTAGGGGACGCCGCCTGTATTCAATAGTGCGTCAACAGATAACGGCTCGGCAATACTGTTTCCACATCGTGAAAATCATGGTGCGTCGAATCCCTCACCTGCGGCCGCGGTATGGAAATACGGACCGATACGTACCGCGATCTGGTGCATGGCGGGCAGTACGGCACGAACGAGATCGCGATCCAGACGTACCGCGCGCGCCTGCACACCGATCGCACCCCACACCTGCCGATCCGGACCGAGGACCGGGACGGCGATCGCGCGGATCGGTTCGTCGCTGTCGATCTCCTCGATGGCGAACCCACGACGACGAATGGTGTCGAAGAGTTCGCCGTTGCCGCGGTCGAGTCCC
Organism: Nocardia sp. NPDC056541; assembly: GCF_042794235.1. Lineage (NCBI taxonomy): Bacteria > Bacillati > Actinomycetota > Actinomycetes > Mycobacteriales > Nocardiaceae > Nocardia > Nocardia sp. NPDC056541. The sequence goes on from NZ_JBHTUD010000009.1 coordinate 308,136, forward strand.
ACCGAGGCATGCGCGAGCAGCGCGTGACCGACCGCGCTGGTGCTCAACGGTCGCCGCTCCTGCGGAATCTGGTTGTGGCAGAAGTGGATCGGTGGCCTGGCCTGGAACACCGTGAGGGCTTCGTCGGCATCGGCGACACTGAGACTGACGGTGATCTTGATGCCGGCGGCCAGCGCGTACAGGTGCGGCGCCGCGTCGTCGAGCCCGAGCCGTGACAGCGCGGGACGGGCCAGGCACGCCAGTCCGTGCCCGATCCGGTAGCGGTCGGTTGCCGGGTCCTGCTCCAGCAGCCTGCCGCGCACCAGCGCCTGCGCCAGCCGGAAGGTGGTGCTCACCGGGAGCCCGGCCCGCTGCGCCAATTCGCTCAGCGACAATTCGGGGTCCCCGCCCTGAAAGCAGTTCAACACGTACACGGCACGGTCGACGGCTTGTGCGCCGGAGCGGGGTGGTTCGGTCGCGGTCATGGCGGCCTCCTGGTCGACGACGTGCCGAGAACTATCGCCACCACGCTGTCCAGGCGCAATGATTCGGCGCACCGGTGCGAGTAATTCACGAGGCGCCGATCGAATCCGGGTGAGAACAAACCTGTCGACGCGGCGCGGTGGCGAGGAATCTGGAATGTGCACGCGCGGCCGAGGGTCCGCGCTGAATTGTGCTCGGAGAAAGCGGTTTCGACCCCGACTATCTGCGACGGCGGTGTGCAGTGCCGCGGTCGCTCGGCGAAACAGGAAGTTCGGACGCATGACCATCGACATCGATCACACTGTGCGCACCGCCACGGTGTTCGATTCCATCGACCAGGCCATCGGGCACACCCCGCTGGTCCGGTTGAACCGGATCACCGACGACATCGCCGCCACGGTGTATGTGAAGCTCGAATATCTCAATCCCGCGGGGAGCGTGAAGGATCGGGCGGCGCTGTTCATGCTCGACGCGGCCGAGGCCGCGGGGGAGTTGCGGCCCGGTGGAGTCGTGGTGGAGGCGACTTCCGGCAACACCGGCATCGGCTTGGCCGCCATCGCGGCGGCGCGCGGCTACCGCACGGTGGTGGTCGTGCCGGACAAGTCGAGCCGCGACAAGATCGCGCTGCTGCGGGCCTATGGCGCCGAGGTGCATGTGACACCCGGCGGCCGTCCGGTCGGGCACCCCGAGCACCTGCGCAGTGTCGCGCTGCGGCTCGCGGAGGAAATCCCGGGTGCCTGGTTCGCGGGCCAGTACGACAACCCGGCCAACCCCACCGCTCATCGTGAAACCACCGGTCCCGAGATCTGGGCGCAGACCGGCGGCGGCGTCACCCACTTTGTCGCGGGCATCGGCACCGGCGGAACCGTCAGCGGCACAGGGGAATTCCTGAAGCAGGCCTCGGTCGGCCGGGTCCAGGTCGTCGGCGCCGATCCCGAGACATCGGTGTACGGCGGCGGTGACGGTCGTGCCTGGTATGTCGAGTCGGTGGGCCACTACCGGCATCCCGACACCGAGCTAGACGAATGGCCGCAGTCCTACCACACCGAGGTGATCGACCGTGTCGAGCGGATCTCCGATGGGGAATCGCTCCGAGTGCTGCACCGGCTGGCCAAGGAGGAAGGTCTGCTGCTCGGTGGTTCCTCCGGCACGTCGATCGCCGCGGCGCTGCGGGTGGCCCGCGCGCTCGGGCCCGAGGATGTGCTGGTGGTGATCGCGCCCGACTCGGGACGCGGATACCTGTCGAAGTACTTCGACGACGGTTGGCTCGGGCAGTACGGATTTCCGTTGCTCGCGGCCCATGGTGAGCTGACGGTCGGTTCGGCGCTCGGTGTGGTCGAGGGAGCCCGGTCGGTCGGGCCGGGTTCGTCGGTGCTCGCCGAGGCGCGGTTGCTCCCGTCGACAACGACCGTGGCGTCGGTCCGCCGAGAACTGGCTTCGCGACGATCTCTTCCGGTCGTCCTCGCCCGGCAGACCGCGGGGCCGGTGGTGGTCGCCGAGGTGCTGGGTACCGCAACGCAGGCGCGCCTCATTGGCGCTGTGGACGAGGATCCGATCGGCGCGCACCTGGACCCGCCGCCGGCCTTCGCCGGCACCACCGAGCCGGTGGGAGCCGCGGTGACACGGCTCGCCGACTATCACGGTGAGGTGCTGATCGTGCACGAGGGCCGCGTGGTCGGTGGGGTCGACGCTGCTGCGTTCGTCGCCGCACTCGTGCGCGCGGAGGCGTCATGAGACGCATGACATGGGCCGCGCTGGGGGCGCTCGGTGTGTCCACAGTGGCATCCGTCCATGGCCGACGCGCGCATCCGGCCGCCGCCGCTTCCTCGGCGCAGTGATGGCGACGGTAGCGATGGGCGGCGAACACCCCCGCTGGGGTGGGCGCCGATGGAGGGATCCGGTCGCCGCCTCGACACCGAATCGGCCGGCGATTCCGCCTTCGGGATCGCGCGACGAACCACGGGAGCGGGAACCGGAATGGGAGAACGCGCTCGCCGCTTCGATGCTCGCTTGGACGGCCTTCCTCGGTGGTTAGCGACTCGCGAGGCGACCGCGGCGCATGCGAGCGCCGGCTCGGCCCAGAGACGGCATGTCAGAACGGTTGCGTCGATCGAGCGGCCCGCGAACGACAGCGCACTGCCGAGCCGGTCACGCGGACCGACGGTGGCAGGTCAGGCGTCGGGTTCGTCGTCGGTCGGGGGCGCGGTGGTGGCGCCGGAGACCCGGATGACGCCTGCTTCGAGGTCCAAGTCGAGGTGGGGTTGACCGTTGGAGTCGCCGCTGCCCTCGTTCTGCAGCTTCTTGCCTGGAAAGAGTTCACCGATGATGCCCACGGTGTCCAGGATAGTCGCGGTAGCGACCTGGTCGCTGGAGTCGGGCGGGTGGCTACCGCTGCCGGTCTGCCGGGCTCGGTGCGGGAAGGTCGGCTTCGAGCATGGCGACGATGCGATCGAGCAGGGCTTCGAGGCGGGACTCGATGCCCGCGCCGTTGCGTGCCGACACGGTCAGGTCGGTGTGGCCGTCGAACTCGGTCAGCCCGAACAGCAGGGGCATGGCGATGCTGTGCTGGGGCAGGACGAACAGTCCGGTCGGGCGGAAGCCGGGGACGGCGAGTTCGTCGGCGGTGAAGCGGCCCATATGGGAGACGGTGGCCGAGGCGAGGTTTCGGCCGAGGCGGGCGCCGAGCCAGTTCGTGGTGCGCAGCACGCCGCGGTTGATCGGGTCCGGGACCAGGGTGATGCGGGTGTTGGCCAGCTGATTCAGCTCGCGCCGTTCGTGCAAACCGGCCTTGATCTGGTCTTTGATCGAGATCCAGTCGCGTCCGGGCTCGATATCGAGGAACAGCGGTAGCGCGAGGTTGGCGGTGGAGCGCAGCGCCGGGTCGTGGCGGCGCAGGTCCACGGGCATCATGATGCGCGAGGTGCCGGGAGTCTCGGCGGCCAGCAGGGCACAGACGCGGGCCAACGCGCCGGAACCAGCGGCCGCGATCCGGCGATGACGCAGCAGATGCGGCGCGAGATCGCGGCGCTGCCGGCCTCGGCCGACGGCGGTGCGGTAGCGCGGAACCATCGGAGTCGGCCTGCCGGGAGCGCCGATTCTCGCGACGAGTTCCTGGTCGGCGATCGGATCGGGCTGGGGAACCGGGTCTTCACCGCGTAGTGCGCGCAGCACATTCGTCACCCACGCCACCATGCCGATGCCGTCCATCACGCCGTGGAAGACACGGAAGATCAGCGTGGTCGGCGCGCCGGCGAGCAGCAGCACCTCGACGGTGGCATCAGGGGTCGGTCCGATCGCGCCCGTGAGGACCGGATCGGTCTCGAGGGCGGGGTAGCTCAGCCGGTGGTCGAGAACGCGCACGGCCGGGGCGATGGCACTGTCGACCCACTCGTTGCCGCGCCGCCGCAGTCGCGCACCGGGGGTGGCCGCCGCGGCGGTGGTTACCGCTGTGCGCAATGCATCCGGGTCGATGTTGCCCTCACCGGGAACCACCAGTTGCATGAGGAAGGGCGGGGCCAGCTCGCGCATGGGGAAATACATCCGCTCGGTGGTCGTCACCGGACGACGGAAAACCTTGCTGCCGTTCATGATTGCCTCCTGGGGCGTCGTCGGTGCCGCGCGGGCCGTGCCGAAGGTGTCGTGGCGGGTGTGACGGTGGCCGCGAACTATCGAAGGTTCTCGGCGAGCACCTCGATGCCGCCCTGCTCGTCGAGCCACGCCAGGAATCCGGCCAGACCGGTCTCGCGATCCACCACAGGCACGTAGCCGAGATCGCGGCGAGCCGCACCGGTGTCGTAGGTGGCGGTGCGTGTCATCAGCGCGACGGCGTAGCGCGACAGCGGAGGCGACCAGCGATCGGCCACCGCCGGTATCCGCCAGATCGTTTCGATGGTCGCGACGACGGCGGCGAGCACCCGCGGGTTCGGTCGGCGCGCCGGGGCCTGGAAGCCCAGTCGCGTGGCGACCTCACCGAGGAACCCCCAGACATCGGTCTTCTCGGCATCGGCGATGAAATACGCCTTGCCGCCCACCGTGTCCGAGCGCACCGCCAGGAGGCAGGCGTGCACGATGTTGTCCACGTGGCACAGCGAGGCCTCGACGGTGCGACCGTAGGACAGGTCCGGCAGCGAGCCCGCGGCGGTGCGATCGAGCAATCGAACGATCGGCCCCGATCGGTCTCCGGCGCCCCAGATCGCTCGCGGTCGCAGCGCCACGGTCGTGAATTCCGCTGTGTTCGCGGCGAGTACGGCGCGTTCGGCCGCGGCCTTGGTTTCGGAGTAATGATTGAGGTAGCGGCTCGGATACGGCAGCGACTCGTCGACGTCGACTTGATCGCCGCCGTCTCGCTCCATCAGGGCACTCGGACTCGAGATGAAAACGAACCGGCCCGCGCCGCCGCGCCGCGCCGCATCCAGGAGCAGCTCGGTGGCCCGCACGTTCTCGGTCCAGAAGCGGTCCCTGGTGCCGCGTTCGTCGACCCGCGCGGCGCTGTGGATCACCGCGTCCATGCCGCTGGTGGCCCGGCTCAGCGACGCCGCGTCGGCCAGGTCCCCGTAGACGAGTGTGACGTGCTCCACGGCTGGACCGAGATCGTCGAGAATACTGCTGCGCCGCACCAGGATCGAGACATCGTGGGAGCCCTGCGCGACCAGCGCCCGCACGATGGCGCCGCCGAGGAATCCGGACGCGCCGGTGACCAGGATCTTCATCGTCGCGAGTCCAGTTTCTTCGTGGCCCAGCGGGCGAGTTGTTCGCGGCCGATCTTGGCGTTGTGCCGGATATCGACCGGGAAGCGCGGATGTACGAGGAATTCGGCGATCGGAGCGAGAGTGTCGAATTCGGTGGCGCGCGTCCGCAATCGCGTGAGTGCGGCCACCGCGTCCGCGCCGGGTTCGAGCTCCACGCACAGGACCGGACGCTGGGCGCCGGGGGCGCCGACACCGACCAGCGCCGTGCGCGTAACTCCGGCGACCGCGTTGAAGACCTGTTCGACCTGCACGGTGAACATCGGACCACGCGCGGTCGTGATCCGTTGACTCTTGCGCCCGCAGAACCAGATCCGGCCCTGCTCGTCGAGCCATCCCAGATCACCGGTGCGGTGCCAGATCTGCTCGCCATCGCTGATCTTGCCCGCGGTGTTGGCCTGCGCGGGCCAGTAGTAGCGCGTACTCACATTCGGGCCCGCGACCACGATCTCGCCGACCTCGCGTGCGCCGAGTTCTTCGGTGTCGTCCCAGGTCGCGACGGGATCATCGGTGATGGCGAGCAGCCGGACACGCACTCGATCGGTGGGCCGGCCGATGCAGGTGCCCTCGCCGCTCTTGGCGCGCTCGACCAGACCGGCGAGCAATTCCCGCGATTCGATCGTCGACATGGGCAGCGCCTCGGTCGAGCCGTATCCGGCGTAGATCTCGACATCGGGGCGCAAGACCTCGCGCAACCCGGCGACGCACCAGTGCGGAACAGGGGCGCCACCGGAGAAGATACTGGCCAGCGACGGTAGGTCGACCGGATGCGCGCGCAGCCGTTCCAGCAGCGGGATGAGGACCGCGGGCGAGGCGAACATCGTGCGCACGCCGAAACGCCCGATCGCGTCGACCACGTGCGCCGGATCGGTCGAGCCGACCTTGCTCGGAATCAGCGGTGGCAACACACACCGCGACCCGAGCAGCAGATCGAGGACGCCCACCAGCGGCAGTGTCACCAGGGACGTGCCGGGTGGCGTGTGCCCACGGGCGGCGTGCACCTGCTCCACCATCGCCGCGAGATTGCCGTGCGTCAGCTCGACGGCTTTGGCGGGACCGGTACTGCCCGTGGTGAATCCGATGATCAGCAACTCGTCCGGATCGGCGGGCACCCGCTCGGGCGGCGCACCGGACGGGGTGCGAGTCCACGAATCCAGCGTCGGCCCACCCCAGAACCAGCGGCGCCCCACGGTGAGCGTGGTGCGCACACCCCGGAAACTGCGCGGGAACAGCACCCGCAGGGCATGCGCCTGCGGGATCCCGATGAACGCCTGCGCTTCGACCGCGCGCAGACAGTGCACCATGCGGCGCACACCCATGCCCGGATCGATGACGACCGGAACGGCGCCGATCTTCAACAGCGCGAACAGGATCGCGTACAGCTCCGGGCTCGGCAGCACGAGCACGATCGTGCGGGTGCCGCTGCCCACCCCGGAATCGGTGAGATGTTCGGCGATGGCGTCGGACCAGCGATCGAGGTCGCGATAGGTGATGTCGCGGTAGTCGGGTAGCCCGTCGGCGGTCGTGCCGCCGGGATAGATGACCGCCTCGCGGTCGGGCTCCTCGCGGGCGAGCGTGCGGAAGCGGTCGATCGTGGCCCAGTAGGTCGCCGTCGTCACGCGGTGGTCTCCGCGGGGAGCCGGTACAGCGTCGCGGCGGCGGACGGGCCCGCGCCCGCGGCGACGAACAGCACGTGGGTGTAGCCGGCGAGCGTACCCTCGGCGCTCGCGCGGGCGTAGGCCAACGGCAGTGCGGCGGTGTGCGGGTCGCCGTCGGACAGGTCGGGCACCCGTACCGCGTCCTGGTCGATGCCGAGCTCCTCGGCCAGGCGCCCGGGAAAGCGCGGGCTCGGAGTGGAGGCGATCAACGCGACGAAGGCGCCCTCGAAGTCGGCGAGCGCGGAGTGCGCGACTTCGGTGGCCACCGCGAGGATGCGGTCCTCGAAGTCGGGTTCGCGTTCGATCGTCATCAGCGTTCGCCCGACGGTGCCCATGGCGGCCGTGTCGACGTAGGCCTGTGCCGCGGCAGTGCCAGGTGCGGTCGCGGTGTACACCGGGCCGAAGCCCTCGGGGTCGTCGACCTGCTCGAGCAGCAGCGCGGCACCCGAGGTGGCGTAAGGGAAGTCGGCGTCGGCGCTCGACCGGGTCATCGACGGGTGCGTGTCGCCCGCGACGATCAGAACGTGCTCGGTGCTGCCCGTCGCCAAGACCGAGCCCGCCACCTGTACGGCGTTGACGACACCGACCGCGCCGTTCATCAGGTCGAAGGAGAAGGTCCGCGGATCGGTCCTGGTGTAGTCGAGCCCGATACCCGCCGCTTTCTGGATCAGCGCGGCCACCGCCGGTTCCACGGTGTTCGAGTCGCGGAACACGCCGGTATTGATCAGCACGCCGACCTGGTCGGGGCGGACGCCGGCCTGCTCCAGACATTGTGCGGCGGCCCGCCCGCTGTGGGTGACGACGCTGTGGGTGTCGGTCGACCTGCTCGTGCCCGTGGCTCGGATGCGAATGCCCATTGTTGACCTCAGACCTTCAGGGAGGAGATGGTGGCGGACAGGAATCCCGCGACGACACCGGACGCGGCGGGCACCATGAGCAGTTTCGATCCCGCCGCGATGTTGTCGTCGGCGAGCTGATCGTGCAGAACGATGAAATGTGATGTGGTCGAAGTATTTCCGTACTTCTCGATCACATTGAGGTCCGGCGGCATCTCGGCGCCGAACTCACGCGCGGCGACCGCGTTGATGTAGGGCACTGCGGCAGCACCGAACTGGTGATGGATGATGTAGTCGAACTGCTCGCCGGCGAAGTCGCGGCCCTGCTGTTCGAGGAAACTGCCCTGGGCGTCGGGCCAGAGCAGGAACCGCGCTTCGTTGTGCATCTTGCGGTTGTCGGTGTAGAGCGCGACGCCCGACGACTTGTCGCTGGGCATACCGAGGCACAGGTGTGAATGTTCTGCGGCGGTGAGCAATTCGATGTAGTGGATCTTGTCGGCGTCGTCGACCGCGCGGTCCAGCACGACCGCGCACCCGGAGTCGCCCACCGACAGCGAGGCGAACTGCAGATCGTATTTCTCGGTGATCTCGTTCACCGCGGTCTCGGCGATGGGGGTGATCGCCTCGCCGCTGACCACCATGCCGTTGCGCACCACGCCCGAGCGGATCATCCGGTCCAGAATGTAGGTGCCGGTGAGCATTCCGGCACAGGCGTTGGAGACGTCGAAGGTGATGGCGCGTTCGGCGCCGAGGGTCTTGGCGATCGTCGACGCGAACGAGGGCTCCATGTACATGCGGGTGCCGTCGTTGCTGCGGGTGATCGAACACGAGATGATCACGTCCAGCTCGCCCGGCGCGTAGCTCGACCGCGACAGGCAGTCGCGCGCGGCGTTCACGGCGAGGGTGAACGAGTCCTCGACCGACTCCGGGCGGGTGTCGCGCACACGGCGTTCTTTCACGCCGGTGATGCGCTCCAGATCGAACGACGGTGGCGTTTTCAACCGGGAGATCAATTCGGTGGTGGACAAGATGTTCGACGGAAGATATGCCCCGATGGATTCGAAACGCGATTGTGACACGTGAGCTCCCGGATGCGGTCGAAAGAATGGTTTACCGGACGAATCTCGAGCGCCGGTGGACTCGAACCATACCGGTCATCGGCCGGCGTCGGGTGCAGTGATCCAGCGCACTGGCCGGTGCGAGATCGTTTGTGCGACACGGTGTTGCGGAAACTTCGGCAATCCACTCGTATCTCACAGATCACCTGGACCAGGGCGTTTGGGTGGCTGTGGGCAATGGTACGGCTATCGGGCGGATCTGCCTCGCCGCGGTGATGTGGTCCTGCAGAACGGTGCTCGCGCAGTGAGTCACTTCACGATTGTTTACACCGTCGAATAAATTGCGAGCCGGACGGGTTTGTTTTCGGAGTACAAGTGGTCTCGCGAATTTTGTCGGCGAGAACTAGCCGGCCAGGCCCACGACGCGGGCCAGCCGCCGATGTGATTCCAGACGCGCCGCTCGATCGAAAGTACTGGTGTGGAACAGGATTTCATCGGCCTCGGTACGGCTCACCAGCTTTTCCAATGCTTCGGCCACCTGATCCTCGGTGCCGTGGATCTGGTGGCCCAGCGCCTGCTCGAACAGGTGGCGCTGGCGGTCGGTCATCGTCGCCGGGTCGATCTCCTCGGGTGGGATCAGTGCGGGAAACTCGCCGTGCGTGCGCGAGTAGGCGCTCGACCAGGCCTCCGGGAGCAGCAGTCGGTGCGCCTGCTCGGTCGAGTCGGCGATCATCGCCGTCGCGGAGACGACGACATACGGTCGGGGGACTCGAGCCGAGGGCTGGAACAGGGTGCGGTACCGCTCGATCGCGTCCACCATCGCCTGCGTGCCCGCGATCGGGGCGATCACCAGGGGCAGCCCGAATCGTGCGGCGCGCTCGGCCCCGGAGCCGGTGGCGAGCAGGAACGCCGGGACGTCCGCGCCCTCCGCGGAGCGGACGTGCACACCCTGCCTGCCCACCGCGAAGTAGCCGAGAACCTCGGTGAGGCGTGCGTCGATATCGTCGGCGTCGTCGAGGCCGTGGCCGAGCGCGCGGCGGACGCCGTCGGTGAATCCGACCGAACGCCCGAGGCCCATGTCGATTCGTCCGGGGAACAGCGACCCGAGCACGCCGAACTGCTCGGCGACCACGAGTGGCTGATGATTGGGCAGCATCACCCCACCGGTGCCGACGCGGATGCGCGTGGTGGCCGCCGCGACCGCCGCCGCCAGCACGGTCGGCGCGGTTCCGGCGACACCGGGAACGCTGTGATGCTCGGCGACCCAGAACCGGTGGTAGCCCCACTGCTCGGCGAGGACCGCGAACGCGACCGTCTCCCGCAGGGCGTCGGCGTGGTCCTGCCCGCGCCGCACGCGTGAGCGGTCCAGGATCGAGAAGCGAACCGATTCGAGTGCCATATCAGTAGTCAACGTCGCAGACGCGAGGCGATTCCGTGGCGGTGACACGCGCGGGTGATCTTCGCAGGTTTGGACCGGTACCAACCCTGGACCAACCTTTCGCAACGATAGTGTGCCCCGAGCACGATCACCGGCGAGAAAACTGCGAGGAGCGCACTATGGTTCGACATCCCAACGGCCGCAAGGTAGATCATCGCCACCGTGCGGTCGAGGCCAGCGATGATGCGCTGCGTGTGCTGCGGCTGCTGCTCGAGATGCACGGCCCGGTGGTGCTGTACCTCGCGCCCGACACCGACGGGTACACGCCGGTCTGTGTGCGGCTGCGGGACTTCCGGCCCGCGCCCGGCGATGTCCTCGCCGGGCAGACGGCGTGGCACACCCAACTGTGGATGGCCGACCGGTTCCACGTCGGGTTCGACGACCTCGATGTCAGCATCGAGGTACGCAACCGTCCGCAGCCGGGCTCCGCCTCACTCGAGACGGCATGCGGATTCCGGTTCGCGCTGCGGATCGACAAGGCAGAGGCGGCCGTCGACTTCGTCGAGGAAGCCTCCTAGCCCGTCACCAGAACCGCGGCGTCAGTCCCCAGTCCGCGAATTCGGCGGCCAGTAGCTCGCGCAGTGCCGCGCGGGTGGGGAAACGATCGGGGTCGCCGCCGGTCACCACGAGTGTCACCGTGTCGTCATCGCAGGAGAACGCGAGATTGACACCGACCTCTACCTGGCGGAACAACTCGACCGGACCGGGATTGACCACCGGGCGCATGATCACATCGCGTGCGCGGTGTGATCCGAGGACCGCGATGTTCTGCGCGGTGCGACCCATGTTGGTGCACAGGCATTCCGGCGCCTTGGCGGTGCGCGCGAACTTGTGCAGCACTACCTTGGGCAACAGCATCTGCACCGGTTGCAGGTGCTGGATGGGTGGGATGGTCGCCGGATCGCGATAGGCCAGGCCCGCCGCCTTGAGCGCGGCGCGGATCGCGGGCAGATCGGCGCGTTCGCCCGCCCGGTAGCCGACGCTGATCGGCAGCCCGGTGGTGGCGTTGGCGCGTGGGTCGTCGGCCTCGCGCATCGAATGCGGAATGTCGACGCGCACCTCGGCGCCGTCGGCGACGCGGCCACTGCGACCGAGCAGCCCGACCGCGACACCGATCAGCAGGCCGTTGGTGGTGCCGCCGTGCGCGGTGGCCACGGCGTCCCATTCGGCGAGATCGAGCTGAACGATGGCCTCGGCCGCCTGCCAGGTGTCGGCATGGGGCAGCCGTGGCGCGGCCGGGCGCGGATTGCGGGCGGGTTCGCTGACACCGCGGGCGCGGCGTGCCGCCCGGACGCCACGGGCGACGGCACCGAGTTGGCTACGCGCATCCGCGAGATCGGCGGCGAAGCGGCCCGCGCCCGCGACCGGGCCGACGAGCCTGCCCGCGCTGGTGTGGCGGTCGGGTGTCTCGCCGCGGTTGAGCCGGTCCAGGGAATCGACGATCGCGTGCATCATGGCGCCGCCGTCGCACGCCACGTGCGAGGCGACCAAGGTGACCACGGTGCCACCGGATGCGAGCGGCGCGCCCGCGAGCTGCCACACGAGCCCGCGCTCGGGGTCGAACTCGACGGCGGCCTGCTCGAGGAACCAGTCGAGGACCCGCTCCTCGGGAATCGGGGTGTCCGACCAGCGCAGCGGCAGTGATTCGGTGGCGGGCTCCCAGTGCGCACGCGCGATCGGGAAGCGCGTGGTGCGGACCCGGCGCGCGATGAACCCGGTCGCCAGGTGCGCGTGCCAGTCGGCGAGCAGATCCCGGCTCAACGCGCTGTCGAAGCGGTACGCCAGCTGGTTGACCAGGGCGTTCGGGTAGAGGCTGTGCAGTTTGAAGAACAGATCGTCGTCGGCGGTGATCCGGTTGAGGTCGGTGGACACCGTGACAGCGGGGGCGATGACAGTCATCGAATGGCTCCTTAGCGGGAACGGAGAGTGCGCACGGTCAGCGGCGCGAAAACAGCGACCACGAGCACCGAGGCGACCAGCGACCACCAGGCATCGGCGCCGACGGTGCCCTCCGCGGCGAGGGTGCGTACGGCGGAGACCAGGTAGGACACCGGATTCAGGTCCGAGACGTGCCGCATCCAGCTCGGCATCGATTCTTCGGGGACCAGCGCATTGGAGGCGAAGCCGAGAAAGGTGAGCACCAGCATGGACATGCCCTGCACGGCGGCTGGGCGGGCGATGGTGGCACCGATGAACGCGAACAACCAGCTGATGGCGGTGGTGGCGAACACGACCAGCACCGCGCCCGCCAGGAATCCGGCGGTGTGCGCGGGGTGGTAGCCCATACAGAAGCCGACGATCACCACAGTGGTCGCGGCGATCAGGTAGCGCACGGTCCCGGCCAGCAATGCCCCGGCAACCGGGGCGGACCGGGCGATCGGCATGGCGACGAAACGGTCGAAGACACCGGAGTGGATGTCCTCGGACAATTGCACACCGGTGGCGACCGAGGAGGTGAGCACGATCTGGACCAGCACGCCGGGGATCATGATCGGCAGATACGCCGCCATGCTGCCGGCGATGGCGGTGCCGAAGATGCTGCCGAACAGCACCGGACCGACGATCGGCAGCAGAATGGCGTCGTAGAGCAGCTGCGGGCTGTGCCGGAAGGTGAGCAGTCCGCGCCAGGCCATCATCAGCGAATGCCGCAGGGCGGCAAGCGGACCGACACGGGTCACGCGCGGCGCGCGCACCACCTGGAGCGGCTTGTCGACCGTGTGGGTCATGGTGGTCCTCGAACTTTCGCGAAGGGTGCTCATGCCGCGTCCACGGTGCGCGCGTGCCCGGTCAGCGACAGGAACACCTCGTTGAGATCGGGCCGGTCCACCGCGAAACCTCGCAGGGTGATGCCCTCGGCGCGGCAGGCGGCGACGATATCGGCGCCGCGCGTGACGTCGTGCAGTGCCACGGTCAACGTCCCCGTCGACGACCCTTCCGGGACGTCGCCGGTGATCTCCTGGATCAGCGCCTCGGCCCGGCGCAGGTCGGCGGTGTCGGGGATGTCCAGGCGCAGCACCTGCTCACCGATCGAGGACTTGAGTTCGGCGGGAGTGCCGTCGGCGACGAGCGTGCCACGGTCGATGACCGCGATCCGGTCGGCGAGTGCGTCGGCCTCCTCCAGATACTGGGTGGTGAGCAACACGGTGGCTCCGCGGGCGACCAGTCCGCGCACGATGCCCCACATGCGGTCGCGGGTGTGCGGGTCGAGGCCGGTGGTCGGCTCGTCGAGGAAGATCAGCGGTGGCACCGTGATCAGCGTCGCGGCCAGATCGAGTCGACGTCGCATGCCGCCGGAGAACGCGCTGACGCTGCGGCGCGCGACGGCCGAGAGCTCGAATTCCTCGAGAAGTTGCTCGGCCCGGTCGGCGGCAGCGCGCCGCGACAGGCCGAGCAGCCGTCCGAACAATCGCAAATTCTCACCGGCGGTGAGGGTTTCGTCGACGGAGGCGTACTGGCCGGTGAGCCCGATCATCGAGCGCACCGCGGTCGCCTCGCGCACCACGTCGTAGCCGAATACCTCGGCGCTGCCCCGGTCGGGTCGCAGCAACGTGGCGAGCATGCGGACGGTGGTGGTCTTGCCCGCGCCGTTGGGACCGAGCATCGCGAAGACCGATCCGGCCGCGATGCTGAGGTCGACACTGCCGACGGCGGTGAAGTCGCCGTAGGACTTACCGAGACCGCGGGTGCGGACGGCGATATCGGTGCTCACTGCGGCCTCCCGGCGTGGATGGACAAACTACTCGGGAACGGCAGGGAGACAAGGGATTCCACCTCGTCGGCAGCGCGTGCCACCCCGGTGCCGGCGAACCGGCCGGCGTACGCGGCCGCTCGCGAGACCACGTCCGGGTCCGCGACGCGATCGAGCAGGGCGGTGAGCCCGTCCTCGGTGAGCTCGGCGGCACGCACGGTACCCGCCATCTCGAGCCGTTCCAGTGCCCGGCCCCAATAGGGCTGATCGGCCTGGATCGCGCAGATCACCTGCGGGACACCGGCTCTCAGTGCGGCGGCGGTGGTGCCCGCGCCGCCGTGGTGTACCGCGGCGATACAGCGCGCGAACACCGACGCGTGATCGACCTGCTCGACGACGGCCATCTCGGGCGACAGGACAGGTGCGATGCCCGCCCACCCCGCGGCCAGCAGCAGCCTGCGACCACGACGGGCGCAGACCGCGCGCAACATCGCCACCAGCGCGGCCGGGTCGTCGACCGCCATCGAGCCGAAGCCGACATAGATCGGCGCCGAACCGGCATCGAGCCACGCGGTCAGCGCGGGATCGGCCGCAGCGCTGAGGAATCCGTCGGCATCGACGGCGAAGCCGGTCACCGGGTGTCGATCCGGCAGCTCGGCGGCCAGCCCGGGAAACAGGTCGACGTCATAGGCCTGGATCGACACCCGATCGGGCAGTTGATGTTCGACGATCCCGAACTCCGACAGCGGCTGTTCCAGCGCGGCGTCGCGTGCCCAGCGCAGCGCCGACCAGATCCGCCGGTTGAGCGCCTTCGGAATACGGGCGCCCCACGCGGTGGGGACCACGGGGACCGATCGATTCGGATGGATCGGAAAGAAGTGCACCGCGGCCAGCGGCAACCCGACGCGTCGCGCGGCCTTCTCGGCCGCCTCCTCGCCCGCCATCCCGGTCACGAGCACGTCGTGACCGGGGGCGAGCACGAGCAGATCGCGCACCGCCTCGACGACTCCGCGCCGTTGCAGATCCAGCACCGCGCGCACCCGCTGTCGCGGATTCGGGCTGCGAAAGCGGTGATCGTCGTGCTGGGTGCGCAGCAGTTCGGCGCTGTCGCGGCCGAAACCGACGGCGGCGACGCCGTGCGCGGTGGCGAAGTCGACGAGATTGGGCGAGAGTGCGAGCGTCACCGAGTGCCCGCGAGCCAGCAGCTCGCGAGCGAGAAGAATGCCGGGCTGGGCGTCGCCCCGGCTCCCGGTGAAGGCCAGCAGTGCACGCATTCTCAGCCCGCGCTCAGCGCTGCCGCGGCATCGGTGACCGGTGCGGGAGCGGGCGCCACCATGGTCACCGCGTACATGGCCCTGGCGAACTCGGCGAGGAAGCGTTCCATGACCTCGCCGGGCAGGCCCGCGGGGTGGCGGGTGGAGACATAGAGCCCGTCGGGGCCGCGCACGACCCAGAAGTACACCTCGTCGGTGGAGTACGACACCGCCCGCAGGGTGCGTCCGCGCAGGTCGGCGACCAATTCGTAATCCGGAAGCATGCGGATGTCGAGGAAGGACGCGCCGTAGGTCGGACCTTCCACGGCGCCGACCATCGCCAGGGAACGGCCCCAGGACGCGTCGTTGCAGAGGTGGGCGCGCTTGAGCGAGGCGCGGGTGGCCTCCAGCGCGACGGTCATGTCCGCGCCCGGCGGCAGCGTCACGTCGACCGGGACGACATTGACGAACCAGCCCATCGACTCGAGCCAGGTGAGGTCGGGCCTGGTCGCGATCGGCATCACGGTGCGGAACCGGTCGTCGCCGAAGGTTTCCCGAGAGGCCATCGCCAGGGCGGCGAACACGGTCACCGACAGCCGGTGCTTGAGCCGATCGAGAGCCGCCTCGACCTCCTCGAGCTGTTCGATGCTGAGCAGGGTGCGCGAGACGCTGGGCTGGGCGTGTTCACCGTCGAGGACGGCGACCTGATCCGCGGCGAAGCGGGGCATGGGCGAGCCCGGCGTACCGAGGAACTCGCGCCACACCGCGACGGCGGGGGAGTCGGGATCGAGTTCCTCAGCGGCGGCGCGCTCGATGACGGCGTAGTCGGCCGGGCTGCCGAAGGTGGCCGAGTCGCGGATCTCGCCGCCGGTGGTGACCGCGGTGTAGAGGGTGCGCAGCTCGAGGATGAGCACGGCCTGGGAGTAGGCGTCGAGCACCGAGTGGTCGGCGCCGACCAGGACGGTGAAGTCGTCGGTGTCGTGGGCCACCGTGGCCACCAGCAGATGCGGCCACACCAGTGCCGACAGGCGCAATTCCAACGCGTCGCACAGGTATTCGTTGATCTCGTCGCCGTCGGAGAGATCGGCGACCGGGGCGCCGGTGACTCGAACGGTGCCGGGGGCGGTGGTCACACGGTGGTAGCCGCCGTCGCCGGTGGGGGCGACGGTGGTGCGGAAGCCCTCGTGGCGGTCGTGCCACAGCCGCAGGGTCGTGGCCCAGGCGTCGGCGTCGAGTGGGGCGTCCATCTCGAAGATCGTGCCGATCCAGCGGCCGCGGCCGGGGCGGGCGTCTTCGGGGTCGAGGAACCCGAGGTACTGCTCGTGGACGCTGGCGAGGGGGCGTTCGTCGTCGCGCCACGCGTCGGGGGAGGTGAGCTCGGGGGTCCAGATCACCAGGTCGCCGGAGCGGATCCGGAATTCGGAGAGATGGGTGTATTCCATGGCGGGTCACCTCATGGGGAGTGCAAGCCGAGAACGGCGCGACGGGGATTCGGTGATCGCGGGCGCGTCACCGGATGTTGCTCTGGATCCCGCACCGGACGTAGCTGGCGAACCCTGGGCTATTCGGAGTCTATAACTCTGAGAGTTTTCTGAAATATTACTTCTTCACAACTGGGCAGTGTGAAGAAGCTCACTTTCATATTTGTTCCGAATCACAACCTAGATCAGGTGCCCCTGGAGTAATGGGGTTTTAGTTCAGATCACCGGACTGAACTCGGTCAGCACCGTGCCGTGCCGGATGAGACCCGACAGACCCGGCAGTTCGACCGGTGGCGACCACGTGCGGAAGCCGTCGACACTGTCGCTGAAGAGGTACCGGCCCTCGGTGTAGGCGTCCAGGTAGATGCGGTGCCCACCGTCGGGAAGCCGGACGATCGACTGTCCCTCCCGTGGCCCGCCCCACCCCGCCCAGTCGCCAGTGGCGACGAAGCTGTACGGCCCGAGCGGGCGGTCGGCGACGGCGAGTTCGATCAGCTTGGAGTCCTCGTTCTTCACGAACGCGAACAGACGTCCGTACAGGCGGACCAAGGTGGTGTCGATATGGCCGAGTGAGCCGGGCCCGGCAGGGCCGAGCCCGAGCATCGGCACCGGCGGCGCCCAGACGGTGAGCCCGGCATCGAGCGGGATGAGCAGGTGCGGGGTGAAGCCGTGCCCCCAGGTCAGCGACACGATGATGCCGACTCGCCCCGCCGCGTCGGCGTACCACTCCGGCGCCCACGCGCCTTCGAGCCTGCCCGCCACCAGCATCGGCACGTTGGCGAGAAACGTCCAGGTGATCCGGTCGCGGCTGCGGGCCAAGCCGATCGCGGTGGCGTCACCGGCGATTGTGTACGTGAGGTAGTAGTTCCCGTCGGTGTGCAGCAGCACGCTCGGATCGCGGACCAGGCCGGTCGGCGGCACGTACGCGTGCTCGCTGACCGGGGTGAAATCGGTGCCGTCCGCGGACTCGTAGACCGCGAGGGTGGTATCACTGTCGGCCCGGAAGGCCGTCATCGTGTACCGGACCGGGGTGCGGTGGGCGTCGATGCCCACCCCGGGGCCGAGCGAGGATTGCGCGCGGGCCGTGCCCGCTGCCAGGAGTGGGAGTCCCGCCAGAAGTGCGAGTGCGGATCTGCGTCCCACCGTGATCGCCATGACCTGGGATTATCCGCACGGATCGCGACGGCTCGGGGTAGGCGCGCCGTCGGTCAGGAGGTGGCGGGTTCCGGCTCCGGCGCTGCCGGGTCGACCGGTAGCCGCAGGTCGACGATCAGCCCGATCAGCCCGACCGACAGGCAGATGGCCGACACGGTGATCGCGATCGGGTGGCTGTCGCCTGCCAGGGAACCGGCCAGCACCACCGTCGAGATCGTGCCGGGGGCCGAACCGGCCACTGTCGCAGCGAGATACGGGGCAAGGCGGACCGACGACAGGCCGCAGCAGTAGTTGAGGATCGAGAAGGGGACGACGGGGATCAGCCGCAGCGCGGCCACCGCGAGCCAGCCACGGCGGGCCAGCCGGTCGTCGACTGCCCGCACCGCCGGGTGCGTGAGGTGTTCGGCGACCCGGTCGCGGCCCAGCCTGCGTACCCCGAGCAGCGCCGCGGTCGCGCTCACCGCCGTGGCGGCCAGGGCGATGACCGAACCGAGGATCGGACCGAACAGCACACCGCTGGTCACGGTGAGCACGGTGCGCGGAACGGGGGCGACGGCAGCCACCGCGTAGAAGAGGAAGAACAGCAGCGGCAACAGCGGCCCGGCGTCGCCGGCCCAGTCCCGGATCTGCTGCGGGCCCGGCAACGGAACCATCATCGCCACCACGAACAGCGCGGCGAGCCCGGCCAGGGCGATGAGCAGGCGCGGGGAGCGGATCAGTCGAGACACCCGGGTAAGCGTACCGGCCGGTAGGGGATGGCCCGGGTGGTCGGACACCCTGTCACAGATAGCATCATCAGGGAACCGGATACATCCTGGTTCGCTGTGGGCCCGTTTGTGGGATTTCACGGACCGGCAGCACACCGGGGTGCGGTCGTCGAATGGAAGAGAGAACAGCAGCTATGCCGATTGGTTCAGAGTCCGGGGCGGGGCTCGCACCGGATCCGGTGCCCGAGTACGCCGCGTGGCGCAAGGGCGTGGCGGGTGTGCTGGCGAAAGCGCGACGGGTCGAGGCTTCCGAGCTCCCCGCCGAACCGGAACATCTGCTCGACGAGACCACCTATGACGGGCTCACGATCGCCCCGCTCTACACCCGCCGCGACGAGCTGCCCGAGCAGCCGCTGCCCGGCGCCTTCCCCTATGTGCGCGGTGGCGACGCCGCGCGCGACCCGCAGCGCGGCTGGTTCGTCGGCGCGTTCGCCGGTGAGGACGATGCCGAGGCCACCAACCGGGCGATTCTGACCGGTCTGGAGAACGGCGTGAGCGCGATCGCGCTCGGAGTGGGCACCTACGGCGTCGCCGTCGACGACATCCCCCTTGCCCTGCGTGGGCTGCTGTTCGAGCTGGCACCGCTGACGCTGGTGGCCGGGGCGGCGACCGGCACGGCCGCCGAGCGGGTGTTCGACGTCCTCGACGGGTACTCGATCGTCGATCGCACGCAGATCCGGGTCGGCCTCGGCGCGGCCCCGCTGACCAGCGCCTTCACCGGTGCCGAAGACCTCGACCACGCCGAGACCGTGGCGCTGGCCGTGCGCGCGATCGCCCGGCCCGAGACGGTCCGCGCGATCACGGTGGACGGCATCGCCTTCCACAACGCCGGTGCCGCCGACGCACAGGAAGTGGGCGCCGCCGTCGCGGCCGGTCTGGCCTACCTGCGCCTGCTCACCGGTGCCGGGGTCGACATCGCCGACGCGTTCGGTCAGCTCGAGTTCCGCTTCGCGGCGACCGACGACCAATTCGCCACCATCGTGAAATTCCGGGCGGCCCGGCGCCTGTGGGCCCGAGTGGCCCAGGTCTCCGGTGCGCCCGCCTTCGGCGCCGCCCCGCAGCACGCGATCACCTCGGCCGCCATGATGACTCAGCGCGATCCCTGGGTGAACCTGTTGCGCACCACGCTCGCCGCGTTCGGCGCCGGCGTCGGCGGTGCCGATTCGGTGACCGTTCTGCCCTTCGACGCGGCCCTGCCCGCAGGCGAACTCGGCGTATCCACGACGTTCTCCCAGCGCCTGGCGCGCAACACCCAGCTGCTGCTGCTCGAGGAATCCCGTCTCGGGCACGTGCAGGACCCGGCCGCCGGTTCCTGGTATGTCGACAAGCTGACCGACGAACTCGCCGCCAAGGCATGGGAGTTCATGCAGGAGCTCGAGTCGGCGGGCGGCTACCTCGCCGCGCTCGACACCGGTGTGCTCGCGGCCCGGATCGCCGAGACCGCCGCCGCGCGCGCTGCCGACGTCGCCCATCGCCGCACCGCGGTCACCGGCGTCAACGAGTTCCCCAACCTCGCCGAGACCCCGCTCTCGGAGCAGGCGCGCGAGCCTGGCCCGAATGCGCGCTACGGCGCTGCCTTCGAAGCGCTGCGCAACCGCTCCGATGCCTACCTGGCTGCCAACGGTGCCCGTCCGAAGGCGCTGATCGTGCCGCTCGGCCTGGTCGCCGAGCACAACGCGCGCACCATCTTCACCGCGAACGTGCTCGCCTCGGGCGGCATCGAGTCGGTCAACCCCGGTCCGCTCACGGTCGACGCGATCACTGCCGCCGCCACCGAATCCGGTGCGCGCATCGCGGTTCTGTGCGGTGCGGACAAGCGCTACGGCGAGCAGGCGGGAGCCGCCACCGACGCCCTGCGCGCCGCCGGAATCGAGACCGTGCTGCTGGCCGGACCGGAGAAGGCGGTCGAGCAATTCAGCGGGACGCAGCGTCCCGACGGGTACCTGGCCCTGCGTATCGACGCGGTCGCGGTTCTGTCGCAGCTGCTGGAGAAGGTGGGAGCCTGATGACCACGTCCGATATCGAGCACGTCATCGGCAGTTTCGCCGAGGTGCCGCTGACCGATCACGCGTCCGCGTCGGCCGACGTCGACGCCGAGCAGGTCCGCGCGTTCGTGGCCGACGCGGCGACGGCGAACCACACCACGCCCGAACAGCTGGTCTGGTCGACCCCGGAGGGCATCGACGTTCCGCCGGTGTTCACCAAGGCCGATCGGGATGCTGTGGTCGCGCAGGGCTATCCGCTCGACACCGTGCCCGGCGTCGCGCCGTTCCTGCGTGGCCCGTACCCGACCATGTACGTGAATCAGCCGTGGACCATCCGCCAGTACGCGGGCTTCTCCACCGCCGCCGATTCCAACGCCTTCTACCGCCGCAACCTGCAGGCGGGCCAGAAGGGGCTCTCGGTCGCCTTCGACCTCGCCACCCACCGTGGCTACGACTCCGACCACCCCCGCGTCCAGGGTGACGTCGGTATGGCCGGTGTCGCGATCGACTCGATCCTGGACATGCGCCAGCTCTTCGACCAGATCCCCCTGGACCAGGTGTCGGTGTCGATGACCATGAACGGCGCGGTGCTGCCGATCCTGGCGCTCTACGTCGTCGCCGCCGAAGAGCAGGGCGTGACGCCCGAGCAGCTGGCCGGAACCATTCAGAACGACATTCTGAAAGAGTTCATGGTCCGCAACACCTACATCTACCCGCCCAAGCCCTCGATGCGGATCATCTCCGACATCTTCGCTTTCACCAGCGCGAAGATGCCGAAGTTCAACTCGATCTCCATCTCCGGATACCACATCCAAGAGGCCGGTGCGACAGCCGATCTGGAGCTGGCCTACACCCTCGCCGACGGTGTGGAGTACATCCGCGCCGGCATCGCCGCGGGCATGGATGTCGACAAGTTCGCGCCGCGTCTGTCGTTCTTCTGGGCCATCGGCATGAATTTCTTCATGGAGGTCGCCAAGCTGCGCGCGGGGCGGCTGCTGTGGAGCGAGCTGGTGTCGAAGTTCGAACCCAAGAGCGCGAAATCGCTGTCGCTGCGGACACATTCGCAGACCTCGGGCTGGTCGCTGACCGCGCAGGACGCCTACAACAATGTGGCGCGCACCTGCATCGAGGCGATGGCCGCGACCCAGGGGCACACCCAGTCGCTGCACACCAACGCGCTCGACGAAGCCCTGGCCCTGCCGACGGACTTCTCCGCCCGCATCGCCCGCAACACCCAGCTGCTCATCCAGCAGGAGTCCAACACCACCCGCCCGATCGACCCGTGGGGCGGCTCGTACTACGTCGAGTGGCTCACCCACCAGCTCGCCGAGCGGGCGCGCGCCCACATCGCCGAGGTCGAGGCGCACGGCGGTATGGCGCAGGCGATTTCGGAGGGTATTCCGAAGCTGCGCATCGAAGAGGCCGCCGCGCGGACCCAGGCGCGCATCGACACCGGCCAGCAGCCGGTGATCGGCGTCAACAAGTACCAGGTCGAAGAGGACCACGCCGTCGAAGTTCTCAAGGTCGAGAACTCGCGGGTGCGGGCCGAGCAGATCGAGAAGCTGGAACGGCTGCGCGCCGACCGTGATTCGGTCGCGGTGGAGCAGGCGCTGTCCGAATTGACCCGTGCGGCAGCGTCTTCCGAAGGCGGTATGGAGAACAATCTCCTCGCGCTCGCCATCGACGCCGCGCGTGCCAAGGCCACGGTCGGTGAGATCTCCGACGCGCTGGAGAAGGTGTACGGCCGTCATCAGGCCGAAATCCGTACCCTGTCCGGTGTGTACCGTGACGAAGCAGGCAAGGCATCCAACATCGGCGCCGCCATCGCGCTGGTCGAGGAATTCGGCGAGGCCGAGGGACGCCGTCCGCGCATTCTGGTCGCCAAGATGGGCCAGGACGGACACGATCGCGGCCAGAAGGTGATCGCGACCGCGTTCGCCGACCTCGGCATGGACGTCGACGTGGGCCCGCTGTTCCAGACGCCCGAAGAGGTGGCTCGCCAGGCTGCCGACAACGACGTGCACATTGTCGGTGTGTCCTCGCTGGCCGCCGGTCACCTCACGCTGGTGCCCGCGCTGCGGCAGGCACTGGCCGACGTGGGTCGCCCCGACATCATGGTCATCGTGGGCGGTGTGATCCCGCCCGGCGACTTCGACGAGCTCTACGAGGCCGGTGCGGCCGCGATCTTCCCGCCCGGCACCGTCATCGCCGACGCGGCCATCGACCTGCTGAAGAAACTGGGCGCGGCACTCGGGCACGAGATCGGTGGCGGCACAGCCGAATGAGCGACGGCGCACAGGTGGCCGGGGGTGCCGACGCGCACCCTCGGCTCGGGACCACCGCGGGCGTCGGCTCGCCACGCAACGAGGGGCGCACCGCCGTGGGCGTTCGCCGGACGATCGATGTCGACGCGCTCGCCGAGGAGGTCAAGGCAGGGCAGCGTTCGGCGCTGGCCCGTGCGATCACGTTGGTCGAATCCACCCGCTCCGATCACCGGGAACTCGCGCAGCAGCTGCTGCTGCGGGTGGCGGCGGAACCGGGCAGCGTCGTCTCGAACCGGGTCGGCATCACCGGTGTTCCGGGCGTTGGCAAGTCCACGTTCATCGACGCGCTCGGGATGTACTTGCTGGCCAAGGGACATCGGGTCGCGGTCCTCGCGGTCGACCCGTCCTCGACCCGCACCGGTGGCTCGATCCTCGGTGACAAGACACGGATGGCGCGGTTGTCGCTCGAGGCGGACGCGTTCATCCGGCCGTCCCCGACGGCGGGCACCCTCGGCGGCGTGGCCAAGGCGACCCGGGAGACGATCGTGCTCCTGGAAGCCGCCGGGTATGACGTGATTCTCGTGGAGACCGTCGGCGTCGGCCAGTCCGAGGTGACCGTCGCCAACATGGTCGATGTGTTCTGCTTCCTCACGCTGGCCCGCACCGGAGACCAGTTGCAGGGCATCAAGAAAGGCGTGCTGGAACTCGCCGAGCTGGTGGCGGTCAACAAAGCCGACGGCAAACACGAGATCGAAGCCAAGGGCGCCGCGCGCGAACTGGCGGGCGCCCTGCGCCTGATCCACCCGCACGACGCCCTGTGGAAACCGCCGGTACTCACCATGAGCGGTCTGGAAGGTGTCGGCCTCGACAAGTTCTGGGGTACCGTCCTCGACCACCGCCGGGTCCTCACCGAGGCAGGCGAATTCGCCGAGAAGCGCCGCCGCCAGCAGGTCGACTGGACCTGGACCATGGTGCACGACCAGATCCTGCGCCGCCTGGCCGACAATCCGAACGTGAAAGATGTTCGCGCGCAGGTGGAATCGGCTGTCCGCGCCGGAACGCTCACTCCCGCCCTCGCCGCCGAACAGATCCTCACGGCCTTCGACCGGAGTTGAGACACCTGCACGGTGCCCGTCGGTAGCTGATGGCATCGTCAGCGAGTCGTATCCAGGGTGATCGCCGGGGATTTTCGGCTTTCACGTCGGGGTTTGTGGATGATATTCCGATTCCGTCTCCTTTGCCAGCTGTTGCCTGTGCCGATTTCCGAGGATCCTCGGAAGTGGACGTCGAGAGCTGACGGCCGAGGAGGTAGTGATGACGATCTTCCGCACGAATCGGACCATGAGCAGCGACAGGACGCCCGAGCGGGCGATTCTCGGGGGCGACGGTCGCTGGCGGCTCACCTGGCTGCCAGAACTCGGCCTGACGTCCGATCAGGCGATATCAGGACTGAGGCTGGACGAGATCCTCAGTGATCCGGCCCTGGTCTATGACCGGATGGCGCTGGCGGAGGCCACCACCTGTGCCGACCGCATCGGCATCATTCTCGAGCTCGCGATGGTGCGACTCTGGAAGCGGATGAGCACCGCCATCGCGCTCTGCGGGTTCGTGGCGACCCGATGGGGTCGACTTGTCTGACCGGGCCGGATTATCACAACCAGCGGATACGTCGGAAGGCGACGATCAGGGTGGCGCAGATGGTGGCCATGACGATCAGAGTGGCGGGGTAACCCCAGGTCTGCCGGAGTTCGGGCATGTGATCGAAGTTCATGCCGTAGATGCCGGCGATCATGGTGGGAACCGCCAGGATCGCGATGTAGGCGGAGATCTTACGCATGTCCGTGTTCTGCTGGACGGCGATCTTGGCCACCGCGGCGCCCACGAGAGTGGTGAGGGTTTCGTCCAGGTCGTTGATGCGTTCGGCGACGCCGCTGTGATGGTCGGCGACGTCGCGCAGGTAGCGGCGCACCTCCTTGGGCAGGGGAGTACGCGGCGCGGTGAGGGTTTGCAGCGGGCCCGCGAGCGGGCGAACGGCGCGGCGTAGCTCGACGATCTCGCGTTTGAGCTGGTAGATGGCCTCGATCGGGATCTTGCTCCGCGGGCTGAAGAGCTCTTCCTCCATCGACTCGACGTCGAACTCCGTCGCCTGGGTGACGTCGATGTAGGTGTCGACGACGTGGTCGGCGATCGCGTGCAGCACGACGCCGGGGCCGAGCGCGAGGCGATCGGGTTCGTCTTCGAGCCGGTGCCGCACGGCGGTGAGTTCGTTGTGTTCGCCGTGGCGGACCGCGACCACGAAATCGGCGCCGAGGAAGACCATGATCTCGCCGGTCTGCACGATCTCGCTGACGGTGTGCATATCGTGCTCGACGTAGGCGACGGTCCGCATCACGGTGACCATGGTGTCGTCGTAGCGTTCGAACTTCGGGCGCTGTCTGCCGGTGACGGCGTCCTCGACGGCGAGTTCGTGCAGCCCGAACGTCGTAGCGATCTCGCCCATCTGGTGCAGGTCCGGTTCGAACAGGCCGATCCACACGAAACCTGTGCCACGCCTGCGGATTTCGGTCAGCGCGGTCTCGGGGGTGAAGCGGCCGGGCAGACGTTTGCCGTCGACATAGGCGGCGCAGTCGATGATGGCGCGCGCGGTCGGTACCGAGGGTTTGTGGACGACTTCCACTCGCCGTCGGCTGCGCGACAGGAACGGGGAATCCGCCACCCGGGCTCCGATACCGCGCCGGGTCGCGGTGGGAGCGGGTGTGATGCGAGGGCCGTCGACCATCGTTCACCTCGCTCTCTTCGATCGTGCCGCAGCATCCCACGGCGGCCGACGCGGACGCAACCGAAGCGGGGGGTTGCGCAGATCGATCCAATTGTGAATACTTAGGTATGTGCCTAAGTATTCGAGCGGCGATCCGGACGGAGGACTCGACAGTGTCTTTCGGGCGTTGGCCGATCCGACTCGTCGCGCGATCGTCGAACGGCTGGCGCGCGGGCCCGCATCGGTATCGGATCTCGCCGCACCGTTCGAGGTCGCGCTCCCGACGATCGTGCAGCACTTGAAAGCGCTCGAAGCCGGTCGGCTCGTCAGCTCGGCGAAGATCGGCCGTGTGCGCACCTACCAACTGGTGCCGGACGCCTTCGCAACCGCGATCGACTGGCTGCACGGCCAACGTCCACCGGCGCAACGGCAGGTGGACCGGCTCACGGCACTACTCGTGGAATCAACCAGAAACTCAGAGGGAGAACAACAATGACCGACACGGCGACCCGCTCCATCAACCACGCCCAGTTCACCATCGAACGCGAGGTGCCCGTCGCGCCCGCCGTCGTCTTCCAGGCCTTCGCCGACCCCGCCATCAAGGCGAAGTGGTTCGGCGGCGAGGAAGGCTGGGAGCAGGGCGAGTCCTCGATCGACTTCCAGGTCGGCGGCCGCGAGATCAACGAAGGCACTTTCCAGCAGAAGATGACCTCCCGCTTCGTTGCCACCTACACCGACATCATCGCCAACGAACGCCTCGTCTACACCTACGACATGTGGCTCAACGGCTCCCACATCTCCACCTCGGTGGCCACCTGGGAATTCGAACCCACCACCACCGGCACCAAGCTCACTCTCGTCGAATTCGGCGCCCACCTGGACGGTTTCGACACCGGTGACCAACGCGAGGAAGGCACCCTCGGCCTCGTCGACGCCCTGGTGACCTATCTGGCCGGCCAAGCCTGAGCGAATCGCTCACCGCACCATGACCACGCGCGAGTGCCTGCCCGTCGCGCCGTCGGGGAACGGGGTCGCCCTGGCGTCGGTCTGCACCGATCCGGTGGCGTCGACCGCGCGCACCCGAAGCGAATGGGTGCCGGGCGAGGCATCCCACGTCCAGGTCCACTGGCGCCAGGTATCGAGGGAGTAGGCGGCGGCGAGTGTGGTCGGTTGCCACGGTCCGTCGTCGACCTGGACTTCCACGGCGTCGATTCCACGCCCCTGGGCCCACGCCACGCCTGCCACGATCACCGGTCCGGCGTCCAGGTGCGCGAATGCCGCCGGGACGTCGATCCGGGATGCGGTTTTGATCGGTGCCCGAGTCGCCCAGCCGCGTTGCGTCCAGTACGCCTGTGCGCGGTCGAATCTCGTGAGTTCCAGATCGACAACCCACTTGGTGGCCGAAACGTAGCCGTAGAGACCGGGCACGATCATCCGGGCCGGGTAGCCGTGAGCGACAGGCAGTGGCTCGCCGTTCATCGCGACGGCGAGCAGGGCGTCGGGGTTGCCCAGCACAGCGGCCGATGGCGTGCTCGCGGTGAATCCGTCGACGCTGCGCGACAGGATCATGTCGGCATCGGGGGAGGGTCCCGCCTCGGCCAGGAGATCGGCCAGTCGGTAACCGGTCCACAGCGCGGTTCCGGCGAGGTCTCCGCCGACTTCGTTCGAGACACAGGTGAGCGTGATGAGTGACTCGACCGCGCGCCGGGCGCTCAATTCGTCGAAGTCGAGCCGGATCTCGCGCTCCACCATCCCGTGGATGCGCAATCGCCACTGCGCGCGAGTCAGCGACGGAAGCTGCAGCGCGGTGTCGACGCGATAGAAATCCGGTGCGGGAGTGATGAATCGGGTGAGCCCGGGCACGACTCGGTCCATCTCGGGGGTGACCGGTGGCACCGGCGCCGCGACCCGGGGGAGTACGAAAGCCGCCCGGTCGGCGGCGATATCGCGCAGACGGCTACCGATGACTCGGCCCGCCGCCCCGGCCGCCACTGCGCCGGCCGTCACTGCCGTCAGAGCGAGCAGGAACCCGCGCCGCGTCGGCCCGGCCCCCCGGCCGGCCTCGGCGGGCACGAGGAACAGCGCGCACAGCGCCGCCATCCCCGTCAGTGCACCGACCACCGCCGGAACGGCGAACAGCGGTGTGGCGGTGGGGCGGAGCAGCGCCAAGCCGCTCACGACGATACCGAGAGCGCCGAGCAGACCGGCCGCCCACGCCGGGCTGCGGCGGGCCACCAAGCCGATCATCGCGGCCGCCACGGCCATGACCGCGGCCATAGTGACGGCGAGTGCCAGTTTGTCGTTGGTGCCGAACCAGCGGATCGCGCTGTCCTTCAACCACTTCGGCGTGTGATCGACCACGGTGGCACCGAGGACGAAGAAGGGGGAGGACACCGGGTCGATGAACACGGCGACGAGGTGTCCGACGCCGAGGACCAGCGCGGCGGCGGCCGCGGCCGCGACTGCCGCCGCGAACCGGCCCGGATGGCGACGGGTGAAGCTAAAACGGCGGACCATGCTGTCACTCCTGGGGTTTCGAGTGTCGGCACGGCCCGCCGCAGCGGGTCAGCCGACTGTCATGCTGACGATCGGGGAGGTGGTCGGCCCGGGTGAACCACCGGCGGGTTCGACCGTCACCGCGAGCGTGTCGGCGACGTCGACCGTGGTCACGACCGAGGCCGGACCGTCCATCACCGCCACCGATGTCGGTGTCCCCGCGCGGATCAGCCACAGCTGATACGCGCGGTCGGCAGGCAGCGCGGGCATGTCCTGGAACGACACCGCGGCCGCGCCCAGCGACTTCGACTCGTACACCGTCATCGCGCCGCCACCGGTGACCGCCACCGAGGACTCCCGGCTGTCGGGCTGGTCGAGCACCTGCTGCGCGGTGACCGCACCCGTCCCGTCGTTCGCGCGTTCGATCACCACCCCGATACCGGCACCGGCACCGACCGCCACGATCGCCGCCGCGGCGACGGTCAACCATCGAAGGTGCCAGCGTCTGCCGGTCGCGCCGCGCCGCGCGAGCGGAGACGGCTGTGTGTCGTACCGGTCCAGTGCTCGCATCAGCGCGGTTTCGAGGCGTGCCGGTGGCGGGACCGAGTCGAACACGGTCAGGTCCGCCATCGTCTCCTGGATGCGGCGAACGGCGGCCTGGAACTCGGCCACCCGGTCGGGGCCTGCGGCGTCGAGCCACTCCTCGAGCGCCTGTCGCTGTGGTGGATCCAGCGCGTCGATGGCATAGGGGTAAGCCTCGTCCAGCCACGACCAAGGGGTCCGCCGATCGGTCTCGCTCATCGGGTATTCCCTCCGGTCAAACAGTTCTCCAGCCTTTTCAGGCCGTCTTTGATGCGGCTCTTCACCGTCGGCAACGGCACCGCCAAGGTCTCGGAAACCTCGAGGTAGGTGCGCCCGCCGTAGTACGCCAGCGCCACCGCTTGGCGTTGGAGTTCGGTCATGGTCTGCAGACAGTCCAGCACCGACTGCTCGTCGAGACGCTGGGTGACCTCCTCGGCCACGACGTCGTGGTCGCGGCCGAGGTGGGCGTGGCCGAACACGATGTCGCGGCGGGTGGCCGACTGCTCGGCCCGTACCCGGTCGACCGCGCGCCGGTGGGTCAGCATCATCAGCCAGCCGATCGGGCTGGCCTTGGTCGCGTCGTACTGTCCGGCCAGCGACCAGACCTGGAGGAACACCTCCTGAGCGATGTCCTCGGCGGCGCCGTGGTTGCGCACCACGCGGAGCGCGAGCCCGAACACCCGCGGGCTCGTGGCGCGGTAGAACTCGGCGAACGCCGCCCGATCGCCTGCCGCGACGTCGTCGAGCAGGTCGACCAGTTGCTCTTGGACGGCATGGTCGCGGCGGTCGCCCGTCGGGCAGGCCGGAGCGGGCTCGGTGACCGATCGCAGGTTGATCGGTGCGGAGCCGCGCCGGGCCGTCATCGGAGGGTCCCTGCTTGCATCAGCATGAGAGGGATTTCGGCCTGCCTTCGGGTTCGGATGGGCGCCGCCGGGAAATTTCCGCGGCGACGCCGGGAAAAGCGCCGTCGCCGTCATCACGCCGCGGGCGGCATGAGCACGCTGTCGATCATGTACACGGTGGCGTTCGCGGTGCGCACGCCACCGCAGATCACATTCGCGTCGCCGACCTTCAATGTGTCACCCGAGCCGCTGACCGTCACGTCGGCGCCCTGGACAGTTTTGTGCGTGCCCGCGATGCTCTGCGGCGCGATCTGGCCCGGCACCACGTGATAGGTGAGGATCGAGGTGAGCGTAGCCGAGTCGGTCTTCAACGAGTCGATCGTAGCCGGATCGATCTTCGCGAACGCCGAGTCGACGGGCGCGAAGACGGTGAACTGGCCACCGTTGAGGGTGTCGACGAGATTGACGTCGGGATTGAGTTTGCCCGAGACCGCCGAGGTCAACGTGGTGAGCATCGGGTTGTTGGACGCGGCGACGGCGACCGGCTCTTGGGCCATCCCGCTGACCGAGCCGGGACCACTGGGAACCTGGGCGGCATATGCCGCGCAACCGGGCCCGACGAGGTCGGCGGCCGCGGACGCGCCGGTGGTCATCGGTGCCGACGTCATCGGCGCGGAGGAGCTCGCGGACGTGGTGCTCGAGTCGTCGTCGGAACAGGCAGAGAGGCCGAGTGCCGAGCCGAGGAGCATCGCCGCAACGAGGGCTTTTGGCAAGGATCGCATGGTGGTTCCGTCACTTCCGTCGAGGCGGCGAGGTGCCGCGTAGATGTTGGATGCAACGGAGTTCGGCTGGCTCGGCGGTTCGGATTGCCGACCTTGGCCGTCGATATTCCCGACACGGTGCTAGCGCCCGGGCGTCGAACCGGACGACCCTCGTCCGACGGCGTCCTCGGCCACCGATTCCGGGTGGAGCACCAGTATGGCGGCGAGCAGTCGATCCCACGTGACGTCGGGAAGTTCGTGGCCGATGCCGGTCAGCGGGAGCAGATCGGCGCCGGGGATCTCGCGAGCCATGGCCTCTCCGTTGCCGTACGGAAAGAACGGGTCATCGGTGCCGTGCGCGACCAGGGTCGGCACGGCGATCTCGCCCAGACGTTCCCGCCACCGGTCGCCGGCCTCGACATATGCCAGGTTGAGCACACTGGAGGCCATGTCGGTGGTGCGGTCGACCATGTGGGTCGCGTGCCGGCGGGCCCGCAGTTCGTCGAATCCGTGTGTGCCCGCGCGTACCCGGGCCTGTTCCACGCCGTAATCGATCACCGCCGCCCGGTCGGACCAGTCCGGGTGGGGTCTCTCGGTGAAGAACGCCATGATCCGGTCCGAGTGCTCGGGCAGATCCGGGTCCGCCGGGCCGGGGGCGGTCGGACGGGTGTTGATCAGCGTCAGGGCGGATACCCGATCGGGGTGGTCGAGGGCAGCGAGCTGACAGATCCATCCGGCCACCGAGAAACCCACCAGGTGGGCTCGCGGAAGTTCGAAGACATCCATCAGCCCGACGAGATCCGCCACCAGATCCCGGAGGCTGTAGCCGGGAGCGCCCGGCGCGGAGGCGGTCGACCGGCCGGTATCGCGAATGTCGTAGCGCAGCACGAACCGGCCCGCGTCGGCGAGCCGGTCGCAGAACCGGTCCTCCCAGAACAGTCTCGACGTGTTCGGCAGCAGCACCGGGGGATGGCGCCGGTCCCCGAAGGTGCTCACACACAGGTCGACGTCACCGACGGTGACCCTGTGCTCGGGCGATCCCTGACCATGAAGCGGCATGGCGACTCCTCTGCGGTTGCGTCTGTGGAAAAGACGATCTCCGCAGCCGGAATTCATCGGTCTAGCTGCCCACGCAGTCGATGATCGGCGCGGGATAGTCCGCCGGGTCGATGGCCGCGCGCCACGGTCGGTGAATGCTCGCACCGGGCAGGTGCGCCAACTCGGGCAGCCACCGCCGCACATAGACGCCGTCGGGGTCGTAGCGCTCGGCCTGGCGCAGCGGATTGAGGACCCGGTTGGGCCGGGTGTCGGTGCCCGTGCCCGCGACCCACTGCCAGTTGAGCTGATTGTTGGCGAGGTCGGCGTCGACGAGCCAGCGCAGGAAGTGGGCCGCGCCGACCCGCCAGTCCTGGCGCAGTGATTTGGCGAGAAAGCTCGCCGCGATCAGCCGTGCTCGCCCCGGCATCCAGCCTTCGGCACGGAGCTGCCGCATACCCGCGTCGACGATCGGGTAGCCGGTGCGCCCGTCTCGCCAGGCCGCGACGGCCTGTTCGTCGTCGGGGCCCGCGGCCACCCGCGTGCGGTAGTCCGACCAGGCGGCATCGGGACGGGCGGCGAGCACCTGATGGTGGAAATCGCGCCAGGCCAGCTGCCGGACGAAGGCGAGTCCGCCGTCGGCCGCCGTATCGACCCGGCGCACCACCTCGGTGGGGGACACGCACCCGAAGTGGAGGTACGGCGAGAGCCGGGAGGTGGCGTCGGCGGCGAGATCGTCGTTGTCGCGGGCATAGCCGGTGATCGGGCCGTCGAGCCAGTCGTGCAGCAGCGCACGTCCGGTGGATTCCCCGCCGACCCGCAATTGCGGCGACGGTTGCCCGGAACCGAGATCCGTCGGCTCCGGCAGCGGCTCGCTGTGGATCGGCGGCACCGACAGCGAGCGGGGCGCGGGCAGCGGGGTGCGGCGGTGGGCCGCGCTCCAGCGCCGGAAATAGGGGGTGAAGACGGCGAAGTGATCGCGTCCGGTCGACGGGACGAGTTCGGCGGAGGTGGCTGTGACGGAACCGGAATGGCAGTGCACGACGATGTCGGGGTTGCGGCGCAGCGCCTGCTCGCGCTGCCTGCTGTAGCGGCTGACATCCTCGGCCAGGTGCACGCTCGTGGCGCCGGTCTCCTCGATCACGTGGTCGAGGACATCAGCCACCGCGCCGCGGCGCACGACGAGCGGTCCGCCGAGCGAGCGCAGCTCCTTGTCGAGTTCGGCGAGTGCGGCGGCGAGGAAGTGCGCGCGGTTGGGCGGGCAGCGATCGGGCACCAATACCTCGTCGACGACGAACAGCGGTACCACCCGGTCGGCTTCGCGAACGGCCGCGGTGAGTACCGGATTGTCGTGAACGCGCAGGTCGCGGGTGAACAGAGCGATCGCGACGCTCATCGTGCGCAGAGGGGCAGCACACCCTCGCGGCCGCCGGTCGTGGGTGAGGTGAGGTAGATGCACGGGTCCTGGCCCGCGATTCTGATCGCCTCGTCGATCCGCTGCCAGGTGCTCTCGTCCAGGGCCGGGGTGCGGGAGAGGACGAAACCCGACAGTCTGCTCGGCGAGGTGACCAGGGCCCACGAGTAGTCCGGGCCGAGTGCGGTCACCAGGTAGTTGGTCGGTCCCTCGCGCCCGTCCTGGCCGATGACGCCCGGAAAGCTCACGTGCAGTTGCGCGTTCGTGACCGGGTCGTTCACGGTCGCGGTACCGCGGATCTCGTCGACGCCGCCACTCCAGGTGTGGCAGCGATTGTGGACGGCGATGTCGCCGCGCGCGTCGAGGCTGTAGTTCGCGGAGGTGTCGCGTGCGCAATTGAGGTTGAACACCTGCGGTACTGCCGCGAGCTGATGCCAATCGCCGAGATAGCGGTCGAGGTCCAGGGTCGGCACCGGTGCGGGTGGCTCGGCGGCCGCGGAGCCGGAGCCTGCCACGGTGAGGCCGGCGGCGATCAGCAAGGCGGTGGTCCACGGGCCGAATCGGGTGCGCACAGGAAACTCCTCGCGTAGTCGGTGTTCTTCCATGCTAACAGTAATTGATGCACTATTGATGCATGATGTGGACGGTTCAGCGGGTTGTCGGCTCGACGGGCGAGACCGGGCGCCGACGCGCGGAGGCCGGGCCGTGACACGCCCGCCGAGGCGTTCCGGGCAGAATGAGGCGATGCCCGCCGGTTCTGCTCCTGTCTCCGCCGCGGCCGGTTTCACGGTTCGCGCGGTGGCCGACCGTCTCGGCATCCCGACCGCGACCCTGCGGAGCTGGAATCGCCGGTACGGCATCGGTCCCGCCCAGGATCGGCCCGGCCGCCATCGGCTCTACACCGACACCGATATCGCTGTGCTCGAGCACATGCTCGAGCTGATCGGCGGGGGCGCGAGTCCCGCCGGGGCCGCGGCGGCGGCCCGTGGACCCGCGCCTGCCCTCGGTGACCGTGCCGGCCTGCTCGACGCGGCGTTCGCGCTGGACACCACCACCGTCTGTGCCCATCTGGACGCCCATGTGCGGGCTCATGGCGTCGTACAGACCTGGGAGGCCCTGTGCCGCCCCGCGTTCACCGATATCGTCGCGCGCCAGGGCGGCGGTGAGGGCTGCATCGACGTCGAACACCTGCTGTCGTGGTCCATCGCGGCGGTCATGCAGCAGGTGAGACCGGCGCGCAGCAGCGCGCCCGTGCTGCTCGCGTGCACCAGCGGCGAAACGCATTCGCTCCCGCTCGATGTGCTGCGCGCCGCTTTGGCGCAGGCCGGGGTAGGTGCGCGCATGCTGGGCGCTGACGTGCCGACGGTCGCGTTGTCCGATGCGCTCGCCCGGCATTCGAACGAGGCCTCGGTTTTGCTGTGGTCGCAACGTGAGTCGACCGCGTTGACCTCGGCGGTGCTCGCCTGCGCGGGGTCCGGCGCCCGGGTGCTCGTCGGCGGGCCGGGCTGGGACGCCGTGCTGTTGCCCGACACGGTCGAGCGGATCGGTAGCCTGACGGCCGCGGTCGACGCGCTGCGCTGAATGCGTTCGGGGACATCATGTTTGCGCCTCGGTGTCGCCGATCAACCGCGCTCCCGGCTGGACACAACCGCGCGATCTGACCTGCCGACCATCGAACGATGCGCAGGCGATGCGATACAGGAACTAGTCGACTCCCACGTCGGCGAACTCGCTGACACGCATCGTCCGCTCGCGAGGACCGGTGCCGGACCGTGTCAGCCCGCCGTCCGCCCCAGCAGGTGCCGCAGCGTCTGCTCCAAATCCACGCTCCGGAAAATGTGCCCGGCCTTCGTCAGCTGGGTCGGCGTCACCCGCTGACTGGCCTCGGCGAGTTCGCGCGCGCCCTGCTTGCCCAGCAGTACCGCCGGGCCGAAGCTCGGGACCGGCAGCAGCGCCGGGCGATGCAGCACTCGCGCCAGCACGCGGGTGTACTCGCTGTTGCGAACCGGCTGTGGCGCAACGGCATTGACCGGACCGGCCAGCGTGTCGTCCCAGAGGGCGCGGTGGTAGACATCGACGAGATCGTCGATACCGATCCATGACAACCACTGCCGGCCGTCCCCGATCCGACCGCCGAGACCGGCGCTGAACAACGGCCGCAGCAACCGCAGGGTGCCCCCACGCGGAGACTGCACGATGCCGGTACGCACCCGCACGACCCGGACTCCGCCCACCGCGGCGGGCTCGCACGCGTCCTCCCACTGTTCGACCACATCGGCCAGGAATCCGTCACCGCGCTCGGACTTCTCGGTCAGCGCCTGCTCGCCACGGTCATAGCCGTAATAACCGATGGCGGAGGCGCTGACAAAGGTTTCGACGCCCGAGGCCGCGGCCAGCTCGGCGAGCCGCCGGGTCGGCTCGATGCGGCTGTCGGCCACCACACGCCGGTGCGCGGCGGTGAATCGACCCGCGATCGACGCCCCGGCCAGATGCACCACGGCATCGATGTCGGCGAGCAGGTCGGCGGCGGGCGCGTCGGGGTCCCACTGTCGTTCGTCGGGATGCTGTGCGCGATGGCGGACCAACCGCACCACGCGGTGGCCGCCAGTGCTGAGGAAGGCGCTCAGCGCGGAGCCGACCAGCCCTGACGCGCCGGTCATCGCGATCGTCGTGGTCGGCAGGCCGGCCTGCGCCGCACGGCGGTGGCTCGCCAGATCGTCGGTGAGCTGGCGATAGCGGAACTCGAACATCGGCCGCAACACCGACTCCGGAATCGGCGTCCGCACCCGATCGATGACACGGGTGTGCGTGGCGCCGACCTCGGCGAACTCGTGGATATGCTGCCACGGCAACAGCCGGGAGACCGGCCACGAGGCCGGTCCGCCCGCCGCGACGGCATCGGCGAACCGCTCGGGCGGCCGATACTGCTCGGGGTCGTGTTGAGCGATCCAGCGCAGCCCGCCGGGCAGGCCGAGCACCGCTCGCCCGGTGGCCAGCGAATCGGCTTCGGAGATCAGGGTGACCGGCTGCCATGGTGGCGCCAATCGCGTGAACGCACCGCGACGGGCGAACCAGGCGAAAACGTCGGATCGGGGTGTTGCAACGATGTCAGAACACTCGATGCCCATCCCTCGACTGTAGTCACGATCCGCCGTGATCCATGGCTCCCATGTCCATGTCCATCAGCGCAGGTGCGGGTTGCTGCCCGGGGGCCAGCACCAGGAACTGGCCCATCATGCCCTGGTCTTCGTGGTGGAGCAGGTGGCAGTGGTACATGTACGGATAGGTGGGGTCGGTGTGGTCGGCGAAGTGCATGGCCAGGGTGTAGGTGGCGCCCGGGGTCGTGTAGACGGTGTCCTTCCAGCCGGAAAGGGCTGGGGGAGGCGGTGTTCCGTCGACGGCGACGATCTGGAATTGGACGTCGTGGACGTGGAAGTTGTGGGGCCAGTTGTCCTTGTTGCGGACCGTCCAGACTTCGGTGGTGTCGACGGGAATGGTCATGTCGATGCGATTCATGTCCATGCGGCGATTGTTGATCATGAACCATTGGAGGTCGAACGAACGGGTCGGTGGGGTGGTCGCGGCGGCGAGGGCGGGCATCGGGATCAGCGTCGCCGGTAGTGCGGCGGAGGGTCGCACGGTGGCGCCGGCACGCAGTGTCAGGATGTCGAAGGTGTCGTCGAAACCGAACTCGCCCGCGCGGTCGATACCCGCGCGCTCGGTGATCGGCAGCGACCGTAACGTGACGTTCTCGCCCGGATCCAGGGCGACCACCAGCTCGACACGCTCGCCAGGGCTGACCTGAATCCGCTTCAGCG
The DNA here is from genome assembly GCF_042794235.1 of Nocardia sp. NPDC056541. NCBI lineage: Bacteria > Bacillati > Actinomycetota > Actinomycetes > Mycobacteriales > Nocardiaceae > Nocardia > Nocardia sp. NPDC056541. Next base: position 344,632 of record NZ_JBHTUD010000009.1, read on the forward strand.
CAACGGGTTCGGCGAGCAGACCGCCGTCGGTGGCGATGAGCTGGAACGTTCTGCCGTCGCCGAAGGCGAGCTGGTAGAGCCGGCCCGACGAGCCGTTGAGGATCCGCAACCGGACCCGGTCGGTGGTGACGGGCAGGTGGGCGTTCGCGATGCCGTTGGTGACGATCGTGTCGCCGAGCAGGCCGACGTCGGTGGCGTCGGAATCGTCGAGGGCGCCGTCGGCGGTGAACCGGCGGTCCTGGATCACCAGCGGAATGTCGTCGACGCCATAGTCTTTCGGCAGATCCAGGGCGTCCGACGCGTCGTCGTCGATCAGGAAGAAGCCGGAAAGGCCGCGCTGGACATGCTTTTCGGTCGCGCCGTGCGGATGTGGGTGGTACCAGAGCGTCGCGGCCTGCTGCTGCACGGTCCACTGCGGCGCCCACTGGGCACCCGGCGCGATCATCTGATGGGGGCCACCATCGAACTTCGCGGGCAGGTGCATGCCGTGCCAGTGCACCGACGTGGGTTCGGGCAGGTCGTTGGTGATGGTGAAGGCCACCTTCTCGCCGCGTCGAGCCCGCACGGTGGGTCCGAGGACCGAACCGCTGTACCCCCATGTCGGGGTCTGCTTGCCCCGGATCATCTCGGTCGTGCCCGGCTGGGCCCGCAGCGTGAATCGGCGGACGCCGTCCGCGCCGGCGGTGGATGCGGCCAGCGGTGGGATCGGCAACGGTCGCGTCGACCCGGGTGCTGAATCAGGTGCCGAGGGGCGGATCGAACACCCGGCCGCGTACGCCACCGGTGCGAGGGCGAGCCCGGTGAGAAATCCTCGTCGCGAGACCACGTGTGCTCCTTCTGTGCGGGAACCTCCAGCTTCGTTCGGGGGCGGCGGCGGGGACTCCGCCGAACGGCCCGACTCGATCCGCCGGATTCCACCCGCGCGGCCCTTGCGCGCACGCGGTTCGCCTGGTACTGGAGCCGATCCAGAACGGCTCGCCGATCGAGCCCCCTCGCGGATCGCGCCCGCTCTCGCACGGGCGCGCCGACCGCCTACTCGCGCGGCCCGAACCACTCGGTCGCTTACCGTGGGGGCGTGATCGACATCCGCGCCCACCGCGACTGGCGAGGGCTGCTGCGGTGGCTGCCGCTGGCGCTGATCCCGGTGTTGCTGCTGGCCAGCACCTACCCGGGCCAGTACCGCGTGCCGCCGCACTACTGGCTGCTGGCGATGACCGCGGCCGTGGTGTTTCTGGCCGGCGCTCGGTGGCCGCTCGCGGTGTCGCTCGCGCTGTCGGCGCTGGCTGTGCCGATGCTGCGCACCGATGCCTGGGGAGTGTCCGGGCTGGCGCCGTACCTCGGCGCGGTGGCCCTGGTGGATGTGGTGGCGCGCACCCACCGGTGGTCGACGGTCGCGGTGTCGACCGCGGGCTGGGCCGCGGCTGTGACGCTCGGGCGGGTCGGCCTCCACGACAACTCGATCGGGCGGGCGTCGACCCTCGTCGAGGCCGCGGCATATGTGGGACTTCCGTTGCTGCTCGGGTTGTACCTGCGGGGGCAGCGTGACCTGGCGCAGAATCTGCGCGTGCGCGCCGAGGAGGCGCAAGCGCGTACCCGCCTCGACGAGCGCGCCGCGCTGGCGCGGGAGCTCCACGATGTGGTCGCTCACCATATGGCCTCGATCGTGCTGCGGACCTCGGTGGCGGGACATGTTGTGCGCGAAGCCGATCCGCGGGTGGTCGCGGTGCTCGACGATGTGCGCGACACCGCGGCCGATGCGCTCGCCGACATTCGCCGCTTGCTCGCCGCCCTGCGCGATCCGGCCCTCGGCACGGTCGCCCTGGTCGACTCCGACGCGGTCACGACCGAGGTCGAGGCCGCGCTCGCTCGGGCTCGTGCTGCCGGGTTCACTGTCGTGACCGAAATCGACACCGACCTCGGCGGACTCGACGCGATCAGCAGGCTCACGCTGTTGCGTCTGGTCCAGGAATCGCTGACCAACGTGATGAAACACGCGGCTCGTGATGTGCCGGTACGGTTCGCAATTCTCCGGTGCGAAGGCGGGGTCACCATCGAAGTCGTCAACGGCGGACGCGACGGGGCGACGGCGCCTCCTGGACACGGAATCGTCGGGATGCGCGAGCGCGCCGAACTCGCCGGCGGCACTCTCACCGTCGGTACGGTCGCGAACGGCGACGCGACGTGGACAGTGCGCGCTCGGCTGCCGGACACCACGAGGGGAATGGGGCTGTCGTGATCACGGTCTTGCTGGTCGACGATCAGCGCCTTGTGCGCGCGGGCCTGCGGATGCTCATCGAGGACACCACCGACCTCGCCGTCGTCGGGGAGGCGGCCGACGGTGTCGCGGCGGTGCGGCTCTACGCCGAGCTCGCGCCCGACCTGGTCGTGATGGACCTGCGGATGCCAGGACTCGACGGTGTCGCGGCGACCCGGCAGATCCTGGCCGCGTCACCACGCGCGAAAGTGCTGGTGCTGACCACTTTCGACGATGACGAACACCTGTTTCCCGCGCTGTCGGCCGGGGCCGCGGGCTATTTCGTCAAGGACACCGAGCCCGCCGTGCTGCTCGATGCGATCCGGCGCACGGTGGAGGGCGATCTGATGTTCTCGCCCGCGCTGCTGCGCCGCCTGGTCGATCGGGCGCTCGCGGCGCCGTCGGCGCTGGTCCGCACTCCTGATCTGACGCCACGGGAGCTCGACGTCCTTCGTCTCGTGGCCCAGGGGTACGGCAACCAGGAGATCGCTGACCAGCTCCACCTGGGCGTCAGCACCGTCAAGACCCACATCGCCAACCTGCTCGGCAAGACCGGCACCGACAACCGTGTTCGCCTCGCCGTTTACGCGGCAGAGGTCATCGGCCGCTGATATCTCGAGAGTGAGATAAGTCATCATTAACTAAGTCAACATTAAGATATATTTCTCTCTGTCAGGCAGTCGGATTGTCGTGCAGGAGGATTGGTCATGCGGATCGCGGTGTTCGGAGCCGGTGGGGCCGTCGGGAGTCGGGTCGTCGCCGAGGCGGTGGCGCGCGGGCACGAGGTGACCGCGGTGTCGCGGCGGGAGATGCCGGTTCCGGACGGTGTGCGGGTGCGGATCGGCGACGCGAGCCGAGCCGACGACGTCGAAAAGATCAGCGCCGGACACGATCTCGTGATTTCGGCGACCCGGCCCGCGGTGGGACGTGAATCCGAACTGCCTGCCGTCGCGGCGGCGATGCTCGACGGCGTCGCACGCGCCGGTGTGCGGCTGCTGGTCGTCGGTGGTGCGGCGACGCTGACGGTTCCCGGCGCCGGGGTGCCGCTGAGCCGAACCCCGGAGTTCCCGGCCGAACTCGCGGCGATCGCACAGGCGTGCGCCGATCAGCTCGCCGCGTGCCGATCGGACGCGGTGGCGGACTGGACCTATCTGAGCCCGCCCGCTGATCTGATTCCGGGGGAGCGCACCGGTGGGTACCGGGTCGGTGCCGACGAACTGCTGGTCGACGCGGACGGCGTCTCGGCGATCTCCATGGAGGACTTCGCGGTGGCATTGCTCGACGAGGCGGAGCGGCCCGCTCATCGACGGGCCCGATTCACCGTCGCGGCACGCTGATTCACCGAATCGGCGTTGTGTTCGGTGACAAATCGGTAAGAAACCGGTAACGACAGTGTGATCCGGCCCGATATTGTGACGAGCCGCACTGAGCGGTCGGTTTTCGCATGGAGGTTGGATCGGTGAGGTGCCGCAGCGCGGTTTCGGCGGTGCTCGTCGTGGTGGGCTCGATGACGGGCGTCAGCGGGGCGCACGCACAAGAGCTGGAACCGATTGTCGCGGTGGTGAATCAGACCGTCACAATCGATGGTTCGCGGGCCGAGGTGACCTCGATCGACGGTCGGCAGGTGACCGTGCGGATCCACTCGGCCGCCATGGGACGCGAGGTCTCGGTGAAGGTTCAGCGCCCCGCCGACACGTCGGTGCCGCGGCCGTCGCTGTATCTGGTGAACGGCGCTGGTGGCGGCGAAGACACTGCCACCTGGGAACAGAACACCGATGTCGTCGACTTCTTGGCGGGCAAGGACGTCAACGTCGTCATGCCGATCGGTGGCGCGTGGAGTTACTACACCGACTGGCGCGAGCCGGATCCGATGCTGGGCGTGAACAAATGGCGGACCTTCTTCCTCGACGAACTGCCCACGCTCGTCGACACGATGTTCGCCACGACGGGGCGCAACGCGATCGCGGCGAACTCGATGACGGCCACCTCCGTGTTACAGCTCGCGATCGCGAAGCCGGGCCTGTTCCGCTCCGTAGCCGCCTACAGCGGCTGCGCCCAGATCAGCGACCCGGTGGGCAGGCAGTTCGTCAATGTCGTGGTCGGAACCGGCGGCGGCGACGCGTCGAACATGTACGGACCGCCCGGCGATCCGGCCTGGGCGGCCAACGACCCTGTCGTCAACGCCGAGGGCCTGCGCGGGACCAAGCTCTACGTCTCGAACGGCAACGGACTACCCGGCGAGTTCGACAAGCTCGGTGACTCGCACCTGGTGACCTGGGGCCCGGTCGGGTTGGCCAACCAGATCGTCGTCGGCGGCGTCATCGAGGCCACGACCCGCTGGTGCACCAAGAACCTGCAGAATCGCCTGGAAGAACTGGACATTCCCGCGACCTTCGACCTGTCGACCCAGGGCACCCACTCGTGGGGTTACTGGCAGAAGGCCTTCAAGAACTCCTGGCCGTTGCTGGCCGAGGGGATGGGGATCCCCGTCTGATCAGTCGAGCTCGAACAACCGCGCCGCGTTGTCGTGGCAGACCTTGCGCAGCCACTCCGGACCGACGTCCAGGCGTTCCAGTGCGGCGACGGACTCGGCGTAGGGATACGGGATATTGGGGAAGTCGCTGCCGAACAGAATGCGATCGGCGAAGCGGCGCAGGCGTTCTCGTTCGGCGGGTGGGAAGGGCGCATCGCCTTCGCTGAAATCGGTCCACACCATGGTGGTGTCGAGGTAGAGCCGCGGGTACTGCTCGGCCAGGTCGAGGAACTCGCTGTACTCGGGGGTCCCCATGTGCGCGATGATCAAGCGCAGGGTCGGGAAGCGCCGCAGGAGTTCGGCGATGGGCGCGGGCCCGGTGAATTCGCCGGGGGCGGGGCCCGATCCACAGTGGATCAGAACGGGCGTGCCGGTTTCGGCGAGGATCGCCCACACCGGGTCGAGCAGCGGATCCAAGGGCGAGAACACGCCGACCTGGATGTGCACCTTGAACACTCGCGCGCCACGGTCGATGGCCTCGCGAACGTAGCGTGGCGCGTCCGGCTCGGGGTAGAAGGTGGCGGTGTGCAGGCAATCGGGGGTCCGTGCGGCGAACTCGGCGGTCCAGTCGTTGAGCCAGGCGCCCATCTCCGGTTTGTGCGGGTACACCAGGGAGGTGAACGCCCGGATGCCGAAGTCGCGCAGGGTCTTCAGGCGCACCTGTTCGTCGTCGCGATAGGTGATCGGCCACGGTCGGCCCGTCAGTGGCCCCGCGGTGTCGAAGTAGGCCCAGACCTTGCGCATCACCTGGTCGGGCATGAAGTGGGTGTGGACGTCGATGATCGCGGGCAGCTGGTAGCGCGCGCGGAAGTCGGCGAGGTAGGCGACAGTGTCTACGGTCATGACTGCTCCGGGTAGAGGCGGCGGGCCAGGGCGCCGACGCGGGTGACGAGGCGTTCGAAGAAGACGGCGGGGTCGGTGCCGATCACGATGTCGGCGTTGGGTTCTCGGCCCCACATGCCCGCCCAGTCGGCGACCGTGGTGGCACGGGTGATGGTGCCGGCCAGTTCCACGTCGACGGTGGCCGGGCGGGTGGTCACCGAGGTCGGGTCGAGCGCGACCGCCGCCGCGAACGGGTCGTGCATGTGGGCCAGATATCCCAGGTCGTACTGGTGGTGGAAGTCGAAATAGAACCGCACCGCGTCGGTGAGATAGCGGATGATCGGATTACTGGCCGCCGAACGGAATTCGGGGGGATCACCCGCTCCGACATGCTCGATCGGTGCGCTGCGGGCCGCCTGTGCGAGCAGGGCGAGGTGTTCGGGCAGCATCTCGATGGACTCGGTGATATCCAGCGCGCACACCAGCGGCCTGCGCTCCGGTGGCGCCGCCGAGAAGGCGTCGAACACTTCCTTGGCCGCTTCGGGGTCGACGTGGATGTTCCACTCGTTGGTCGGCGTCGTATTGCCGGGGTGGTTGAACGCGCCGCCCATGATGACGAGACGGTTCAGCAGGCGCGGCAGCTCGGGTTCGATGCGCAGGGCCAGTGCGAGATTGGTCAGCGGACCGGTACACAGGCCGATCACCTCGCCCGGCGCGGCGCGAACCAGGTCCACCCAGAGCTGGGCCGCCGATCGAGGCGACAGCGCACGCGAGGACACAGGCAGCACGGCGTAGCCGAGTCCCTGCGGACCGTGGGTGTCCTCGGTGGTGCGCAAGGGCACGGCGAGCGGTTCGGGGGCACCGAGCGCCACCTCGATCTCGGGTGCCCGGCCCAGGTCGAGCATCGCCAGGGTGTTCGCCGCGACCTGGGCGCCGTCCACGTTGCCCGCGGTGGCCGCGATGCCGATGATCTCGGCGTCGTCGCAGGCCAGCAGGTAGAGGATGGCCAGGGAGTCGTCGATTCCGGTATCGACGTCGAGGATGATCTTCTGCGGCACGTCATCGAGAGTAGCCGCGGACCTGTCGAGGTCCGCGGCCAGTCTGCGGGTGGTCAGTAGGTCGGGAGGGCGAATTCCTCGGTGTGGCCGAAGAAGATCTTCTTGGTGAGCGGACGCATCGGGCGCGACATCATCAGCCGCACGTTCGTCTTGGCGAGCCGCGTCAACAGCGGGGACTTCGGGATCATCATCGCCATGCCGCCACCGGGGATCTCCTTGGCCTTGTCGAGGAACGGCGAGATCTTGTCCTGGTAGCGCCGCTGCGCGGCGGCCAGATCGTCCGGGGTGGCCGCGATCTCGGCGGCCAGGATGTAGGCGCCCACGATGGCCATCGCGGTGCCCATGCCGGTCAGCGGTGAGCCGCAGTAGCCCGCGTCGCCGATCAGTGTCACACGGCCGACGGACAATTCGGGAACGTCGACGCGGGCGACTTCGTCGAAGTAGAAGTCGGGGGTGGTCTCCATCGCCGCGAGGACGGCGGGAGCATGCCAGCCCGCGTCGCCGATCGTCTTCCTGATCAGCGCGCGCTGGGCGTCGACGTCGCGGCGCAGCGCCGGGTCCGGCTCGGTGCGCATGGTGATGATCGCCTTGGCGGTGCTCGGGTCGGCGTCGGGACGGATGCCGAGCATGGCGCCGGGCACCAGGCGCATGCTGAACCAGCCGGGCTCCACATCGGCGGGCTTGGGCATGGTGAAGAAGGCGCCGTAGCCGCCGAGGTTGGTGCTGAACTTCTCCTCGGGCCCGAAGACCAGTCGCCGCGTCGCCGAGTGGATGCCGTCGGCGCCGATCACCAGGTCGAACCGCTCGGTGGCCCCGGAGGCGAACGTGACGTCCACGCCGGTGTCGTCCTGGACGACCTGGTCGATCCACTCGTCGTAGCGGTAGTCCAGCTGACCGTTGTCGGCGGTGGCCAGCGCGTCGAGGAGCACTTGATTGAGGTCGCCCCGGGTGATCTCGATTTCGGCGACGGCGCCCTGCCCGTCGAAGTCCTCCATCGCCATCCTGGCGTAGATCTTGCCGTCGCCGTCGATGTAGGACATGCCGCGCTCGTCGAGCTGGTACTTGGCGATGCCTTCCCTCAGGCCCATCCGCTCAGCGGCTTCCTTGCTCGGGCCACGCAGGTCGACGGCCTGGCCGCCGGGGCGGGGGGCCGCGGCGCGCTCGACCACGGTGGTGCGAATGCCGGTGCGCAGCAACTGGAGTGCGACCGCGTTGCCGGCGATGCCGCCGCCGGAGACGAGAACGTGGAGGGTGCTGGTGATGCTCATGATGGTGGTTCCCGTCTGATGTACGAATGTCTTAGACATATGTCTAACAGAGATTGGCACGTATGTCTAGAACAAATGTCTTAGACGGTCGGGTAGGCTGCTGAGCATGGGAAACAGAGAAGACCTACTGGCGGGGGCGCGCAAAGTGATTCTCGAGCGCGGCGTCGCGAAGGCGACCGCGCGTGATATCGCCGCCGCGGCGGGGGTGAGCCTGGCCGCGATCGGCTACCACTTCGGGTCGAAGGATCGCCTCGTCACCGAGGCGTTGAGCGAGGCGCTCGGCACCGGGATGGGCGATGCGATGGACGAGCTGATCGCCGCGGGCACCGGCAAGTCACCGCTGGAGGGGCTCGCGCTGCTGTGGAACGGGATGCCCGAGGTGTTCGCGGGCAATCACGAGGCGATGCTGGCCAGCCTGGAGAACATCGTGCGGATCGTGCGCTCCGACGACGCACGAGCGCAGCTGGGCGACCAGCTGTCCGGGGCGTTCGCCGACCTCGGTGCCCATGTGCAGGCGGCCCACCCCGAGCTCGACGCGGCACAGGCCGCGGCGATCGGGCGGATGTATTTCGTGATCGCCCAGGGGCTCGGGATGCTGTGGCTGCTGGACCCGGGTGAGGTGGCTGTCGATGGCGATCAGCTCACTGTGGCGATCCGGGCGCTCGCGGGGAAGTGACCCGGCTGGTCACGGGCGGTGGTAATGATCGGGTGCTTCGACCCAGAACGGTTGCGCTGATCCGTAAGGTGGTGCGGGCCAGCGGTAGTCGTCGTAGTCGGCGAATGCCGGTGCGGCCGTGACCAGTTCGCTGTGCGTGACGGTCGACGCCGGGTCCGGCGGTGTCGGCGCGGGGTGGCCGGGGCAGCGGTCGTCCGCGGTCAGGAGCCAGGATGCGGTGCGTGCCAGGGAAACTCGGACGTTGCGGCCGAACCCGTCGCCGGCGCGAGCCAGCAGGGCATCCATGACGGCGGCGGCCAGCAGGTAGCCCGACCCGTGGTCGAGTGCCTGGGCGGGCAGTGCGCCGGGCCGATCGGGCGCTCCCTCGAGCAACGAAATGCCGGACACCGCTTGGACGATGCTGTCGAAGCCCCGTCGCTCGCCCCACGGCCCGCTCGTACCCCAGGCCGAGACCGTGGCCTCGATCAAGCCGGGACGTCCGGCGGCGCGGACACCGGCCGCGGCGAGGGCACCCGGGCGGTAACCGGTGACCAGTACATCGGCCTCGTCGAGGAGGATCTCGAAGGTCGCCAGGTCGGTGCGCAGGTCGAGCAAGGTCGAGCGTTTGCCCTGGCAGTTGTCGGAGAACTGCCAGTCGATTTCGGGCAGGTGCGGTGGGTCGATCCGCAGCACGTCGGCGCCGAGCAAGGCCAGCGTTCGGGTGGCCACCGGGCCCGCGAGGACGCGGGTGAGGTCGAGCACGCGAAGGCCGGTCAGCGGTCGCTCGACGGTAGCGGCGCGCTCGCCCGCCCCTGGCCACGGTGGGGCGGATGTGCGGGCGTCGCGGGCGTCGACGGCGACCAATGCTCCGAGAGCGGCCGCGCGGCCCATCGGGCTTTCCGCCCATTCGCCCTCGGTGCGGACTCGTGCCGCGATGGCGCCCACGGCCGCGGCGGCATCTTCGATCTCGGCGCCCTTCATCGCGGAAAACCGGGCGGTGAGCTGGGCGGCGTCTCCGGCTGCCGGGAGGTCGAGCGCGCGCAGCAAGCGCTGGCGGTGATGTGGGTAGTTCGCGTGGGTGCGCACCCATCCGTCGGCGGTGGGAAAGAAGCCGGACAGCTCGGCGAAGAACGCGGGCGCGCTACCGCCCCGCCGGAACAACCGTTCACTGCTGAACGCCGCGGTCACCCGGTCGGCATCGAGGCGAACGGGGCGCGCGGGCAGGCCGCGTGCGACTCTGACCCGGTTGGCGGCCGCGCTCACTGCCGCGACCGAACCCGCCGCGAGCGCCCACACCGGTAGGGTGGCCGCCAACCGCGCACCGGGATCCGGCACGTCGGCATCGCTCGACGGCGGGAGTCCCAGTCCCGTCTCGTAGGCGTGGACGAGCTGCTGCGCGGTGGTCACATCGACCAGCCTAGTTGCGGTGGAGAGGGTGAGGAGTGTGATGTGGGCGTGAATACGGCTGCGACGGAGTGGGTTCGGATCCTGCGATCGGAGGCGGCGGCCCGCGGTCGGGTGACGTGTTTTCCGCCCGGCGGGGGATCGGCGACCTTCTATCGGGAGTTGGCGCGACACATCGGCGCCGGTGTCGAAGTGACGGCGGTGCAATATCCCGGCAGGCAGGACCGGCTCGGCGATCCGACGATCACCGACCTGCATCTGCTCGCCGACCGGATCGCCGCGGACATCGCGCGGCAGCCGGGACCGGCCCGTGCGCTGTTCGGGCACAGCATGGGCGCGACCGTGGCCTACGAGACCGCACTGCGACTCGCCGCCGCCGGGCAACCGCCCCGCGTCCTCATCGTCTCCGGTCGTCCCGCACCGGAATTCGTCGAAACCGGACGGCTACACAGAGGATCGGACACCGCGCTCATCGACGAGCTGGAGCGGCTGGCGAACGATCCCGCACCGGTGCGACTGCTGCGCACCGAACCGGGCCTGGCCGATCTCGTGCTGCCCGCCGTGCGGGCCGACTACCAGGCGGTCGAGACCTATCGGCGTCGGCCGGGAGCACAGCTGAGCTGCCCGGTCGTCGCCTTGGTGAGTACCGAGGATCCGACGACCACGGTGGACCAGGCCGAACAGTGGCGTGCGGTCACCGACGGGCCGTTCAGCCTGCGCACGTTCGGTGGCGGGCACTTCTACCTCGACGAACAGCACGCCGCGGTGGCGCAGGAGATCACACGGCACGTGAACTGAGCCGGCGCTGGTGCAGGCGCGCGTAGCCCAGCCACGACACGAGCACCGCCAGCGCCGCCAGTGCCCGCACCAAGCCGAGCGCGCTGTCGGGGTAGATCACCCCGGTGAGGTAGTGGTCGATGAAGCCGGCGGCGGGCAACTCACCCACCCCCGCTTGCCTGCGCGCCCAGTTCTCGGCGTAGGTGAGCGGGCAGTCGAAGCCGATCAGGATGGTGCCGAAGCCCCACGCCACGGCCAGTACGTGCAGGCCGATCGTGCGGGGCCATCGCCACGCCAGGAAGCCGCCGGCGACCACGTACGCGATGAACGCGACGTGGGTGACGGCGAGAACGTCGGCCAGCACCCGGAACGGCACCTATTCAGGATATGTACCGTGCTCCCCGGGCGGCATCATGATCATCATTCCGGTTCGGCATCGCTTGCGTCACCAGGGTGAAGGCCGGTAGTCCTTGAGGAAGCAGCCGTAGAGGTCCACGCCGTCCTCGCCCTGCACGATCGGGTCGTAGACGCGGGCGGCGCCGTCGACGAGATCGAGCGGTGCGTGGAAGCCCTCCTCGGCGAGGCGGACCTTGGTGAAGTGCGGGCGTTCGTCGGTGATCCAGCCGGTGTCGACCGCGGTCATCAGGATCGAGTCGGCCTCGAACATCTCGAGGGCGCTGGTGCGGGTGAGCATGTTGAGCGCGGCCTTGGCCATGTTCGTGTGCGGGTGCCCCGGGCCCTTGTAGCCGCGGCCGAACTGGCCTTCCATCGCCGAGACGTTGACCACGTACTTGCGCCGACCTGCCGCGGCGGCCAGGGCAGGGCGCAACCGTGACACCAGGATGAACGGCGCGACCGAGTTGCACAGCTGCACCTCGAGCAGCTCGGTGGCCTCCACCTCGCCGACGGTCTGCACCCAGCTGTTGGTGTGCGCGAGGTCGGGGACAAGACCACCGGCGTCGATGGCCACGCCCGCCGCGATCCGCTCCGGGGTGGCCGAACCGGCGACCAGCGCGAGTTCGGCGACATCGGTGGCCGACAGCGACGGCGTGAGGGAGGCGGTGAGTGCGGTCGGGTGGGCCTGCATGGTCTTGCCGAACGTGACCATCTCCGGCAGGACGCCCGCGGGCAGCGGCGCGGTCTCGGCGTCGACCAGCGCGCTGTAGGCGCCGGCCGATCGGCGCACCGTCTGGGCCGCGTTGTTGATCAGGATGTCGAGGGGGCCCTGGGCGGCGACGTCATCGGCCAGCGCCACGACCTGCGCGGGGTCACGCAGATCGATGCCGATGATGCGCAGCCGGTGCAGCCAGTCGGCGCTGTCCTCCATGGCGGCGAAGCGACGGATCGCGTCGTTGGGGAAGCGAGTGGTGATGGTGGTGTGCGCACCGTCGCGCAGCAGCCGCAACGCGATGTACATGCCGATCTTGGCGCGACCGCCGGTGAGCAGGGCGCGTTTGCCGGACAGGTCGGTGCGCGCGTCGCGCTTGGTGTGGCTCGCTACCGCGCACTCAGGGCACAGCTGGTGGTAGAACGCGTCGACCTGGGTGTACTTCTGCTTGCAGATGTAGCAGGGACGCGCCTTGAGCAGGGTGCCCGCGCTGGCGCCCGTGGTGGACGAGCTGATCGGGATGCCCGCGGTCTCGTCGTCGATGCGCTGCGGGGAGCCCGTCGCGGTCGCGGCGATGACGGCGCGGTCGTTCGAGGAGATCTGCTCCCTGGCCTCGATGCGACGGCGGTGCTTGAGCTTTTTGAACATGTGCCCGACGGCGCGCTGCACGGCGATGGAGTCGGGATGTTCCTTCTCCAGCTGCCCGGCGCGTTCCAGTACCCGCAGACAGGTCGCCAACTCGTCCGGATCGATCATGTTCTCGGTCATCGGGGAGTGCGACATTCCTTCGTGCGGGAGCGGTGGACGACATCTATTGTCGCATTGGCCGCGCGAGCGACCCGCTGGGTATCGTGATGGGCCGTCGTCGCAACCGTGCGACGGCTATCGAACTCGACGGAGAACCGCGATTTCCCCGCTGGACACCGACACCGCAGACGCGCCGCGCAGGCGCAGGCTCGAACCCGACGAGCGACGAGCGCAGATCCTGGCGTGTGCCATCGATATGTTCGGTGAGCGGCCCTACGCGGCGGTGTCGACCGCGGAACTGGCCCAGCGCGCGGGGGTGGCCCGTGGCCTGATCAACCACTACTTCGGCAACAAGCGCTACCTGTATCTGGCGGTGGTGCGCCGCATGGTGACTCTGCCGCGTCAGGACAAGGTGTCCATTCCCGACGGCACACCGGGTGAGCGGGTCGACGCGATCGTGGGCTGGCTGCTCGACACCATCGCCGAGCACGGCACCACCTGGGTGAAGGTGACCAGCCACGAGGGCGTCGGCGACGACCCCGAGGTGCAGCAGATCCTCGATCAGGCCGACGATGCCGCCGCCGAACGCATGCTGGTGATGATCGGGCGCGCCGATCTGGCAGACAGTGCACGTTTGCGCGCGCTGGTCCTCGCCTACGCGGGACTGGTGAAAGTCGCCGGACGCGAATGGATCACCCGCGGCACCCTCACCAGGGCGCAGGTGCATCAACTGCTGGCCGACACCCTGCTCACGATGATCACCGTGACGATTCCCAGCGTGCTGATCACCGAGCCGGAACCGACCGTGGAATCGGGCGAGCGCTAGGAATCGAGCGCGCGATTCGAGCGCCGCATCGCGATCGCGGCGGCACTGTAGCGCTGGGGTCCGGCATGGCCGGGCGCGTGCCCGGTGCGGCCGAGCATCTGCTCGATCTTCTTCTCCCGGTGATGCTCGAACATCAGCGCACCGACACCGCCGCCGAGGAAAAGTAACGTCATGATCCCGGCCAGCACGGCCCATCCGGTGTGCTCGGTACCAGCCGCGACGAGGGTGCACGCGAGCCCGACCACCCCGATCGCGCACATGATGATGCCGGGAACGTTGTAATCGTCGGCCAGCAGATCACCGGCTTGGGCATGCCAGGTGCGGTCTGCCGACGGCGTGCTGTCGGACATGAGTCCTCCTCGCGAGCTCAGGGGTGCGCGCAACGCTGCACTTGATGACCAGCATGAACCTGTTCCGTCCGCCGGGGTAAGGGTGTTAGCCGGTTCGTTACCAGGGCGCTCGCGCGAGTTGACACGTTATGTCACTGTGACCCTATTTCGCGTTTGAGCTGTGCTACCGGGCTGTGAGTCCTTATTCTCGTCGCGTAACCCGGCGCCGCACCTGTTTCGTTGTGCGCCCGGGGAGATCGGAGAGGGACCCGGGGTTGATGGCACGGTACGAGGAATGGGATGACGACCCCGAGCAGGAGTCCGACGATCGGCGTTGGGACGGCCAGCGCTGGCCGCAGGTGAGCGCGGACAGTGCGACCGGCGGTCGCCGCGGTGACCAACCGCGCGTGAATCCGTACTCGATGGTGGCACTGGCCGCCGCGCTGGTGCTGCTGTTCCCGATCGCGATCGTGTTCGGGCTGCTGTCGTTCGGGCATCCACGCGGGCGGGGGATCGCGGTGCTGGCACTGCTGCTCGGTATCTCCGAGGTGGCGGTCGCGGCAGCGATCGGCCTCGCCGTTTTCGGCGGGTTGGACGTGTCGATGCCGGCTCTCGCCCAGTCGGCGGCGACCACGACGCCGACGCCGGTGTCGGTGACCTCGCACACGGCGCCGACGGTGACCGAGGCCGTCCCGGTGACGAGCCCCGCGGGCGGCGGCGAGAAAAGCGGCGTGGTCGAGAAGGGCACGGAGTGCACCGCGGAGAAGGCCGGTCTGCTCGGCGTCGCGGCAGACGGTGCGACATTGCTGTGTCTGCGCGGACCGAGTGGTCATACCTGGTCGGGGCCGTTCAAGGTATCGGGGTCCTACTACACCGCGGGGGCGAAATGCGATCCCTCGGTGGACAAATCGGGCCGTACCTCCGACAACCACGCGCTTGTGTGCGAGGGCAAGGGCAGCGCCGCGGTCTGGTCGCTGTGGACCACCGAATAGGTTCTCACTCCTTCTTGGCCCGGCTCGGTTGCACGCGCGGCGGCTCGTTGGGCATCTTCGGATACTGCGGTGGCCACGGTGCGTCCATCAGCCCCGCTGCCATGTCGCGCTCCGACATCGTCAGCAGCGGTTCGATCGATTGTGGTGCCCGGTTCGCCCAGGGATCACCCGACTCGGCGAGGCGGGCGGGCACGGTGGCCAGCGTGAGCTCATCGGGGACGACGGTGTCGAGTTCGGCCCAGGTGATCGGTGTCGACACCTGACCGCCGACCTTCGGTCGCACCGACCAGGCGCCGAACACGGTCTTGTGCGGGGCGTTCTGATTGAAGTCGATGAACACCCGCGAGCCGCGTTCCTCTTTCCACCACTGCGCGGTGATCTCCTCGGGATGCCTGCGCTCGAGCTCCCTGGCCAGCGCCACCGCGGCGGCCCGCACCTCGTAGCCGTCCCAGCGCGGTTCCAGCGCCGCGTAGATGTGCAGGCCACGTGAGCCCGAGGTCTTGATGGACGAGTCGACGCCGAGTTCGGCCAGCAGTTCGCGGGTGAGCACCGCGGCCCGGCGCAGATCATCGAAACCGATGCCGGGCGAGGGATCGAGATCGATGCGTAGTTCGTCGGCGATCCGCAGATCCGGAACATGATTGGGCCACACGTGAAAACCGAGACAGCCCTGATTCACCGCCCACAGGATGTGGGCGAGATCGTGGGCCACCAGCGCGTCGCTGGTGGTGCCGTTGGGGGTGGACACCTCTACGGTCTGCAACCAGTCCGGCGCGGACTTCGGCACCCGCTTCTGGAACCACGATTTGCCCGACGCGCCGTCGGGATAGCGTTCCAGCAGTAGCGGGCGACCACCGATCACACCGAGCAGCGGTTCGGCGACAGCGCGGTAGTAGTTGACCAGATCGAGCTTGGTCTCGCCGCGTTTGGTGAAGTAGACCTTGTCGGGATTGCTGATGGTCAGCGCCCGGCCGTCGACGTCGAGTTCTACCGCGGCGCTCATCGGCCGACTCCGAAGATCGCGTCGAGCTCGGCGGGCGCCACTTCATCGAGCTGGGCGTACGTGCACGAATCGGGGGTTCGGTCGGCGCGGAACCGCGCCAGCCGCCCGCCGTGGCGGAACCGTCCCGACTGCACGTGCTCGTAGCGCACTTCGGCGACCAGCTCGGGCCGCAGCGGCTCCCACGACAGATCCTTGCCCCCGCTCCAGCGGCTCTGCCCGCCGGGCATCTTGCCGTCGGCGTTCGCCTGCGCGGCGGCGTCGGCCCAGGTGCGCCACGGATGGTCGTCGAGCGCGTTCTCGCGCAACGGCGCCAGCTCGCCGAGCAATTCGCGGCGCCGGGCCGCGGTGAAACTCGACGCCACCCCGACATGGTGCAGATTGCCCTCGTCGTCGAACAGGCCGAGCAGCAGCGAACCGACGCCTTCGCCGTCCTTGTGCATCCGGTAACCGGCGACCACGCAGTCGGCGGTGCGCTCGTGCTTGATCTTGAGCATCACTCGCTTGTCCTGCAGGTAGGCCAGTTCGTCGGACTTGGCCATCACGCCGTCGAAGCCCGCGCCTTCGAAGCGGGTGAACCAGTCCTGAGCCACGTCGGGATCCTGGGTGATCGGTGTGAGATGGATCCGGCCGGGCGCGGCGTCGAGCAACGACTCGAGTTCGCGGCGCCGCTGCGCGAACGGTGCGGTGGTGAGATCGCGATCGCCGAGGGCGAGCAGGTCGAAGGCGACGAAACTGGCCGGTGTCTGCGCCGCGAGTTTGGTGACCCGCGACGCGGCCGGGTGCAACCGCTGCTGCAAGGTGTCGAAATCGAGGCCGTGATCGGTGACGACCACGATCTCCCCGTCGATGACGCAGCGTTGCGGCAGCGCCTCCTTCAGCAGCTCGGCCAGCTCGGGGAAGTACCGGGTGAGCGGGCGGTCGTTGCGGGAGCCGAGTTCGATCTCGTCACCGTCGCGGAACACGACGCAGCGGAAGCCGTCCCACTTCGGCTCATAGCTGAGTCCTGGCTCGCGCGGTAGCGACGGCGTCGACTTGGCCAGCATGGGGCGCACTGGCGGCATCACCGGTAGATCCATCCGATCCTCCTCGCGGGTGTGTTCACCCGTGTCGACGATGCGAGCACGCCCGATTCATCGGTGTGTGAGGCGATCGTAGGACGGGGGACCGACACGTGCGCGGACATCGAGTGCGTGCCTGTCGCGCTCGCCGAGTCCGCGCCGGAGTTCATCGGCGGGCGCGATAACCGCCCTGGCGCGAGATCAGCTGTCGAGCCAGCCGTGCTCGTCGGCGAAGGTGGTGAACCGGTCGCGGATGGTGATGATCTCGGCCGCGGTGAGCGCGGGGGACGCCTCCAGCAGCAATTCGGTGATCTGCTGACGCAGTTCGTCGGGACCGAGCCGGTCGCCGCCCTTGCGCGTCTTCGGAGCGGCGGGGGGCTGTCCGACCCCGGTCAGGTTGATCGCCTTGGGACCCCGATCGCCTTCGGTCACATCGAATTCGAACAGGCGACCCTGGCGCAGCTCGTCCTCGTCGAGTCCGATGTCGTTGACGTGGACGAATACATCGGGCCCGCCGTCATCGGGCCGGATGAAACCGAAACCCCGTGAACCGTCGAACGACACCAATTTCCCGATGGACACCAACCAACTCCTCGCTCCGCTTCCCGTCGCTACTCTAACGCGGCTTTTGGGCGATTTCGCCCGGAAAGTGGATAGTCGGCGAAATCTTGGGATTCGCGATGCGGGCGGGCTGACCGAGCATGGTCACGATCCGGTAACTGTGTGTTCACATCGGCTCGTTAGCGTTGCTCACCTGTCGAAACGGTGTGGAGGTTGTAGACGCGTGTCGGACCCCGGTGTGGGGCGGAGATCGGGGGGATACGGCGCCGGCAGTGGCGTTTTGCCGGCGACGGCGCGCACCGGGAGTGACCCGGTCTGTGCGCGGCCCGCCGCGTCACCGGTGCTCGGCCCGCGACCGTGTCCGTCGCATGTGCCCCTGGCGCCCGCGCAGGAGCGGATGTGGCATGCCGCGCGACTCGGCCGGTCGGCGGATTGGAATGTCGCGCGGGCGATGCGCTTGCGTGGCGCGTCGGTCGACGTGGCAGCGCTGCGAGCGGCGCTGAAACTTCTCGTCGGTCGCCATGTTCCGCTGCGGACCCGGTTTCCGGCGACCGAGCTGGGTCCGGCTCAGTGCGTCGTCGACCCCGACGATGCCGTCCTCGATGTGGCCGAATGCGGCGTCGGCGAAGCCGGCCTCGCCCCCGCCGTCGCCGCGCTGGCCGGGCAGCCCTTCGACCTCGCCCGCGATCTGCCGGTGCGGGCGCGGCTGTTCGTGCTCGGGCCCGACGATGTGGTGCTCGCCCTTGTCGTGCACCACATCTCGGTCGACGGTCGCTCGATGGGCCCACTGATCCGCGACCTCGTCACCGCCTATCTGGCCTGTCGCGCCGGCACCGCCCCGCACTGGCCGCCGCTGCCGATCAGCTACATCGATTACACCCTGTGGAAGCACGAGCAGCTCGGCGAGTTCACCGACGAGTGGAGCCGGGCCACCCATCAGCTGCGGTACTGGGCCAATGCGCTGGCAGGCCGCCCGGCCCTGCTGGACCTACCCGCGCGTGAGCTCCCCGCGGCCCCGATCGACCCGGTTGCCGGTGCGCTGCTGCCGATTTCGTTCGACGCCGAGACCCATGCCGGGCTGCTGCGGATGGCGCAGGAGGGGCGGGCGAGCCTGTTCATGGTGTTGCAGACCGCGTTCGCGCTCACCGTCGGCGCGTTCGCGCGCAGCGCCGATGTCACGGTCGCCACAGCGGTTTCGGGTCGCGATCACCGCCTGCTCGACGATCTCGTCGGCAATTTCTCCGCTGATGTGCTGATGCGCGTGCGCCTCGACCGTGCCGCCGATGTCGGCGAACTTCTCAAGCAAGTGCGCCGGGTCGCGCTCGCCGCGTACGCCCACCCCGACACCCCCAACCCGCGCCTCAAGCGCTGCCTGCCGCAGGACGCGGCGCTGCCGCTGTTCCAGGCCACACTCATCCTGCAGCGAGCCGGGGCCCCACGCACCGCCGTCGAACACCCTCCTGCACAGGGGCTTTCGATCACCGAGTTACCGACCGGGGTGGTCAGGGCCAAGCACGACCTCGAGTTCGGGCTCACCGACCACTACGATCCACTCGGCGCGCCCGCCGGGGTCGACGGGTCGTTCATCTACCCGATCGCCCGGTTCGACGAGGCGACCGCGCAGCAGTTCGTGGCGCGCTTCCGTGCGGTCGTCGGGCTGCTCGCCGATGGGTATCGCGGACCGCTCACGGCGTTGCTGGCGACCACCGGTCGCGGTCGTGGATTGAGCACCGCGCGCCGCGCCACCAGGGTGCTCGTCTGATCAGCCGCCGCGCTCCATCGCGTATCCGGCGTCGCGCCACGCGACGATGCCGCCCGCGAGGCTGTACGCCTCGTAGCCCGCGCGGTGGGCCACCGCGGCGAAACGCAGCGAGGTTTCCCCGACCGGGCACACGAACACCACCGGCCGTGACCGCGGAAACGGCACGCCCTGGGTGAGCATCTCGTCGAGCTGGTCGTCGCGGATGTTGAGCGCGCCGGGGACATGCCCGACGCGGTAGGCCATCGCGCCGCGGGTATCGACGACGGTGGGTCTGGCGGTGCGGTCGAGTTCGGCCAGCTCAGCGGGAGACAGCGTCGGCGCGGTGTCGTCGGGGCTCGGGGGTGCGGGCCCGGTGGGCTTGCCGAACAGCTCCGGCCTGCGTTTGGCGAGATAGGACAGATACGGTTCGATCCGGTCGCACACGATCAGCACAGCCACCAGTGCTCTGCCCTCGGGGCGCGGTACCGCAGCCAGAGTGCGAAGGGCGGCGCAATAGCCCGCGCCGCTGGTGGGTCCGGCGAGTACGCCGTAGCCGCGCATCAGGTCGAGGGTCGACTCGATGGCCGCGGCGGAGTCGACGGTGACGATCTCGTCGTAGAAATCGGGCCGGAACAGCCCGACGTCCCACATCTCGCGCTCGGAGCGGATACCGGGGATGAAATCGAAGCGGTCCGACACCACCCCGACGGTGCGCAGGTCCGGATGGTGGGCGAGCAGGGCGGTCGCGGTGCCCCGGGTGGAGCCGGTGGTGCCGAGTCCGCCGATCAGGTAGTCCAGGTGGTCGATGCCCGCGTCCGCGAGGTCGGTGGCGATCTCGGTGCCGGTGCCGTCGTGATGGGCGGCGATATTGCGCTCGTTCGTGTATTGCGAGGGGTGATACCAGCGGTCGGGCGCCTGGCCGATGGTCTGCTCGATGACCGCCGAAACATCATCGGCGGCATGGGGATCAGGGCATTCGGACAGGCCGGGAAGTTCCACGATCTCGGTCCCGAGCAGTTGCAGCAATTGGCGGACCTCGCTCACCCGGATCCGATTGGTGACCGCGCGCAACGGGATGCCGTGCAGCGCGCCGAGTACCCGAAGCGCTTTGGCGGTGTTCCCGCTCGACGCCTCGATGAACGACTGCCCGCCTGCGCGGACGCGCTCGAGATCGTCGCGGATCATCGCCCAGGCAACGCGGTCCTTCACCGAACCGAAGGGGTTGTGCGACTCCAGTTTCGCGTACAGCTCGACGTCGGCCAGCCCGTGGACGGCGGGGTCCAGGCGCAGCAGGGGAGTGTTGCCGATCAGCTCGGTGATGTGGGTGTAGACCATCACCGGCCCCCGGGCCGGTAGTCGGCATCAGGGCACAGAACGAACTGTCCTTCTCGGTGCAGCACAGCGACTTTCGCGGGTGTCGGGTGCATGCCGGCCTGCGCGGCCGACAGGTCCGTGTGGTACGCGGCGGTATTGGGGAACACCACCGGATCGCCGGGGGACGGCAGCTGCGCGACTCGCACCTGCCGCTGGGTGATCAGGTCGCGCTCGAGACACAGGTGCCCGGCGAAATACACCCCGGCAGGACGTGACTCGGCTACGTCGGTCAGCACGATCGGATCGATGAGCACCTCCTGGTCGGCGGCGGTGACGGTGTCGCGGCTGAGATCCAGGTGGACCAGCGTCGCGCCGTTGCCTGCCCGTTTGACGAACTCGACCTGGGCTACGGTGATGCCTGCCTGGTCGACCAGCGCTTTGCCCGGTTCGAGCCACAGGTCGAGGAGATTGTCGGTGAGGACCGCCGCCAGCGCCCGTCCACCGTGCCCGGGCAACGGAGCGGCGAGCAGTTCGGCGAGGATGCCTGCGGCGGGTTCGGTATTGGCGTACTTGTGGAACACCGGTGCGCCGTGCACCATTCCCTCGGCGACGTGATAGCCGAAAGTGTTGTTGCCCCAGTGCATCGCGGGGCCACGCCCGAGCAGGCCCGCCCGCAGTGCGTGGTCGTAGGCGTCGTACCCCCCGGCATCGGCGGTGAAGACCTGGCGCAAGCCGCCGCCGATATCGAGCACCGTCGGCGTCAGGCCGTGCGCGTAGGCCCGTTCGATCAGTTCCAGACAGTCGCCCACGGCGTTGACCCGTTCCGCGGTGGCAGCGGTATCGAGGTGAAAGGCGAATCCCAGCAGCCGCAGCCGGTCGCGGTGACGTACCAGCAGATCCAGCGCCGTGGCCACGTCGGCGAGATCGATCCCGAACCGGCTCGGTGAGCTGCCGGAGAAACCCGAAATGCGTAGCAGTACCGGGACAGCCGCCGCCGGTGACGCCAGCTCGGCCAGGGTCGCGAGTTCCCAGAGGTTGTCGACATTGATCGTCGCCGTGGCCGTCACCGCGGCCCGCAGCATCGTGGCGCCCTTGGGGCCGGTCACCTCGATGCGATCGGCGGGAAATCCGGCGGACAGCGCGGAACGCAGTTCCCCCGTGGACGCCACGTCGACGGCGATTCCCGCGTGCGCGGCCGTGTGGGCGAACGCCGCGGAGCGATTCACTTTGTGCGCATAGCAGATTCGATGCCGGACCGCTCCCGCGTCGAGCACGGCGCGCAGTGCGGCGAGGTTGGCGGCAAAGATCTGCGGGAACACCAGATGCACGGGGGAGCCGTAGCGGCGCAGCGCGGCGCGAACGCCGTCGCGATCGGCGAGGAACGCGGCGACGAGCGGATGCAGCGCGGCGGGAACGGCGGGCGGGATCATCCCACCGACGCGCCGGGCACCTGCGCCGGCACGTCGTCGACCGGGTTGTAGCCGCCATCGCGCAGTGCCTCGAAGACACGGAACCTGTTGCGCGGACTGCGGATCCGGGCGATCACCCGCTTGGACTCCAGATCGATCTCGACGACCGGGATCTCCATCGACTCGAGCAGTGCGGTGATCGTGCGGACGCAATGCCGGCAGCTCATATCGGGGACGTAGAAGACGCCGTCGTCGCCGGAGGGGGCGGTACCCGGCTGTTCCTCGGTCAGGTCCTCGAGCACTTCCACCGAGCCTGTCAGCGCGGCGAACGTCTCGACGAACCGATCGACGACCGTGGCGAGGACGTGCACATCGGCGCCGTCGATGTCATGTTGGGTCGCCGCGAGACAGGTGGGTCGCGTGTCGGCGGGCAGCAGCGCGTATTGCCGTGAGATCAGGTCGAGGTCGTCGTGGTATTTCGCGACGGCCGCTTCGGTCTCGAGGCCCTCCTCGCCGGTCGCGCGCAGCATCACCGCGTGCGCGTCGGCGATGGTGGCGTCTTTCATCGCGCGCAGGACGGCGATCGAGTCGGCGGTGTAGCGCACGGACCCGTCGGGCTGGGTGGCAAAGCGCACCGGGATCATCCCGCGCCGGAATGTCGAGGCCTGCAGTTCCCAGAACCAGCGGGTGGCGACGGCGGTGAAGATGCCGCAATCACGCATGCCGGTGGCGAATTCGACGAGCCCGCGATAGGGGGTGTCGGCGGCGATCAGCCCGTGCTGGACCAGTGCGCGCCCTGTGGCCTCGATACCGACCCGGAAGATCTCGTGCGGATCGTGATCGGTGGTGGTCGCGCGAAGAACGCCGTGATCATGGGCGGACAGGGCCGCAGCGCGCGCCGGGAGTTCGGATGCCGCCAGCGAATGCCACAGCGCGAGGACTGTTTCCCGCGCGAGCACCGCGAGTTCGGGGCCCGCGCCCGCGGTGTGGAAGTACCCGGTGTTGGGAATTCCCGCGCTGTCGGTCCACGTGAGGCGATGGGTCGCGCTGGTCACCTGATCCGGGCGGCAGGGGCGCATGAACCGTTCCAGGTACATCCGCTGGGACTGTGTCAGCGCGGCACCCGATTCAGGCTGTAATGCCGTGGCACGGTAGGTGATTCGGGCCGGAGGCGGCGGTTCGGTGGCGGCGAACAGTCCGGGAGCGGCCAGGCGGGCCAGTACCCGGGACGCGGCGCGACGATCGTAGTGCTGCACGGTGGGCGAGCCCATCGTTCCTCCTCGGCGTCGGGGGCTTGAAGGACAGGTTGTTCAGCGCCCGTCACCGGCGAGGCCGGCCACGCAGGCGACGAATCGGTCGATCTCGTCGAGGGTGTTGTAGAGGTGGGTACTCACCCGCACCGAACCGTTCCCGGTGTCGGCCGAGGGCACGCAATGCGCTCCGGTTCGCACCAGGAATCCGGCATCGGCCAGGACGAACCCGAGGTCGGCGGCGCTGATCGCGTCGAGGGTGAACGAGACGATCCCATAGCCGACGGCGCAGGTGGCGTGTGCCGGCCCGGGGAGGAAGTCGAGCCCGGGGACCTCGCGCAGGCCGTCGATGAGCCGCAGGGTGAGCACCCGGTTGTGCTCGGCGACAGCGAATCGGTCGAGCTCGTCGAGCAGGTCGAAAGCCGGTGCGAGGGAAAGGATCCCGGGGATGTTGTGGGTACCGCCTTCGAGCAGCTCGGGCATTCCGGTGGTGACGAGACCGTCTTCGGTGATCCTGACCCCGGTGTTCCCGCCGGGAAGGAAGGGGCGCAGCCTGGCGTGCACCCGGCGGTGGCAGTACAGCAGGCCGATCCCGGGCGTACCGAACATCTTGTGTCCCGCGAAGACCGCGAAATCGGCTCGCAGCGCGGTGACGTCGACCGGCAGGTGCCCTCCGCTCTGCGAGCAGTCGAAGCACAGCAGGATCTCGGGGTCGATCCGGCCGTGCAATTCCTCGAGGGTGGTGAGCCCGCCGTACACGTGATGGAGATGGCTGGTGGTGATCAGACGGGTGCGCGGACCGACCCGCGCGAGGATATCGTCGATGTCGGCTTCGCCGGTAGCGGTGCTGCGATAGGGCCGCAACACTATTCGGCGCCCGAACCTGGCGAGGGTGTCGCGCAGGTGGTGCCACGGCAGCACATTGGCGGCGTGATCGGCCGGGTTGTAGAGGATCTCGTCGCCGTCGTCGAGCTCGGCCAGGCCCCAACTGTGCGCGATCGCGCCGAGTGCGGCGGTGGCTCCGCTGGTGAACACCATCTCGTCGCTGTGGTGCGCGCCGAGGAAACCGGCCGCCCGGGTACGGACGGCGGCGATCCGCGCCGACAGCGCGGTGGCCCAGCCGTAGGTGCCGCGGCCCGCGTTGGCGGTGTGCTCGCGGTGGTAGTCGGTGACGGCCGCGATGACGGTATCGGGCTTCTGCGTCGTCGCGGCACTGTCGAGATAGACCACCGCGGGATCGGCCAGGGCCGGAAACCGCGTGCGAATCGAGGCGGGCACCGGGGTGGGCGCGTGCCGGATCGCCGAGGCGGCGGCGAGCTCGGGCCGGACGGGGTGCACCCGCTCAACGATACGCACGTTTCTGGTACAGCTCGCGAAGAATTCTCAGGCGCAAGGCTTTTCGGTGTCGCCGGTCGGTGCCGGGCTCAGTAGTTGCCCTGCAAATATTCGACGAGGTGTTCACGTTCGGCGGCCAGTTCGGTGATCTCGCTCTTCACCACGTCACCGATGCTGACGATGCCGATGAGCCGGTCGGACTTCACCACCGGCATGTGCCGGATCCGGTGCTCGGTCATCACGTCGCGCAGCGAGGACACATCCTCATCGGGCCCGCAGGTGCGAACCCGGGCGGTCATGATGTCGGTGACCGGCCGATCCAGCAGCGCGGCGCCGTGGGCGTGCAGATGACGCACCACATCGCGTTCGGAGACGATGCCCGTGATCACGGCACCATCGGGGGAAACGACCACCGCGCCGATATTGTGGTCGGCCAGCGCCGCGAGCAGGTCGCGCACGGTGGTCTGCGGCGGCACGGTCGTGACCGCCCTGCCCTTGTTGCGCAGGATCTCCGCTATCCGCATACGCGCGCCACCTGTCCGGATCGATCGTCGCCCACCAGCATGACCTGTCGGAACCGGTCTGACCAGCACGAAGACGTTACGACCGCGCTATTCGTCGTCCAGTCCCGCGGACAGGTACGCGGCAGCGGCCAGCCACTGACGGCACTGCGGACCATGGATGTCGTGTTGGCTCAGCATCTCGCGCGCCTGACGGTAGGTGAGCCCGTTCGGCTCGTCGCTACACGCCGTGGGTGGTGCGCCTGCGGCACCGAGGTGTCGCTGAAACGGACTGCTCATCGAGTCCCCTCCCATTCGGCGACGGGAGGCCCGCCCGGCTGGTGGAGCCGCGGTACCTCCCGGTGATCTTGCGGCCTGAGTCTACGGGCGGTTCGTTTTCGAATGCAAGCACATCTGCACGCTCGTTGCGGCCGTGTCGGCTCGCGATGGGGTTGCGGCGCTTACGAATTCAGGGGGCTGGACGAGACGGTCGGCGCCTGGCCGCGGTCATGACGCCGGGAAAGTACCGACCGGTGCGCGGTGGCGTTTCGCGTGTTAATGTCCCCATCGCGCAAGGCAGATGCAAGAACGTTTGTGCGTGCATCTGCAATTTTCGTACCGGTGGGCATCATTCGACAACGAGGAGTGCGGTATGTCCGGAATGCAGCATGATCAGCGTGAACGCCCGGGAGACGGTGCGTGGCGCAAAAGCACCTACAGCAACCCCAGCGGCAACTGTGTCGAGGTCGCCGAAGCCGCCGACGGCTCGGTCGCCGTACGCAACTCGCGCGACCCGCAGGGGTCGGTGATCTTCTACACCCGGCCCGAGATCGACGCATTCATCCGCGGCGCGAAGGCCGGAGAGTTCGACTACCTCACCGGGTAATCGGTAGGATCTGGGTCCATGACGGCTGAACCCGACGAGATCGGTCGCGTACAACCTGTTGTCGACCGTGGCCCCACCGTGTTGCGTATCGCGCTCGGCGGCCAGTTGCGCAAGCTACGCGAGGGCAAAGGCATCACCCGCGAGGCCGCGGGCGACGCGATCCGCGGCTCGCACGCCAAGATCAGCCGACTCGAGCTGGGCCGCACCGGTTTCAAGGAACGCGACATCCGGGATCTGCTCACGCTCTACGGCGTGCACGACCCGGTGGAACGCACCTCGTTCTTCGAGTTGGCCAGGCAGGCAAGCGAACCCGGCTGGTGGCATCGCTACAGCGACCTGCTGCCGTCGTGGTTCAGCACCTATCTCGGGCTCGAGCAGGCGGCCAGCCAGATCCGCACCTACGAAGCACAGCTGGTACCCGGCCTGCTGCAGACGCCGGAGTACACCAGGGCGATCGTTACCCTCGGTTTCGACGACGCCGAAACCGACCGCCGGGTCCAGGTTCGGCAGTTACGCCAGGATGTCCTGCGCCGGGTCGACCCGCCGGTGGTGTGGGCGGTGATCGACGAGGCAGTGCTGCATCGTCCGATCGGCGGACGTGACGTGCACCGGGCCCAGCTTCGCTACCTGGCCGAGCTCTCGGAACTGCCGAATGTGACGGTGCAGGTGCTGCCGTACTCGGCGGGCGGGCACGCGGCGGCGGGTAGTTCGTTCAGCATTCTGCGCTTCGGCGAGCCGGAACTGCCCGATATCGTCTACCTCGAGCAACTCACCAGCGCGCTCTACCTCGAGCGCCGCCAGGACCTCGCGATGTATCTATCGGTGATGGATCAGCTCAGCGTTCAAGCCGAACGGCCGGATCGCTCACGCGAGATACTGCTGTCCTACTCCGAGCGGGACTGACAGCCGAGCGGAGCTGATCGGTCGGGCGGAATCGAACACACGGAGAGCTGATCGGACTGCGCGCGAGGGGCGGGACAGTCGATCGGTGGGTGCCGATTCGTGGTCAGTACCGGATACAGCCGGCGGCGATACGCCAGAAAGTATCGGGAGTCAGCGTTTGCAGATCCCAGTCATCGGCCAGTTCGTGCGCAGTGGTCACGATTCGGTCGATATCGAAATCGTTGCGGGTCGCCGCGCCGGTGGATTCCACGGCATCGATGACGAAGGCGACCGCGCTTTCCCTGGACCATCGAGCGGAGCCTGGGTGATCGGCCGCCGCGCGATCGGCGAGGCCGAAACGGCCCGTGGTGTTGTTCATGTGAATGCCCCTGTGCTTCTCAGGCAGTGGCAAACCCAAGGCAATCCTGGCCCCGGGTGTGCCGCTCGCGGCCTCCCCTGACTGTCCCCTGAATTGTGTTGCGGCCCTGAGTTTAGGACGGGGAGACTTTCAGATGCAAGCACATCTGCACGATCGATTCCGTCTCGATGCGGTGCATTTCCCGGCTTCTGAGCGGCGAATCCAGGGTAGCGCCACCATCTCCGTCATATGTGGCGCTCGAATATCGGCGTGACCGGCGGCTGGCCGTGTTCATCAGGTGACGGCAATGTGGCGCGAGTTGACGACAATGGCGTTCAACGGGCGAAATATGTTGTGATAGTTAATTTGTGGCTATCAAATGGCCGCGACGGCTGACTCGATCGTCTCCGATCCGGAGACCAGCTCCAGTGTGCGTCGAAAAGTGTTGTCCGCGACCAAGATCGACGCGAGTGTCGCGGCGACATCGGCGCGTGGCACCGAATCGCGCGGAATCGGCGGCGGTCCGAGCGTGATCAGACCGTTGCCTTCGGTGTCGGTGAGCCGGCCCGGTCGCAGGATCGTCCACTCCAGCTCGCGAGTCCGCAGGTCCTGCTCGGCGCGGGTCTTGGCGTCGATATAGGCGGCCCACACCTCATCGGTCCCCGGCGCGGGCGGGCTGCCCGCGCCCATCGTGGAGATCTGCACGAACCGCGCGA
Organism: Nocardia sp. NPDC056541; assembly: GCF_042794235.1. Lineage (NCBI taxonomy): Bacteria > Bacillati > Actinomycetota > Actinomycetes > Mycobacteriales > Nocardiaceae > Nocardia > Nocardia sp. NPDC056541. Next base: position 372,418 of record NZ_JBHTUD010000009.1, read on the forward strand.
CGCCCGTGTGCTCGGCGGCGTCGGCCAGTTGTACCGAACCGTTGAGGTCGACCGTGTACTTGCGCGCGGCACCGCTCCCCGCGCCCGCACCCGCTGCGAACACCACCGCGTCCGAACCGGCGACCGCGGCCGCGAGGTCGGCGGGGGTGTCGCGTTCCATGTCGTAGATGACCGGCACGCCGCCGGTCGCGGCGATATCGGCGGCTTGGCCGGGTTCACGGATGAGGGCGTGGACGTGATCGCCGCGCCGGGTCAGTACCTGGGCGAGCAGGAGAGCGATTTTGCCGTGTCCACCGGCGATGACGATGCGCATGGGATGCTCCTATCAGCGTTCGGGGCCGCCGGGATTGCAGTTCGCCGCCACCGTGGCCTGATATCCGACGTCGGGGCGCCACGGTTCGAGATTCCAGCTCGGCTTGTCGGGCGCTACCATCCTGGCCCAAACCCAGTGGCAGACGAACTGGTCGCGCATCCCCGGCGCGTCGGCGTCGGCGTCGAGGGCACGTACTTCCTGCCACGCGAGTTCGTCGGTGCCGGGCGCGGCGGTCTTGCGGCCCGCCTGGGTGGGGAAGACGAGCAGACGGGGGCCGTCGACGTTCTCGGTCCAGGTCACGTGATCGATCAGGGGTAGGCCCGCGTAGGGGTCGACGGTGGTGGTGGGCGGCGCGATGGTGGCGGGCACCCGCTTGGTGGTGGTGGTCGTCGTCGGGGCGGTGGTGCTGGGTGGGGTGGCGACCTCGGTGGTGTCTGCCGAGCCGCAGCCGGTGAGGACGGCCACCGCGGCCAGTGCGAGCGGGAACTGCCACCGTGTCACGAATGCCCTTTCTGTCACCGCGGGCCGAGCGGCGCCCGCCGTGCCAGCCTAGTGCGGCCGGCGGTGCGGCGCCGCGAGCGTCAGTGCCACAGCGACCGGCAGGGCAGCCGACGCAGGCCGGGGCCGACATTGCCGTCGACGGTCACCAGCAGGCCGGAATGCACGGCCGCCGAGGTGAACTCCCACGCCTCGGCCTGGGTCGCGGCGTATTCCAGGACCAGTGCGTCCTCGGGGGTGGGGCCGTCGAAGTAGACCGTGATCCGCCGGGTCGGTATCTCGTTCGGGTCGATGCGGTGGAGGGTGGCGGCGATGTTCTCGTCGGTGGGAATCATGGCGTGCTCCTTTCGCCCCGGCACTGGTGAGCGCCTTCCTACTCGACGGTAGGTCTTGCACCATCGAGAGGAACACGTTCCGATTTCGCTTGGAGATCTCACAATCCACCTGTCGCCGCGGCGGTGCGCCCGCATATCGGCGTGCTGCCTCCGGTCACAACCACACACAGATGAGGTTGTGAGCTCCGCCGATGTTCGCGGCGACCCGTCGACGAGGAGCCACGGTACCGGCGAAGATCGGTCCCGACAGCAGCGACACGGGAGGGACAGCCGCATGATCTGGGATGCCGCGGCACGACACAGTAGGCCGGGCCGAACACTATTGGTCTGCCTGGCGGCAGCGGTGCTCACCGTGGTCCCCGCCGCGGCAGGCCACACCACACCGCTGTACCCGACCGCCGACCCCGACCCCTTCTACAGCCAGCCGGCCGACCTGGCCGAGCACAAGCCCGGCGACGTACTCGGCGTACGGCAGATGCCGGCGCTGGCCATGTTCCCCGACACCACCATCACCCTGATCCAGTTCCGCTCCACCAATTCCGCGGGCGACCCGATCGCCGCGACGACGACGGTGCTGCAGCCGAACAACCACCGCACCGACGCCCCCGTGCTGTCCTACCAGCACATCATCAACGGGCTCGGCACGCGCTGCTCGGTCTCCAAGGTCCTCTACACCGACGATCCGGATCTGATGGTGCGCGAGGCGGTGGCCTGGAACTACGCGCTCAAGCGCGGCTGGACGATGGCCGTGCCCGACCACCTCGGGCCGAATTTCGCCTACGGCGCAGCGAAATTGGGCGGCCAGGTGACCCTCGACGGTATCCGCGCGGTGCGCCAGGTCGAGCAGTTGCGGGTGAGTGGCAGCCGGGTCGCGATGGCGGGGTACTCCGGTGGCGGCATGGCGACGGCGTGGGCGGCGGCATTGCAGCCCGAGTACGCGCCCGAGCTCGAGATCGCGGGGGCGGCGATGGGCGGGGTGCCGATGAACCTGGTGTCGATGCTCGAGGGGCTCGGCTTCGGTTCACATCCCGTGTTCGGTCTCGCGCTGGCCGCGGGGATCGGGCTCGAACGGGAATACCCCCAACGGTTCCCGATCAGCGATCAGATGAATGCCAGCGGTTTGGCCGCCCGCGCGTCGATCCGTGACGCCTGCACCAACGACATCCTCGGGGCGGGAGCCGGGCGCGGCATCCTCGACTTCGCGGCCACCACCTCACTGGTGGAGGATCCCGAAGCTCGCGCTGTGGTGGAGGAGAACAGCCTGGAGCTGTATCCGGGCGCGCCGACAATGCCTGTCTTCGAATGGCATTCGCCGATCGACGGCCTCATCCCGGTCGACGCGATCACCTCCACCACTCATCGCTGGTGTGCCGCGGGCGCCAAGGTTGTCAGTCAGCAGACACCGACCCCGGACCATCTGACCGCAGCTGTGCTCGGACTGCCTTCCGCGCTGAGTTGGCTCGATGCCCGGCTGCAGGGGGAACCGGCGCCCAGCACCTGCTGAGCCGGTTCGATCGGCCCGGATCCGCTCGCCCCGAAGCGGATCCGGGCCGATTCGCGTCGCCATCGACGATTCTTGTTGCGATACAGCGGCATTGCGCACACGACTCGGGCACAACGCCGAAGTCGGTTCGCCGCGCCCCGTAGCGTGAAGGATCTGACGACGGCGCGGTGGGGGAGTTTCGGTAGGGGTCGGAGCACCGCATAGTGGCACGTCATCGACGAATCCGTTGCCACCCGAAGGCGTGTGTGCCATGAGATCTGTTCGAGTACTTATCGGTTCGGTGCTGCTGCTCGTCTCTTGTGCGGCAGGTACCGCGGCCGCCGAGCCGCCGCCGACCCAGGAGTTCCCGGTGCCGCAGCTGGGGACACCCGGTTTCCTGCCCGATCTGCAGCGCTGGATCGACCAGGTGATTCCCTCGCCGATCCCGGCGAACGCCGCCGATCCGGCGGCCGAACTCGCGGCACTCCACGCGGCGGTGCTCCCGTCGGCGGTCGGCGATCCGATCTTCGACCAGTGGCCGGCTGGGCTCGACGAGTTGTCGCCCGGCGATCTGATCGAATCCCGCGACGTCACCGCGACCGCGGCCTGGTTGACCCTGGTCCCCATCCGCTCGGCGACGCTGCTGAAATTCCGCACCGACGACGCCCACGGCAGACCGTCCTATGCCACCGCGACCCTGATCGTGCCCGCCACCGAGTGGACCGGGCCCGGGGATCGCCCTGTGCTGGTGAACAACCTGCCCATCGACGCGCTGGGTCGCAAGTGCACTCCCGGCTACTCGCTGGCGCACGGCCTGACATCGCAGTCGAGCTCGACAGAGTTCATTCCGCCGACGACGCAGCTGGCGGTCCTGCGGGGGTACGCGGTCCTGGTGCCCGACCACGAGGGCCCGTGGATGGCTTACGCCGAACCGTATGTCGCCGGGCACGCGGTGCTCGACGCGATCCGGGCGGTGCGCGGTGGTGACCCGGCGGCCTACGGCGACAGCCGATTCGCGATGACCGGCTATTCCGGTGGCGCCATCGCCACCCACGGTGCGGCCAAGCTGATCGATTCCTACGCACCGGAACTGGTCGACGTCATCGTCGGTGCGGCACTGGGCGGGGTGCCCGCCGACTTCGAAATCCTCTCGCGCAGTATGAATGCCAACCTCGCATCCGGAATATTTATGGCCGCGACCTTCGCAATCGGACGGGAGCGACCTGAAATCCTCGCCGCGATGAACAATCTCGGGCGCTGGGTCACCACCTCGATTATGAAAGATACGTGCGCCAGCGTGTTCGCGGTGCCGGGAATCTTGCAACTGCCGATCGATGTGGGCGCCAACATCGCCGACCCCCTGCGTTCGGAACTGGCCACCGACATCTACGAGATCACCCGGATGCAAGGAATGCGGTCGTCGACGCCGCTCTACATCTACAACGGCGACCAGGAGTGGTGGATTCCTGCCGAGGGCGCGCGCAATCTCTACGATGAGCAGTGCGAACTCGGGGCGAACGCGGTGTATCGCGGCGTGCTCGGTGAGCACATCATCGGCGCGGCGACGGGCTATCCGGAGGCGGTGCTGTGGCTCGACGAGCGACTTCTCGGAGTCGCGGCACGCAGCGAGTGCTGAATATTTTCCTGTGCCCTGTCATGGCAGTTTTCGAGGGGCTGTGGTGACCTGCCCAGACCGCGCGTGACAATCGTCTCGTAAGTAATTCTGCGGCTTATGTTTTGGGCGGTTTCGACAAGCCATTCGTTCTCCCGGAAGAAAAGGGCGACGAATATTCGAATCGCACAGGAAGACAAGTCAACACATGAAATCTCCCAGTCGCAGGCGCACGCTGCACACGGCGGTATTCGCCGGAGTCGGCGCTCTCTCCATGGTGTTCACCGGGCCGGGGGCGAGCGCGGCTCCCGCCTCGGCGCCGACCGAGCAGGATCTTGCCGGCATCATCTCCGAAGGCCGGCAGGTCGCCGGCTCCGGGTCGGCGTGCACCTCCGGCAGTGGCGCCGGCTCCGGTAACGGGTCCGGTGACTGCTACGGCGGTTCGGGTTCCAGCTCGGGTTCCTCGGGCGGTTATTCCTCCGATCCCGGTGCGTACGGACCGGAGTCGACGGCGTTCCTCGCCGCGTTCGCCTACGGCCTCGGCAACCCCGATGCGGCCGCGCCCGGGACGAACGACTGGAACTGCAAGCCGACGGCCGAGCATCCGCGCCCGGTCGTGCTGCTGCACGGCACCTGGATGAACGCCTACAACGGGTACGCCTACATGGGCCAGCCCATCAAGGACGCCGGCTACTGCACGTTCACGTTCAACTACGGCCGTTCCAACATCGTCGAAGGCGGCGGGCTCGGTTCGTTCCTGCCCGGTGTCAT